>CAUZKZ010000498.1:0-4228 GCA_963580345.1 Verrucomicrobiia bacterium | reverse complement strand
GGCTCCACCGAGGGCAACAAGATTCCGCACAACAGCTTTCTGATCAGCGAAGAGAAGTTTTCGGACTTCATCCTGCGGCTGGATGTGCAGCTACGCAACCACAACAGCGGCGTGCAATTCCGCAGCGAGGAACTGTCGGATTGGGTGGTGCGAGGCTACCAGGCCGACGCTGCGGAAGGCGCCTGGTGGGGTAGCTTGTACGGGGAGAAGACCGGGCGCGGCGTCATCCGTGCCGGCTATAAGGGCAAAGGCGAGAAGGTCGTCAACGCGGGTGGTTGGAACAGTTACGAGATCATCTGCCGGGGTCGGCAGATCACACTTACACTGAATAAGCTGGTGACGGTGGATCTCCGTGACGGCATGTCGTCGGAGGGAATACTGGCGCTGCAGTTGCACGCCGGACCGCCGATGGAAGCATCGTTCCGCAACATTCGCATCCGCGCACTGGAGTAGCGGGCATCGGCCGTGTCAGGCATCGATCAGGAAAGCAAATTATGAAAAAGATCTCACTCGGCAGTTGGGCTTTCGCATTCGGTCCGTATTCGGACAATCCGGTGCCCTTCGATAAGACCGCGAAGCGTCTCGCTGAAACCGGCTATGAGGCGATTGAGATTTGTGGTATTCAGGAGCACGTTACGGTCGAGGCCTATCCGACGACGGAATTGCGCCAAGAAGTGAAGAAGATGCTGGACGACTTGGGGCTGGAGCGGTCGGGATACGCATGCGATCAGTACGCGTTTGATCCGACCGAAGCAGCAAACAAGGAAAAGTACCTGGAGCAGTTCGCGAAGAACTTGGAGTTGTGTAACGACGTGGGGATTCGCGATATTCGCGTGGATACGGTCGCGGACCCGGGCAAGTATTCGGACGACGCGGAATATGAAGCGGCGAAGGGCCGCGTGGCAGAGGTCTTCCACGAGGCGGCTCAGAAGGCTCAGGATGTGGGCATTCGGATGCACTGGGAATTTGAGCCGGGGTTCATCTTCAACAAGCCGTCGGAGATTGTAGAGCTGCATGGGAAGGTCGATCACCCGAATTTCGACGTGATGTATGACACGAGCCATGCCTACATGGCGGCCGTAATGGGATCCCGGCAACACGGCGAGAAGGAAACGCTCGAAGGTGGAATCGAGGAATTGCTCGCCAACCTAGAGGGAAAGATCGGCGCGATCCACTTAATCGATTCCGATGGCGGGCTGCACGACAATCATACGAGCACGCACAACCCGTTTGGGGCGGGTAACGTGGACTTCAAGTCGGTGGCGCCGAAGCTGTTGGCGGTGCCCAATGTGGACTACTGGGCGATTGACATGTGCTTCTGGCCGGGTTCGTGGGAGTTGGTTGAGGCCTCTTTGGCTTACGTGAAGAACTTGGTTCAGGACGCTGAGGGTGCTACGACGAGCGCGTCGTAGACGGTTAGGGCAATCGCTCGGTGATGGTGCGCTCGTACTCGGGGAAGTAGCGGCCGATTAGGGGCAGGTCAAAGGATCGGAGTATCGATTCTTTGGGTTCGCGTTCGAGCAGGAATTCGAAGGAGCGGCGGAGAAGGTCTTCGGTGGACGCCGCGCCGCCGGTCAGTTTGCGGGCGTAGTCAGGATCAACTGTGACGCGATGGACGGTCTGGCCGCCACCTTCCTGTATGGTGACTGTGTGCTCGTCGCCCTCGCCTGTTTCGACTTTGATCGTTGCCGCCATGGGTCACAGTGCTCAAGGTTAGCGCACTCGCCGCTACTCGGAATGAATGCTTTGCCAGAGGTGGTGGATTGCGCATGGAAGCGGCACCCGGCACCGCGCTCGGGTCATGTGCCTTGCGAAGCTACGCCCCCCGCTTGATCTTTAGCAGTTTTCTGATCTGCTTGGTCACCTTCTTGGGTTTCTTCGTGCCGTCAATCTTCGTGATGTCGGCATTAGGGAACTAGACGTGCAGCATGCCCAATTCGCGATGGTAGTCTTTCAGCCGTTGCTCGACGGACTCAGCGCTGCGGTTGGTGCCGGCCATTCGGCGGCGGACCTCCTCGTCCGGAATCTCAAGTTGGATGACAATCGGACTGGGAAGCTCGTCGGATTGGACCATCGCCGCCAGGAAATCAGCATGCTCCTTGGTTGAGGGGTAACCATCGAGCACCGCTCCTTGGGCTAGGTCGCCGCGTGCGAGGCGTTCCGCGAAGAGCTTGTTGAGAACAGGGTCAGTTTCCGCTTTGATCCCTGTGAGACCTGACTGCCGCAGTCGCTTGATCACGTCCTGGTTCTCCTCGATCAGATCTTCAACGGAAACCAGGGGGACCCCTAACTCCTTAGCCACATTCACCCCTTGGGTCGACTTGCCGCTACCAGGCGGTCCGATCAGCATCACCAAAGGGCCGTCTATCTTTTGCTCGGCTCCCAGGACACCCACCAACACGAACCCCAACACTAACCCTGTCCATTTCATGGGTACCATTCTCGCAAGTTTTTAACCGGAAGAGCCCTCCGTACTAAATGCTACCGTGTCTCCAGTGTCACTGCCCTTTGTCGGCACCTCTGCCGCGTGCTGAGAGTAAGCGGCCAAACCAGTAACGCAGGAAGATGGCATGCTGTGGTGTACACTGGCCGGCCCGATTCTCCGTGTACTGGAACTGGTAGGCTACCGCGAACCGACGCCTCTTGCTCAGGTCTTTGAGTAGCCCGATCCGCGTGCGATTGAACGACAGGTCCTTCACCAAGGACGACATCGAGCCTCCATCAATCTTCAAAAATAGCCACGGCCCTCACCGGCGAAGCACTGCCACGGCGGAATTTTAGCGGAAAGGCGATGAAACGAAAGCGTCCGCGTCCCACCAGTCGATCAAGGTTCACCAGTCCTTCATAATGGGTTATACCCATACGGCCGCAAATCTGATGTACTTCGGTATTCGAGACATCGATAATTCCCGGGCTGACCGCCTCTACGCCAAATGCGCTGATCTTTCGTTCACCGAAATAGACCGCCACCTCTTCCGCCATCCCCGGCCAATCTGTGAGGAATTCGGGTTTCCCCCAAAATCTCTCAAAGTGGGCCAAATAAAGCAGTACGGTATCGTTGGGCCTAATTTCCAGACTATCTTTTTCAAGCGCCTTTTCCACCTCGTCCACGCCGTAGAGCGCTTTGGGGGCCAGGTGTGAGAGATCAAGACAGATCCCTTCGGTGTAAAACCGTTCCAATGGCAGTGAGTCGATGCCCTGCTCGTCCCATTCAATCCCGAAATGCCGCGGGGCGTCCACATGGGTCGCTGTGTGGTCCGGCATGTTCAACATATCTACGGTGGAGCTTGATTTCCCTCCTCGCTGCTCAAGAGATTCAGCGTGGGTTATGTAAGGGTAGTACATAGCCTTGGGGTGGCTGGGATGCGTGGTGCAGCGGTGGAATATCTCTTGGGACAAATCGATCAATTCCGGCATTGTCATACTCCTTTAAGATCGCCATCGGCGATGATGCTGGCACGAGTACGCAACCGGACGCCCAAGGTTGAGGTCCTCAGCTTTCCAGACCTCTCCATCCCGCCCTCACCGAGCTTCTCGGTGATGCGGTGATGCAAGATTGTGGTGCCTATCATCAAGTGCCGACCCTGACGCTAGCGGATTGTACCGCTGGATTGATGGCGCAACCGATGTCATGAACGATCAGTCCCGAAGCTCGCTAGTCGCCAGAGAGGACTCGTCTTCAGTCCTTGCGGCGGCTTGGACGCGACGGATCGGACGGCTGATCGCTCAATGGGAAATCATTTCTCAACATTCAACCGACGAAGACAGAGTGGGGATCCTGTCCAGATGTCCGAGTAGTCGGCATCTCGGAGATGTGGTCTCCTCGGCTTTGTGGCCGGCTGACGGCTCACTCAGAAGTGCCCGCTTCTACTGCTGGGCTGGATAACGAAACTGATCCATTACCTGCCAGAGCGAATGTCCCTGGGTGCGGGGTAGTTCGAGGCTGAGGATATCGGCAAAAGTCGGTCCGATATCGAGCATCGAGATTTCGGGGATCTCGCCGGCTCGGATGCCGGGGCCCCAAAGCAGGAAGGCGGCGCGGTAGTCATCGCGGGTGGGCCAGAGCCCATGATAGCCGCGGCCGTTGCCGGGGCCCAGGACGGGTCCGGTGTCTTCGTCCACGGGTATGACGCCGAAGGTGGTCTCGAAGAATGCTGTGTAGCCTTTGAACGTGGGGGCCATGCGGAGAGCTTCGTCGAGCGGCACTTCCCGCGCGATGACGGAGCCC
>CAUZKZ010000497.1:0-4247 GCA_963580345.1 Verrucomicrobiia bacterium | reverse complement strand
ACTGAACACTGAACACTGAACACTGAACACTGAATACTGAATACTGAATACTGAATACTGAATACTGAATACTGAAACACTACTCCTTCGTCAGTGCCTCATCCAGATTCAAAACCCCCAGGCACACACTCGCCAACGCGGCGTGCTCCGCCTCCGGCAGTTCCGAGTTACGCGGCGATTCGCCATTGGCGAGAAAATCCTTGGCGGCTTTTGGGTCGGAGGTGAAGCGGACCTGGGCGCGGTTGAAGCTGTTCTCGAGGACTTCGAGTTCCTCGGCGGATGGCGGGCGGGCCAGGACGAGTTGGAAGGCGTGTTGCAATTGGGCGGCCGTCTCGGCGCCGGCCTCTGTGGCGGCGCGGGCGGCGAGGGCGCGGGCCGCTTCGACGTAGGTGGTGTCATTGAGGGTGCTGAGGGCGTGCAGGGGGGTATTGGTCCGGCCCATCTTCACCGAGCAGGTTTCGCGGCCAGGATTGTCGAAGAACATGGGCGGGGCCGCGATGCGGCGCCAAAAGGAATAGAGGCTGCGACGGTAGAGGTCGTCGCCCTTGCCGCGGTTGTATTTTTTCTTTCCGAAGGTGGCCTCGGCCCAGATGCCGGCGGGCTGGTAGGAGTTGACGGGGGGGCCGCCCTGGCGCGCGACCAGCAATCCGGAAGCCGAGAGGGCCTGATCGCGGATCATCCAGGCCGGCATGCGGAAGCGGGCCCCGCGAGTGAGGAGGCGGTTGGCGGGGTCGGCTTCCAGCAAGGCGGGCGTGACCCGCGAGGATTGGCGGTAGGTGTGGCTCGTCACGATCGTGCGCAGGATATGTTTCACGTCCCAGCCGGACTCCACGAATTCCGCGGCGAGCCAGTCTAACAGCCTGGGGTGAATCGGGACTTCGCTCTGCACCCCGAAGTTCTCGGGCGACTTGATGAGGCCGATCCCGAAGAGGTCCTGCCAGAAGCGATTGACGGTGACGCGGGGGGCGAGGGGGTTTTCGGGAGCGACCAGCCAGCGGGCGAGCCCGAGGCGGTTGCGGGGCGAGTCCCCGGGGAAGGGAGGCAGGCTGGCGGGGGTTCCGGCCGTGACTTCCTTGCCCGGTTTTTCGTAATTTCCAACCTGGAGCATGAAGGTTTTGCGGGGCTTCTCCATGTCCTGCATCACCATGACTTTGGGGAGTCCCTTGCGGCCGCCGTCGCGGGCCTTGGCCTTCTCCTCGATCTGCTTTCGGATTTGCGCGAGGCGCGGTTCGCCTTCGCGATGGGTCCGGGTCAACAGTTCCACTTGTTCTTTGTTGCGCTTGGCAGGCTCGATGGCGAGGGCGGCCTGCAGGCTGGCTTCCTTCGAGACGAGGGTGGCCCCGGGATCCTCGCTCACCGAAATCCGGAAGTGTCCCAGGTTGTGCTGTGCGTGCGGGGAGTCGTGCCGAAGGGTGATGAGGATCGAGGCGCGGGCGGGAACCACGGCCGGCTCGGCGAAGTGAAAGACCGCTTCGTGCTCCCGATCGACCGTCCGGCCTTCGTGCACGGCCCAGCCGACCTTGGGATCGCCGTCGAAGGCGGTTGTGATCTTGTGGCTTTCCTGCTCGAAGGTGGCCTGGGCGGAGGCGAACTTGAGGGGGGTGGCCTTGGCGGCCCCGAGTGGTTGGACCCGCACCTGGAAATCGGTGAGGACGAAGTTTGCGCTCTCGGCGCGCGAGAGCCCGCCCTTGGTCATGCTCTCGTGACGAAGCGCTTCGAGCCGCACGCCGGCGATGCTGGCGAGATCGGTCTCGGCCGAGAGGGTGTAGGCGTCGTTCTTGGGATTCTCGCCGCCGGCGAGGATCGAGCCGTCCGCGAGGACCTCGAGCTTTTGCTTGTCGGCCCGGGCCGAGTTGACCTTGAGCACCGTCCACGATTCGGTGTCGACCTTCTTGCGCTGCGTCTTCTCCCAGGCCGGTTGTTTTGCGCGGAGTTCCTCCTCGAGCTCGCTCAGGTTTTTCTTCAGGGCGTCGATCTCGGCGTTTAGCTCCGCCTCCTTCTTCTTGCGGTCGCCGGTCGGGACTTCGATCACGGGCGGAGTCTGCGGGTTGCCACCGCCGCCATTCACGGGTGTCTGGTTGAAGAAGGCGAAGAGCTGGTAGTACTCCTCGTTGGTGATGGGATCGTACTTGTGATCGTGGCAGCGGCAGCAGTTGAAAGTGAGGCCCAGCCAGACCGTGCCGGTCGTCTCGGCCATGTCCATCACGTAGTCGACGCGGTTCTCTTCCGCGATGCGGCCGCCCTCGCCATTGATGGGATGATTGCGAAGAAACCCGGTGGCGAGTTTCTGTTCGAGGGTGGCCTCGGGGAGGAGATCGCCCGCGAGTTGCCAGACGGTGAGATCGTTCCACGGGACATTGCGGTTGAAGACCTCCACCACCCAGTCGCGCCACGGCCACATGGTGCGCTCCCCGTCGCCCTGGTAGCCGTTCGAGTCGGCGTAGCGGGCAGCATTGAGCCACGGCCAGGCCATGCGCTCCCCGAAGGAGGGCGAGGCCAGGAAGCGGTCGACCAGTTTCTGGTAAGCAAGCTCGGACTTGTCGTTGAGGAAGTCCTCGACCTCTGCGGGGTTGGGAGGGAGGCCGCGCAGGTCGAGCGAGAGGCGGCGCACCAGGGTGCGGCGGGTCGCCTCAGGAGATTGCTTCAGCCCCTCCCTGGCGAGGCGCGCCGTCACGAAGGCATCAATGGGATTTCGGATCGTGGCGGCCGCGTCGATCGCGTTCGGGAGGGCGGGCCGCTTGACGGGGAGGAGGGCCCAGTACTTTTGGTAGACCGCGCCTTCCTCGATCCAATTCCGGAGGAGTTGCTTTTCGGCATCCCTCAGCGAGAGATGTGAATCGGGCGGGGGCATGACCTCGTCCGGATCGGTATTGGTGATGCGCTTCCATAGCAGAGATTCATCCGGCTTGCCCGGAACGATGGCGTGGCCGTCCTCCCGCTTGGCGAAGGCGCCCTCCGGGAGGTCGAGGCGGAGCTTGGCCTTGCGCGCCTTTTCGTCGAAGCCGTGGCAGATGAAGCAGCGGTCCGCGAGGAGAGGGCGGACATCGAGATTGAAGTCGAGGGGGGCGGCCCGCCCCAGACCGGGAAGGAGCACGAGGAGGATAGTTACGCGGCGAAGCATCCGTGGCCGGATACGTAGCGTGGACGCGCAGCTTTCTCAACCGCGAAGACCTCCGCGGCGCAAGTTTCCCGGGGCCTTGAAAACCGGACCTCGGCACTCGGTGGGAACTTCCCGCCGCACCCGCAACAATTTTTCGGTGAGCCTGAAGGGAAAGGCGCTCCAGCGGGATTCCGCGTCACCAAGATGGGTGACCCTCACGTAAGAGGGGACAGACTCGAATGCTGCTACCACCGGGCAAAGGAACCTGGCGGGGAAACAGCCCGAAGGCGTCGAAAAATTGACCGGTTACATCGCTTCCTGGTACTCGGTCAATGAACGCAAGCTGCAATTGTCGCCTTAGTGGAATTTAAAGGAGTAAAGATCGGCTTCCTTGAGGATAAATCGCAGACGAATCGTTTGACCAGCCAGGCGGCCCAGGTCAGGGTTTTCTTTCCAGGCCACTAAATGTTCCAGCGAATCTCCGAAAATTTCATGGCAATTCGACCGACCGAAACCGGCAAGGGCCTCCCCGTTTTCATCCTGTAGTTCTACGTGAATCGAACCCGCTGCCGCAGTTGAAAAATTGATCTTCAATTTGGAACCAGCGAACACCAGGGGTTGAGTCACGATTTCTCCGCCTTGAACTGGGGCGTTGATCGAAACGAATCCATCGATTCGGAGGCTGTAACGCCTGAGGCGGCTCATCTTTCCGGTGAAATAGCTCTCGGTCGCATAGAGTGAGAGTTCACGGGGCATGTCATCGTCGGCCGAATCGGTTTCCACGATGTGCCAGGCCAGGTAATTGTCACCGTAGGACCAATTGTGTCGTGTTCTCAATCCCGGTTTCAAAAAGGCCTCTTCCCACCGGTTAAAGTGGATTCCGTCCCGACTGGTCATCAACAGGGCATCGGTGACTGCCGAGCCGTATCGCCGGCTTCCTTTGGATCTGGTTTTGCGCTCGGCCGGCTGAGGCAAGGTTTCGGTGGAATGACCCCAACCACGGTCTATGTATCGCGAGGGAAATCCCACGTAGATATGTGGCGCCCGGTAATAGGGTCTGACCTGATTGGTATAGAGCTCTTCCTTCGGGGCTGATCCGAATTCAAGCCATCGCCGTTTAGACCAATGGATGAAATCATCCGATACG
>CAUZKZ010000496.1:0-4248 GCA_963580345.1 Verrucomicrobiia bacterium | reverse complement strand
CAACCGTATTGTCGGCGTAGGGGAGGCGGCCCAGCGATCCGTGTTCCGTCACGAAGCGCGGGAGGTCGAGGCCCGCCTTGTCCGCCAGGGCGCGAAGCTCGACCACGTTTGCGGGATTCGGATCGCGCTGGTGGACGAGGAGTTCGCTGGCGGTTGCGAGTTCGATCGCAAGGTCACGGTCACGACCAACAACCGCGCACAGTCCGCGGTTGAGATCGATACGCTTCAGAACAGCGGCGGCAAGAGCCTTCGTCCCTTCCTCAGCGTGGGCCGATGTTCCAAGGGCGAAGAGTGTCGTGGTGGCGAGGATGAGAACGTTGCGTGTGTGCATCTTGGTTCCTCTAGGTTTTTTTTGGGCTGGATGAGTCCGGACAATTCATTCAGCGATCCATTATTTGGCGGTCCTGCCGCAGTGACAAGGCAAATGGACGAACTGCGAAAACGGGCGTCGCGTTCGGTTGTCACAAGCCCTTGAGGAGCTCCCTGAAGTCCCCGAGGCCTTCTGACAATTCTCCGGCCACGTGCTTTGGCCTCCGCACCGACTGCTCCGTCAAAACAGTGCTTTAATCGGCCGACCCTCAAGGATGGTCCGGGAGACTTCGGGAGGCAACAGGTCAGGCGAGGCGCGGAGTTGATTCGCATTGTATTGGGCCGAGAACGCCTCGACATCCACCGTGGCCGGCCGATCAAGAAGAATGGGCTCTTTTGGTCTGAGGCGAAGCCTCGCTAGAGAAACTGAGGCGCAACAAGACGGGGGAGAAAGAGAATTAGTTCCGGGAATAGAATCACCAGCACGAGAATTGCCAACATGGGGAGCAGGATGAGCCCGATGTCCTTCAGAGCATCCACCATCTTCACTTGTCCCAGCGACGCGGCGATGAGCAGGCACAGTCCATAGGGCGGCGTCACCAGGCCGAAAGCGAGCGAGACCACCCCGATCATCGCGAAGTGCAGCGGGTGCATGCCGACCCCTTCCGCCAAGGGCAGCAGAATCGTGCCCAGAACGATGATGGCCGGAATAGCGTCAATGAACATTCCGATTGCCAGGAAGGCCAGGGCGATCAGGATCCCCGTCGCCACCGGACCGGCATGCAGGCCCGCGAGAAGGTCCGCAAGCGCATGCGGGACGCGAAAATAGGCCAGCAGCCAACCGAATGCCGAGGCCGTTCCAATGCAAAACAAGGAGATCCCTGCAAAGCGCGCCGATTCGTAGAGCACTTTCGGCAGTTCTCGCAAACCGATGGAGCGGTAGATGAGCCCCCCCAGCACCAGCGAGTACAGGACCGCGATCACCGAGGCTTCGGTCGCCGTGAAAAACCCGAACACGATTCCTCCCACAATGATCGCTGGGGTGACCAGGGCCAGAGCGGCGTGACCGAAGGCCCGGCAAAATTCCCGGAACGAGGAGCGCTTGCCAACCGGGTACTTCCGCACCTTGGCAAAAATCAGCGTGGCGCCCATCAGGGTGAAAGTGATCAAGACTCCGGGGACGATTCCCGCCAGAAAAAGACCACCGATCGACACCGACATCAGGCCACCCCAGACGATCATAATGATGCTGGGCGGAATGATCACCCCCATCACGGATGAACAAGCGGTGATGGCCACCGTGAAACTCGAGTCGTAGCCTTCCTTCTTCATGGCCGGGATCAGGAGGGAACCGATTCCGGCCGCATCGGCGGTGGAGGAACCGGAGATGCCCGCGAAAAGCATGCTCACCGTTACGTTGACGTGCCCCAACCCGCCGGGAAGATGTCCCACCGCCGCCCGCGCCAGGTCAACCAGGCGTTGAGTGATACCAGCCGCATTCATCAGGTTGGCCGCCAGCAGAAAAAATGGAACCGCCAACAAAATGAAGGCGTTGTACGATTTCCACATCTCGTTGACCAGCACCACCGGGGTCAGCCGCTCTTCGATCAGCAGGATCGGAAGACATGCCAGTCCCAGCGCGAAGGAGACCGGAACGCGCAGGACCACCAGCACCACAAAAGCGCCGACCATGATCGCCGAGACCTCTCCCGGACTCATGGCGATGTTTCCGGCCCCTCCGGTCTGCTGGCGCCGCAAATCAGTTCCCAATCCTGCATGATCTTCTCGGCAAGGAAGATCACCCAGGTGAGACCCGCGAGCGGAAATGAAATGTAGATCCAGAGCATGTTGATGCCACTCATCTCCGAGGTCTGGATGAAGCCTGTTTTCGCGAAAACGACCCCGTAGCGCAGAAAGAACAGCGCCAGTAAGGCCATCGCTAAATGCACGATCAGGTCACGGATACCCTTCCTTCGCGGCGAGGCCGGTGGTCGGAGCAGGTTCACATCGAAGTGCGTTCCGTCCCGCACCGCAATCATCGATCCGATCATGATGATCCAGATGAAACAGAACCGCGCAACCTCCTCGGTCCAGATGTAGCGGGGAATGATTCCCGTGTGACGGGACACGATCTGAAGCGTCACCGGCACGATCATCAGTCCCATCAGCACCGTCAGGACGACTTTCAAGAATTGGTGGAAGCGCTCAATCAGAATGTTCATGACCGGTGCACCGGTGAATTCAGGGTGGCTCCGGGACACGCTATCTCACCGCATTGACCCGCGCCAGCACGTCTTCCGCACCGATCGACTTTGCGTACTCCGCTTTGACCGGTTCGGCCAAGCGCAATAGTTCCTCCCTCTCCGTGAACGCATGGGTCCGCAGCTTGCCCTCCTTTTCCATCTCCGCGAGGATGGCGGCGTCCTCACTGGATTCGAGGTGCCGTCCATGCGCCCCGGCTTCCCGGCCAGCTTTCACGATTGCCGCCTGCAGATCGGCGGGCAGGCGGCGGAAGGTCTTCCCGCTGAAGGCTACGGGCCGAACCGTGATGGCGTGACGAGTCAGGCAGATCTCCGGCCCAACCTCATAGAATTTCATATGGCGGATGCCGGACGCCTCGTTTTCCGCGGCATCAATCACGCCGGTCTGAATTGCGTTGTAGATCTCGCTATAGGCGATGACGGTCGGCGCCGCCTTCACCGCCTGGAAGATACGAGTCTGGATCGGGGCACCCATCACGCGCATGTTCAGCCCCTGTAGTTCCCTCATATTGGTGACGGGCCGCTTGACGATCAGGTTGCGGGTGCCTCCCCCGGCGAAACCGATGAGCATCACGTCGGCTTTGCGGAACACATCGTCGGCGATCGGCTGAAGCGCGTCGCCGTCGAGAACCTTGTTCCAGTGATCGACGTCACGAAAGAGAAACGGCATGTCCATCAGCGGAGCCGACATCGAAAAGGTGGACATGTGCGAAGGGGAAACGATAGCGTAGTCTAGGGAAACACCTTGGTTCATGTAAGCGAAGTAATCCTTCTCAAGTCCTAGCTCGCTGTTGAGGTAGAGCGTGAACTCGACCGGCTTGCCGTAGTATTCCTTCACGAGTTCCTCGAACTTCCGCAGCGTCCGGGTGAAGACGTGGTTCTCGTCAAACTGGGAGGCCCCTTTTAGGACGATGACCTCCGGCGTATCACCCGCGGCCGTCCCCCCGGCCGGCGCTTCGGCTTCTGGCCAGAAAACCACCGCGCCGAGCAAGGCGATGAAGAGCAGGACCCCGATGGCCTTGATGACGGGATGTTTCATAGGCGGTATGTGTTTTGTCCACGGCGCAGCCCGCAGTCTGAGACGCCAGAGTCTAAAGAGAATCCGTTTGCCTGCAATGATTTGAGCGGCAGTTCACCGGCATTTACGGCGACATGGCCCGGCTTTGTGCTCGCCTTTTGCATCCGGCCCATGACAAGCGTATCAGTGCTCGACAAAGAGCGGTTGGATGTCTTTACCCCAATCGATCTCGCTTTCGCTGGCCGCGGGCGCTTGCACAGGGAAGATCGACGGCGCAACCATGCAGATTTCCCAGTGCGCTGATGATCCTGTTCCCTTGGAAGATGGCGCCGTCCAACCAGTGGTGAAATCTGGTCGGATTCGAATCATCTTGCAGATCACCTGATCCCGAATTTGGCCACCAGGGTTGGATCGGGGTCACCTTCCACAAACAGAATGGGAACGCCATCTGCCCCCCCACCAACCCCGGCCCGGAATAGGCTGGGAAAACAGGGATGAAAAAAGGGAATTCCTAGCAGTAGTTATGGCCTAGAGATTTTTCTTCAGCCATCTCATGGTCTCCGCCCACATCTCCTCCGAGTAGACATGGCCGGTGTCTTTGTAGATCAATCCCTTGAAATTCCCCGGTTTCTTGTAGAGCTGGTAGAGCTTTTTCTGGAA
>CAUZKZ010000495.1:0-4265 GCA_963580345.1 Verrucomicrobiia bacterium | reverse complement strand
GCCTTGCGCAACCGCTTTTTCCCATCCACGCCGCCGGTTCGCTGGCGGCGTTGGCATTTAAACTCATCTCAGTTCGCGGTCGCTCTGATCTGGAAGAAGAGGCGCTCCGCAATGGGATCGATCAAGGGGTAGCGCATGCTCACCAGCACCGCTCCATCGCCCAGCACCTCGGCTGACACAAACTGCAGGGCGCTTTCGCTGTAATCGAAGACCTGCAGGTCACTACTCACCCCCACCTCGTAGGTCAGCGCGTGACCACCCGGGCGCGTCCGGTAGCGAACGAGAATGGCATTACCACCCGCCTCGGGACCCACCGAAACGGCATGGGAGAGTCCCTCGCCGTTGAGAGCATCGAGGACAAACGCGAATTCGCCGAAATTACTCATTCCGTCCCCATCCGGATCGGCCTCCGCGAGGCGATCGGAGACGGGAGTTCCCTCCGGAAAGGCGGTGGCCGCCCAGGTGGCGTAGGAAACGCCGCTCAGGGGTGCTGACGAAGCATCCCAGTTGAGTGGATCATCCCCGTAGATCCCCACCGCCACCCGCACCAGGGAGTCACCGGCACCATCCGGGGAGAGGGGCCACGGGAGGACGTCATTGTAGTTGACCAGGTCCTCAATCAGCATCGGGTAAAAAACGGGCGAACCATCACCGGGAACCACCAGGGCGTCAGGGCGCAGAAGCCGTACGGAGCCCCCTCCGTCGTTCAACCTGGTGGGCACCGCACCGTCGTTGGTCCAGGGACCGAGGACCGGAACGAGCGGATCGAGCCCGTACTCGCTCCGGAATACGCTCAGGACCACTGCGTCCGTCGGATCGAAGGCGACGAGGACCAGGAAGGCTCCCGCCCCCAGGGAAGTGGCCGCGGAAAAGTCAAAGTCGACCTCTCCGCGGAGCTTCCAGTTCGCAAGGTTCTCAGCCGTCTCTCCAGCATTGCAGATCGCGATGAACTCGCGTCCATCGTCGATCCCGTCCGGGTTATAATGAATCTCCGCGATGACCAGCGAGCCCACTCGCACCGCATTGCCTCCGCTCTCATTCAGAAGGCCGAAGGTCTGGCTCGTCATGGGATAGAGCTCCCCTGAACTTCCGTCCGGCCAGCGGCCAAACGACTCCCCCGCCGCCGCTGCGCCAAACTCCACCCGATCAATAAATCGCAACAGGTTTCCCGTGGCATCCGGTTCAAGGAGGTAGAGATCGTCTCCCTTCGATCCACTCAGGGCGAACGGAACCAGGCTCTCCGCGTTCGCCACGTTGTTGAACTCGCTCGCGTCGAAGGTCAGCAACCCTCCTGCCGGCAGCACAGTGTTGTCGGCAATGCGGTACTTCTTGAACTCGCCTGCGTCATCGCTCACGAACCAACCCCCGATATCGAGATCGCCACCCTGCGTATTAAACAGTTCGAATACATCCACCTCGGGTGGATCAGAGTTGCTGAGAATCTCGTTGAAGACCACGCGATTGTCCGGTCCTGCTCCATCCCGTCCCGGGGAGCCGTGAAACTCGCTGCTTGCCCGCCAGTTGTTCCCGCGGTCGAGATAGAGATCCTTCCCGGGCTGCACCACCGGCACCAGGGAGGAATTCTCCACCTCGGCCGCACTCCCACGCCCATCTGCGCGGCCGGGCCACGATCCGGAATCGTTGTAGGTGACCGTCTGCAGAGGGGCACCAGCGGCATCGGTCACCACGATCCTCTCCCCGTCATTGTCGAGGGCCCCCGACCAGGTACCTGCCGCCTGGATGCCCGGGAAATACCAGGGCGACCCGCTGCTCCCGTAGCGCGCGTAAAACGCTACCAGGTCTTCCACCGCCACGATATGTCCGCCCGGCGGCACCACCGATCCCAGCGGAAAGGTGAAGTGCACGCCATCCGAGAGCGTCACCCCGGTGAAGTCGACCGTTGCTCCCGAGGTGTTCTTGAACTCGATGAACTCGTAGTTCTCCGAATCGTAGGGATGCCAGTTGATCTCGGTGATGGTGGCGTTCGCCGCGGCCGCCAGTTGCGTTCCGACCAGGATGAAGCCCGCCTCGTTCAAGGCTGACCAGGTCGTCCCATTGAACACACGTGCGCGAACAACCGTGGCCTCGTCGATAATCAGGCTGCCGGGGGTAAAGGCGGTGGCGGCGGGGCTCACTGCCCCTCTGCGGGCCCGGGGATCTCTCCCGTCGGTGGTGTAGTAAATCGTCCCGGCCGGCGCGGTAAGGGCGGGCGCGAACCCTCGCGCCACGAAGCCGCCCCGGACATCGAACTCCGGCGCATCCACGGGATACCAGTTGGAATGACTCCGCAGCTGGTTCAGCAGGTTCCTGGTGCGCACCCGGAAATAGTTGTCCATGCGGTTCAGCTCGTTCTGCCATTCGCCATCGCGATCCCACGGAGCACTGGCGGCGCTCCCCTGCCATCGCGCCGTCTCCGCAATGATGCTGGTCCGGATCTGGTCCGCCCTGAAGCTGTGAACCTGCGCCACCTTGATGGGCGTAAGCACCCCATCGTGGAAGCAGTGCCTGTAGACCCGGTCGCGAAAGAGAATCCGAAACTCCTCGTCATTCATGAGACTCTGGAAAATACCGTCGGGCACGTTTTTCCCCAGCACGTTGGCGCCGGGATCCTGCAGGCAGATATCGGAATCCCAGCAGAAGAACTTCCAGCCGCCGGACGGCGAACTTGAACGGCCCGGTCCGGCCGCCATCCAGTTCTGGTTCGGATTCCAATCCCAGGGATTTCCCGCGTAATAGTTCAGGATCTGGTAGTCGATGAGATTCTCGAGATCGATCCAGCGCATTGCGGCCCCCCCGGCTCTGGCGGCCGACCTCACCGAGGCCCATGTCGCCTGCCAGTTGTCGCTGCCCGCCTTGGAAGAGTTCGCCGAGTTGGTATACTCGTAGTCCTCCGCCGAACCCGGCAGGTAGGACGCCATGAAGTCATCATTGGGCCACTCATGAAGGTGATACTGCCCATGGTAGGCCCCGTTGACGTAGACATGCACCCAGCGGCCGTGCAGCGCTTCGTGGCCCATCGCGAACTGCATGTCGCTGATCCAGCGGTTGCGCAGGTACTGGGCATCCCCCCTCTGCGGTCCCCCGCTGTTGGACGGATTGCCCGGACTAGCGAGCCAGAAGAAGGAGTCGTGGGAGCCGCTCCGCAGGTTTAACCGGTTGAAGACATCCGCCGCGCCGGTGCTGTAGGGGTGATCCTTGAACAGATCGTAGCGCAGCTTGGAGGTGCCGTATTGACCGCGGAAGTAGAGACGGAAGTTGTTCTTGGGAGATCCAATGGCGTGACCGCCCACCGCCTTCATTCCGCAATTGATGTGAAAGCCGGGCTCTGACCCGTCCGGGGTGAAAAACTCCACCGAGCGTTCCGACTCGCTGGTGTTGGGCAGGCCTCCCACGATCGAAACCGCTGGCTGCGCGAGGAGGGCATCGTCCATCAATCCGCGGTAACTTGCATGGTTCACGATGCTGGAGTGGAACCCCGGCTGCCCCACCACCCCGTCCCGGGCAGGGCTGTTCACGCCATTGACGAAAAGGTAGGTGTGAGTGACCGCCGGCTGCACCGCCGCGGAGGCGTGAACAGCAATGGCGCGCACGATGCGGGATCCCCGGGGGCTGCCCCTGCTGTCGGGCCTGATCATGATGGGGCTGCTGTAAATCGTGCCGCTGTTTGCGGAAGGCCTGGCTCCATTGGTGGTATAACGAATGACTGATCCCGGCACGGTCGCGCTCAGGGTCAGGTTGAAGCTTGCGTCGTAGAATCCCCGCTCCCGGCTGAAGATGACTTCGTTGGCTCCATACTGGAAGGCAGGACCGTTCATTGCCTCCGGCGTCGGAGTGAGAAACCCCTGACCACCCCCGGCTCCATCATAGCCGAATCCGATATCCGGGAACTGGGCTCCGAATGAATACTGGTCCACGATGGTGACCCCGTCCGGCTTCACCAGGGCGAGGTAGTCACCCACACTCGAGAGCTCGAAACTGGCATGCAGCTCCTGGCCTGCCACCGCACGGTCCCTGCCCGAGGCAACGATCAGGAGGTAGCCGTTGGGTCCCACCTCCACAGAGGGAAACTGCCACTTGGTGAGGTCGTCCGGATCGTCAGTGAGGAACCAGCCGTTCAAGTTCGAAGGGGATCCCTGCTCGTTGTAGATCTCGATCCAGTCCAGGAAATTCTGATCCCCGTCCTGACGTCCGGTCACGTTGCTGGCCACGAATTCGTTGATGCGGAAACTCGGATCGAGAATCACGATGACGAGAGCTTCTTCCTG
>CAUZKZ010000494.1:0-4277 GCA_963580345.1 Verrucomicrobiia bacterium | reverse complement strand
CGCCGCCCACAATGCCAGCCCGAAGCCTTTCGTCTGGACCGCTTCAGCCAGCGATATTCTTGAGAAGGTGAAGCGGGGACGGAAGAAATTGAATAAAACCCAGTCTGCTTGACGGACTACACTAGCTCATCTCTATTTGCGGTCGCCCCAGATCACGGCCCATGCGCACACGGGCCCCAGGATCAAGGCAACGCCAAGTAGGATGACAGCTACGCTCAAGAACTCCATTGGTCTCTGTTGGTTGCAGTTTCATTCCTGAGGCGTACGCGTCTGCGATTCTCCTATTATAATGCATTATCCGTGCCGGGAAAAGGTGGAAATCGCAGTTTCCGGTGAAATCCGATCCAGCCTCGTTCCGACCGGAGCCCGGCCCTTCTTCATTCCCCCCGCCGCTTGGTCACATTTTTTTTCTTTGAAGGGATCAGGGCGCTCGGTGCTCCTGCTTCACCCTCCGCACCAGGAACAGCGCCACCGCAAAACCGGCCGAACCCATCACCATCGCCATCACCATGATCTGGTAGCGCACCGCGTCCAGCGGCGAGGCCCCTGCCAGGATTTGCCCCGTCATCATTCCGGGCAGGGCCACCAGGCCCACCGCCAGGAAGGAGTTCACTTGCGGAATCAAGGCTGCGTTCCACGCCGCGTTTCGCGCCTCCACCGCACCTCGTCCCCCGTCCCGCTCCGCTTCAAAGCGCTCCGCGCTCAGGGTCACGGCCGTCATCGCATTCGAAAAGATCATCCCTCCAATCGGAATGACATACCTCGGCTGGTACCAGGGATCCAACCCGAGCACTCCCACCACCACCAGCGCGAAGACCGCTCCGCCGCCAATGCCAATCGCCAGCAACGCGTCGCCGTAGGCCCTCCCCCGCAGCTTTTTCACGGTCCGGATCGCAATCCAGGACGACACTACGATCATGAAGGCAACCACGGCCAGGCCCACCCACGGATTCTCCACCTTGAACAAGAGCACCAGCACGTAGCCCACCGCCAGCAATTGCACCACCATCCGGGCCGTGGCAATCGCCAGCTCATTGCTTCCGCGCGACCAACGCCACGATATCCAGCCCACCACCACCACCGGAAGCAGCGACAGGGCCAAGCGAAGCAACGGAATCTCGATCATGCCGCCATTATCCCCAACAACCGCCACAAGCACAATCCCCATGCTCGATCATCCGTCCCCTCTCCCTCCCTCCTTCGAACCCTCAGCTCGGAACACCGAACACCAAACATCGAACCCTGAACACGGAACCCCGAACCGCCCTCCGGCTTCCTCCCAATCTCTCATTTCTTCTCGCCTGCCTCTCGAACTGCAATCACTGTCGATCAACCGTTCCATGAGCCGCGACTTCGAAGAATTGGATTTCCACCAGACTCCCCTGGGTGATCTCATCCTGCGGCGACGGCGCATGCGCTCCCTCGATAACCTCGAGATCTACGAGGTCATCCTCGGATCCGGCTTTCTCATGTCGAGCCTCTTCACGGCGGTAGAAATCGCTCTCGCCGATCTCGCCTTCGCCCGGCTCGGCGCCCCCGCCCTTGACGTGGTGGTCGGCGGGCTGGGCCTCGGCTACACCGCACGAGCCGCCCTCGGGGACCAGCGCGTCCGATCCTTGATCGTCGTCGAGGCGCTGCCACAGGTGATCGGCTGGCATCAACGCGGGCTTGTGCCCCTCGGCGAAGGACTCAACCGCGACGCGCGTTGCCACTTCGTGCCCGGCGACTTCTTCGCGCTTTCCAATTCATCCGGGTTCGACCCCGGGACTCCTCACCGCCGCTTCCACGCCATCCTGTTGGATATCGATCACTCCCCCCGGAACCTCATCCACGAGAACCACCGGGGATTCTACACACCCGCGGGCCTCGAAAAACTGGGCACACATCTCCATCCCGGTGGCGTATTCGCGATGTGGTCCGACGACCACCCGGACCAAGAGTTCATGGCACTCCTCCGCGGCGTCTTCCCAAAAACTTCCGCGGAGGTCGTCACCTTCCCGAATCCGATTCTCGACAAGGATTCCCAAAGCACCGTCTACCTCGCACAACTCGACGGCTGATTCCCGTGCGGGAGAATCATGGCCTCTCACCCTCAGTCCCGCCCACAAATGAAAGGACACTTCATTTCGCCAACCATCACAATCCGCCGTTCGGAGGAGCGTGGTCATGCCATCCACGAGGGGCTCGACGCCCGCCACTCCTTTTCATTCGCGAATTACCACGATCCGGCCCACATGGGCTACCGTTCCCTTCGGGTCATCAACGACGACACAGTGGCCCCCGGAAAGGGATTCGGCATGCACCCCCACAAGTCCATGGAGATCTTCACCTTCATCGTGGAGGGCTCCCTCCGCCATGAAGATTCCATCGGCAACGGGCGCGTAATCAAAGCAGGCGAGTTCCAATACATGTCGGCCGGCAGCGGCGTCCTGCACTCCGAGCTCAATCCCTCCCCCGACACCCCCGTCAAGCTCCTCCAGATCTGGATCACGCCCGCGCAACCGGGCGGCGACCCGCGCTACCAGGACTTCGACGTCTCGCAGCTCTCCCGTCGGGACGGCCTCGCCCTCCTCGCCTCCCCGGACGGCCGGGACGGATCGATCTCCATCCGACAGAACGCCGAGGTCCTCCACGGCCTCCTTCCACGCGGCGAATCGGTGCTCCTCAAGGAATCTGCCGATCGGCCCTACACCTGGCTCCAACTGGTTCGCGGCAGCCTGGGACTCGGCGATGAGTCCCTCCACCCCGGAGACGCGGCAGCCTTCGATCACGCCGAGCTTGAGCTCACCGCCCGGGAGGATGCGGAGTTTCTCCTCTTCCGCCTCGGCTGACTCACAGCGTTTGGGCATGCATCTCGTCAACGACCTCGTCGATCTTCAGCTCCGCGTGGTGGGTTCGTAGTTGACTCGAAGGGAATACAAGCGTTTCCCTCGAATCCCAACAACCTCCACCGCGTGCAACCACTTGAACTCACAACCAGATTCGAATTCATGAAATCAACCATTCTCGTCACTCCTCTCGCTCTCACGATGGGCCTCCTCGTCTCCTGCAAGAACCCCGCCGACAAGACCACCGATGCCGAAGTCGGCGACTCCAGGAAGAAGGAACTCGATGCCGGGCCGGCAGGTTCCGCAAAGTACTTCTTCACTGACAATTCGACTATCGGGTTCGAGGGCTCCAAGGTCACCGGCTCGCACAAGGGAGGTTTCAAGAAATTCACCGGCCACTTCACCCTCAAGGACGGAGCGCCGGCCGGCAACGACCACAAGGTCGAGATCGACATGAACTCGCTCTGGTCGGATCAGGAGAAACTGACCGGCCACCTCAAGAGCGCCGACTTCTTCGACGTGGAGAACCATCCCACCACTGTCTTCGACGTCACGAAAATCGAGAAGGGGAGCGACACCGAGTACACCGTCACAGGCAACCTCGCCCTGCATGGCGTCACCAAGAGCGTCTCCTTTCCGGCCGCCGTCTCCCAAACCGGCGACACCGCCAAGATCGAGGCCGAGTTCGACATCAACCGCTTCGACTGGGACATCAAGTTTGCGGGCAAGCCCGACGATTTGATCCGCAAGGAAGTCGTCCTCCGCCTCAATCTCGAGGCCAAGCCGGAGTAAGCGTGGCGGCGCTTTTCAAGCGCCAAGCCCATTCCTTCACGAAGATAGGCCGGCTCCGCGGAGCCAGCCTTTCATTCCAGGCATGGCGCTTCTCAAGCGCCGCCACCCTCATCCCCGCACCCCATCCTCGATCCGCGAAAGCCCCAGCGGGTTCCCCTCCTTCAACTCGTCCGGCAGCAGGTCCTCCGGGAATCCCTGCCAGCACACCAACCGCGTGAAGCGCGTGATGGCGCGCGGACCCACCGAGGTCGATCGGCCGTCCGAGGTGGCCGGGTAGGGCCCGCCGTGGATCATGGCGTGGCACACTTCCACCCCGGTGGGGTAGCCGTTGTAGACGAGCCGGCCCGCTTTGCGCTCCAGTACCGAGATCAACTTTTCAAACTGCGCCCGGTCCTCCTCCGTCGCGTGCACCGTGGCCGTCAGCTGGCCCTCCAGGCTCTCCGCCACCGCCAGCAGCTTGTCCTCCCCTTCCGCCTCCACCATCAGGGTGGCGGGCCCGAACATCTCGTCGGCCATCGACTCGTCCGCCATGAAGGCCTCCGCCTTCGTTCCGAGCACCACCGCCCCGGCGAGACTGGCCGCCGCATCCGCGCCCACCTGCGCCAGCGATTCCACCGCGCTCTTCTTCGTCATGGCGCCCACCGCGGCGTGATAGCT
>CAUZKZ010000493.1:0-4305 GCA_963580345.1 Verrucomicrobiia bacterium | reverse complement strand
AATTTCCAAATAATCTCCAGGGCCAAGCTCCAATACCCAAGGGTCCCAAATCATGATGGACGCTTGAGCTCTGCGAGTCTGGTCCCCGAAGTTTATTTGGAAATTGGTCCGTCGAGTCTCCGACGAACACCGAGCGATTCCCGAATTCGCCAAACGACTCCGACCAATCGTCCCCCGTCTTCCGAACCTATCCCTTCACGGTGCAAGTCTTCACTCCGTGCTCCAGCGACTTGAAGGGATCTTCCCAGGTCGGAATGAACTCCTGCGCGATGTAGTCGGTAAAACCCGTCTTCACGATCTCCTTGATGATGGGCGGGTAGTTGATCTCCTGCGTCCCGTCGATCTCGCCCCGGCCCGGGTTGCCCGCCGTGTGGTAATGTCCGATGTAGTCCTTGTATTCACGGATGCGGCGGATCACGTCCCCGTTCATAATTTCGACGTGATAGATGTCGAAGAGGAGTTTGAAGTTCTTCGAGCCGACGCGCTTGACGAGATCGACGCAGAAGTCCACGTCGTCCCCGAAATACCCAGGATGCCCGGTCATCTTGCCCTCCGTGGCACGGGAATTGAGATGCTCGAAGCAGATCGTAATCCCCTTTTTCTCCGCCATCGGTACCACCTTCTTCCACGTCTCCACACATAGAGTCGCGGCCTTCTCGTCATCCATCCCGTCGTAGCGCATGCCGGTGAACGTAATCACGCGCTTCGCTCCGATCTGCGACGCCACCTCGATTCCCTCGGTCAGCTTCTCGAGCACCATCGCGGAGTGCTTCGGATCGCAGGGCCCCTGGGCAAATCCATGACTGCCGACCAGGGCGATCTCTAACCCGAGATCCATGATATCCTTGTAGGCGTCGCGCGGAATTCCTTCCATTCCATGCATCCCCAGTTTCACGCACCATTGCGCGAGCTGGACCGCCGTTACTCCCCTGCCCTTGAAGCACCACCCCATCACGGAGTGCTTGAATGGCGTGCCGATTTTTGCCGGTGCAGCCGCGGAACGGCCGGTGCCCAGGGCCAGCCCCCCGGCCGCAAGGGAGGCGGTGGAGAGAAAGTGCCGTCGCGAAGTGTTCATGCGTCCGGGCAAAAACTAGCCTCCCATTATGCGAAGAAACAGCGGATTTTCCGTGCTGCTTCACATCGGCCGCGCCAGGACTTGAAATCCGCCTTCTCCCTGACATATCACTGCTTTGAACCACCTTTCCGTCGCCGGTCGTCCCGCCATGCACTCCTCCGCTTCCCCGCGTCTTCGCTCGGTTCTCGCCATCTCGCTGGTGCTTGCTGCTTGCTCGTCGTCTGTGCGGGCGCAGAAGGAAGGCGGAGTCGAACTTCCCCCGCCACCGCTTCCCACCCGGCAGCTCCCCGGTTCCGACCTCCCCACCCCGGACCTCCCCGCCTCGCCGGCCCCCGCCCGACGTCTCGATCCCGGGCTCCAGCCCAACTTCGTCCTGATCCTCGCCGACGACATGGCGTGGGATGACCTCGGCGCCTTCGGCAACAAAAGCGTCCGCACTCCCAACCTCGACCGGCTTGCCGCGGAAGGAATGGCGTTCGAGCAGGCCTTCCTCACCACCAGCTCCTGCTCGCCGAGCCGGGCCAGCATTCTCACCGGCCGCTACCCTCACCAAACCGACGCGGAGCAATTGCACTGGCCCGTCCCGGAGTCGCAACTGACCTTCGTCCAACAGCTCCGTACAGCCGGATACTGGACCGCTGCGGCCGGCAAGTGGCACCTCGGCGAGGCCATGCGCGATCGCTTCGACGTGGTGAGGGAGGTCGATACCTCCGGATTCCAGCTTCCCGCCAACGCCGCCGCTAACGCCGATGCCGGATTTGTCGAAACCAGTTCGGGCGTGGCCCGGAGTGGTTGTTCCGAATGGGTTCCGCTCCTCCGCGACAGGCCCACGGACAAACCCTTCTTCCTCTGGCTCGCCGCAGTGGATCCCCACCGCCCCTACGATGAAGGTATCATTGAGAATCCCCACTCACCCGAAGACGTCGTCCTCCCGCCCTACCATCCCGATACCCCTCTCGTGCGCCGGGACTATGCCCGCTACTACGACGAGATCACCCGACTCGATCGCTTCATCGGGGCTGTGCTCGACGAGTTAACCGAACAGGTCGTGGTTGAGAATACCCTCGTGATGTTCCTCAGCGACAACGGACGCCCTTTTCCCCGGGACAAGACTACTCTTTACGATAGCGGAATCCGCACTCCCCTCATCATTCGCTGGCCGGCCGTCGTGGAGGCGGGATCGCGGTGCACGCAACTCGTCAGTTCGGTCGATATCGCTTCCACCTTTCTCGGGATCGCGGGAATCAAGCCGGGCCCGCGCTTCGTGGGAAAGGATTTCACCCCCCTCCTGAAAGGCGAAGATGTCGAGATTCGCGATGCCATCTTCGCCGAGAAGAACTGGCACGACTACGAAGACCGCTCGCGCGCGGTTCGCGACAAGAAGTTCAAGTACATCGCGAATCACTATAACGACCTGCCCGGTACTCCGCCCGCCGATGCCGCTCGCAGCGATACTTTCAGGGAGATGCAACGTCTGCTCCGCGAAGGAACCCTCCCTGATATCCAGTCCACCTGCTTCGTTGCGCCCCGCCCCGCCGAGGAACTTTACGAACTCACAAAGGATCCCTTCGAACTCCACAACCTCGCCGCAGATCCCGCCTACCGCGACACCCTGGAGCGGTTGCGCGTCGAATACCAGCAGTGGCAGCGCCTCACCAAGGTCCGGCGCCCCGCCTGGCGGACACCCGACGAGTTCGACCGCAAGACTGGTGCCCCAACCCCGGCCCGCATTCGCCCCCGCTGGTCAAAGGCCAAAATGATCCGGGAAGGTGTCCTTGCTCCCTGATCGCCGACCGCGCACGAATCCAGATCGAGTCCCATCGACTCTGCACCGGCTACCCCGCCAATCTCGCCGGCTTTCCACCGCAACAGCTGACCTCCGGGTCCGAGACAGCCTGGGTGGGAAAACGGCACAGGGCGGAGAAGAACCGGGAGGTGCACGCCGGGCCTTCCCCGGCGATCCTCACCCCAGTGGCCGCCGTTGCAGGTCACGCATCGTGCAGAGGTCTGTCTCCACCCCGCGGATCTTCCGCGCCCCGCTCTTCCTCCCCACACCAAACCACTTGCGCGTGAGTTGGTAATTGTGATTCAGGAATGTCGTCGTCCCGAGCACCGTCCCGTCCGACACATGGCGCACTCGGCAGCGGAGCATCTCGCGCTCGCTCAGCTTGCCTCCCGCCCTCAGCACCTTTTCCACCTGTTTTTCCGTAAAAGTGCGCACCCCGCTTCGCCGTGTCCCCCCCTCTTTCTCCGGCTGCGGAGCCCGCCCGTCCAGGAAGAGCATCTGCCGATATTCCCCGTGCAATTCCCCCCACTTGGCCACGCGCTGGGCAGCCCGCTCTTCGCCGGTCACCGTCCTGAACATCTCGAACAAAACTCGCTTGAGCCCCTCCCGCGCTGCTCGTTTGCCCGCCACCGCCTCCCCGTAGCTGCACCACCGGTACTCCTTCGGATCGCGAACCAGTCCCGCCCGCACCGGGTTTAGGTCGATATACGCAGCCACCACCCGCGCGGCGTGCCCATCCTCCACCAGGGTGCTCTTGAAGCGTTCCTCCCAGAGCGTCCCCTTCCGCCCGTGCTTCTTGTTGAACCACTGCGTGAAGCGCTGCTTGACGATCTTCATGTAGGCCGAAAGGTCATACATGCGGGAAAGATACTTCTCTCGTAGCTCCTCCGCAGCTTCCTCCGCACCCAGTTCCCGGTAGTGTTCCAACTCCCACCGGATCTGTTTCACTTGCGCTCGCGTATACAGGCAGCTCAGATGCCTGAGCAATTGCTCGTCGCTGACCTCCTCCGCCGGCCGGGCCGGCACCTCAAGGAGAAGGTGGAAGTGGTTCGACATCACCACAAACGCCAATACCCGCACCCGGCAGAAACGTTCGTACATCCGCATCAGGCGCACGAAATTCTCCTTTTCCTCCCTGCCCAGCACGCGATCCCTGTTCACCACCCGCGAAACGCAGTGATATATCGCCGGCTTCCCCCGCAGCGCCAACAGCGCCTCCGCTCATCCATCCCCTCCACCTCCAGCGGCAAATCCTCCCGCTGCCAGGGCGCCAAGTATCGTGCTCTCCGCATGACCTCCCCACCCTCTCTCACCCCTCCCCCCAGTCGAGCTTTTTCTTTTAAAGAACCTGTCCCTTTATTCTATGCTCATCGGTGTCCGAAACTAGGGCCGCTTATGCGGCGTGGAGGGTGCGGGGAACAGCGAGGCTGGCACCTGCGAGGTC
>CAUZKZ010000492.1:0-4308 GCA_963580345.1 Verrucomicrobiia bacterium | reverse complement strand
GATCTCCGGATCGTCAACTTCGCCGTCGTGAATCTGATTCAAAGCGTTCACGGTATCAACCACCGAGCGCTGGTCGTCGCGGGAGACTCCCTGCGGATTACCCACGTAGAGCACCGGATCACCTTTGGCATGGAAGGGGACACCCTGGAACCGGCTCGGAAGGAACCCGCTGTGCCACTGCCGGGCCGCGATGGGTTGGCTTTGGCCACCTCCCACCGACGTGAGAACCACGTAGCCCGGCAGGTCATCGGTCTCTGCTCCCAGCCCGTAGAGAAGCCAGGATCCCATACACGGGCGCCCGGAAATCTGCGTGCCCGTATTCATAAAGGTGTGGGCCGGATCGTGATTGATTTGCTCCGTCACCAGCGACCGCACGATCGCGATCTCGTCCGCCACCTCGCCAATGCGCGGGAAGATGGAACTGATATGCTGTCCGCTCTTCCCAAAGTTCTTGAACTCGTGCTGTGGTCCCAGGCACTTCAGGTTATTCCGGCTACCCTGCAACTGCGCGATGGGCTGACCCTCGGTAATCGACTTGGGCATGGGCTTGCCGTTCATCTCCGCAAGCTTGGGCTTGTAATCGAGGGTCTCGAGGTGGGAGGGCCCGCCCGCCATGCACAGGTGAATGACCCGCTTGGCCCGGGGAAGAAGGTGCGGCTTCTTGATCACACCGGTCCATTTCTCGGCTTCAGCGGCACGGGATTCTTGCAGGATCGACGCGAGAGCAAGAGCACCGATCCCTGTCGTCGACTTGTTGAGGAAGGAGCGGCGGTTCAGATAATTGGGAATGTCCATGGGGTCCGGGGTTCGGAGTTCGGTCTTCAGCGGCCTACTGCCGCGTGATGGTCTCGTGAAGATTGAGAATGGTTCGGGCGACCGTGGTCCAAGCTGCCAGTTCGGCGACCGGAAGATCGGTCGGGGCAGGACGAAGGCCAACGGAGAGGAGTTGTTTGCCGGCAGCACCATCCGCGAGGTAGCGCTTGAATTGAGCCGCCTGCAAATCGGCCACGATCTTGAGGTCACGATCGCTGGGCGGACGCGAGAGCGCTTCGAGGAAGGCCCAACGAATGCGGGCCACCGCATCGTCACCGCCCTCTTTCATGATGCGCTCCCCGAGAGCGCGCGCCGCTTCCACGTAGGTCGGGTCGTTGAGGAGCACGAGGGCCTGCAAGGGCGTGTTCGAACGCGACCGCTCCGCGGTGCACTCCTCCCGCGACGGCGCATCGAAGGCCAGCAGGCTGGGGTGCAGGAAGCTGCGTTGCCAGTGAGTGTAAACAGCGCGGCGATACTGACTCTCGCCGGAGTCCGGTGCCCACTTGCGGCCGGGGAAGTTGAGGTGGCGCCAATAGCCGGCGGGTTGATATGGTTTCACACTGCGGCCGCCGATTTGCTCGACCAGGATTCTCCCAAGAGCGAGCGCATTATCGCGCACCATCTCGGCATCCATGCGGAATCGCGACTGCCGCGCGAGAAGGATATTCAGAGCATCCCGCTCACGGCTCGCCACCGTGGACTTGGAACTCTGCGCGTAGGTCTTCGACGTCACGAGGAGCTTCGCCAGGCGCTTCACGTCCCAGCCGCTCTCCATGAAATCGACTGCCAGCCAATCGAGCAATTCGGGATGGCTGGGCCACTGGCCTTGCGCTCCCAGATCATCAACGTTGCGCGAGAGTCCCGCGCCAAAGTAGAGCTTCCACACCCGGTTCACAAAAGCCCGGGCGGTGAGCGGATTCTCGCGATCGACCACCCAGTTGGCCAGGTCCAGCCGACTGGCCCGGCGCTCACCCGTATCGAGTTTGCCCAGGAAGCCCGGGATCGCCGGAGTGACCTCAGGACCAGAGTCATCGAGCCAGTTTCCGCGCGGTAGGATTCGCATCGTGCGTGGGGTCGTCGCAGTAGTCACCAGGGTGCGGGGCAGTTTCTTGGAAAACTCCGCCTTTTCCCGCTTGGCGGCCTCCACCTTGGCGCGAGCCTCCGCCAGTTCCGGCGCGACCGAGAGGTAGTAGTCGGCCACCGCGGTCTTTTCTTCCGCGGAGCGTTGATCCGCTGGCTTCTTCACGATGGCCACGATGTTGGCGGGCACGTGACTGCCCCCCGCCTTGAAGTAGAAGCCCGCTCCCCCACCGTGGTTCACGATCTTCATGAGATACTGGTTGTTCCCTTTCTTGAGCGAGACCGTGATCTTCTCCTGATCGGCCGCCGCTCCGCGCCCGACGTTCTTGCTCAGTTGCTCCGTGCTGTTCACCCAAACGCGAATCCCGTCATCGGATCCCAGCGAAAGGGCGAGCTGGGTCGCCAGCGGTGCCGTGATGGTGCGATAGAGATACCAGGCCGCGTTCCCGTCTCCCGGAAGGGCATGAACGTTCCCGTCGGGAAAATCGGTCCGCTTTTGCCACTTCTTGCCGTTGAGCGCGGCCTTGGCATCGACCTTCGTTTCCGGTCCAAAGGCCGTGTCAAACACCTTGTTAGCATCGCCGCCGGTAAACGGTCCGATGAGGTGCCAGTCTCCGAGGCTGGGCTCGATCGATGACGCAATGCTCTTCTCCCACTCCGCCTGCGCTTTTGCGAAACCGGGCGTGCCCGTTCGCGCCTCTTTGGAGAGCTGGGCAATCCTGGCATCGAGCTCAGCGCCGCGTTTCTTGTAGTTGCCGGAAGCCACCGGCATGTAACCCTCCCGACCGCCCACCCCCTTCTCTTTCACGTCGGCGAAGAAGGCCGCCATCGAATAAAAGTCCTTGGCAGTGTAGGGATCGTACTTGTGATCGTGGCATTGCGCGCAGCCGAGCGTACTCCCCAGCCACGCTCCGGAAATACTCCGCACGCGATCGGCGGCATAGATCGCAACGTACTCCTTGGCCTGGGCTCCGCCTTCCGCGGTCGTCTGCAGCAGGCGATTATATCCCGAGGCCACTTTCTGCTCCGGGGTGGCGTTCGGAAGGAGGTCGCCCGCTATTTGCCAACGGGTAAATTCATCGAAACGTTGATTGGCATTGAAGGCCTCGATCACCCATTCGCGATAGGGATAGACATCCATCGGGTTGTCGCTGTGGTATCCGATCGAATCCGCATAGCGCACCAAATCGAGCCAGAAGACCGCCATGCGTTCTCCATAGCGCGGGCTGTCGAGCAAGCGGTCGGCCGCTGCTGCAAGCGCTCCCGGGAGATCCGTGGCAGCATGCTTTTTGAAGATCACAACCTCATCCGGCGTGGGAGGAAGTCCGGTCAGGTCGAAGCTCAGTCGGCGCAAGAGAGTGTGCAACTCGGCCGGGGGCGAAGCCTTGAGGCCCTCGGCATCGAGCCGGGTCCCGATAAAGTGATCAACCGGATGCGCGCCCTTGGGCAACGAGGTCTTGCGAGGAAGATCGTAGGACCAGTGGCCCTCCCATTCCGCGCCCTGCTCGATCCACTTCTTGATGAGCGCAATCTCCTCCGGCTTCAGTTTCTTCTCCGTCTTGGGCGGAGGCATGACGTCCTCCTTGTCCTCGGTGAGGAGACGGAAGAGCAGCTCGCTGTCGTCCGGCTTCCCCGGAACGACTGCAATGATCCCCTTGCGGTCGGCGTATATCCCGCCCTCTTTCACATCCAGCCGGAGCTTGGCCTTCCGTTCGTGTTCGTCCGGCCCGTGACAGGCAAAGCAGTTCTCGGAGAGAATGGGACGAATATCCCGGTCGTAGCGGATGCGTCCTTCGGCCGACAGAGCGACCGACGAGCCCACAGCAAGAACCGCAGCGGAAAGCGTGATGGCAGAATTCCTCATGAGACGATCCAGGAATGTCGGAGAAGGATGCCGATTTTTAAATCAAATTCGTCTCCCTCCCCTGAAAGCATGAAGGAAATCGATGCGGACGGGGAACACCAGAGGGAACGAACCGGGCTGACGCGCCGGTAGGGTTCCCGCCTGGGCCGCCCCTTTATCTCTAAGGTTTTCCGTCAGAATCATAGACCTGCCCGAGGGTCCCTTCCAGCTCCTCAGCCCGTCGTGTTGTGGCCACATATTTCATACCCATCCCGATCAACCCTGCGACGGCGGCCATATACCCGAGCCCTCCCATCCCCAATGCCGCAAAGGGTCGAGTCCCGAGATGTTCATTTCGATTATGCCTGGCCCGGACAGGCCCTCGGCGGCGTGGAGGCTGCGCTGGTAGTATGCAAAGCAGGGAGCACGATGCTGAAAATGGATCCTGATCTTTCAGGATCAGTGCTGGCGGAAGTAGCAAAGGCGAAGAGGCTAAGACGGCGGAAGAATCCGCCGAATAGCTCACCCGCATCACGGGGCAGGCACCAGGGGTGCCTTCTCACGCTGCTCCA
>CAUZKZ010000491.1:0-4314 GCA_963580345.1 Verrucomicrobiia bacterium | reverse complement strand
TCGCCATAAGTTCCCGGGGTATCTCCCGCCACGGCGGGCTCAACCCCGCGCTACGAGCTGTGATCCCTGCCGGGATCGATCCCTAACCTCGCACCATTCTTGACTGACGGAATGCTGCGAGAGCGGCGATCGTTGCTGGTGAAGCGGCGGCAGCCGGAGCGGCTGCCCTACAATTTCCCTTTCTTCAGGCCCAATTGTAGGCCGGGCGCTCCGCCCGGCGGTTCGTTGGACCAGCTTATCCTTGTGCCATTCTTGACTGGCTGCCAAAGCCCTACCCCGGCCTCTGAGAACCGATAAACCTGGTCGTGAATAATCGAATTCCTGGCAATAGGCCGGCGGTTGAGCATTATGAAGAACATCCTCATGAAAATTCTGCTCAATTTCCTCATTGCTCTGATTCTTCCAACTCTCGCCGGTTGCGATGGCAATTCCAGGAAATCCAGCGGGACCGTTGCCCTCTTCAACGGAACGGACCTCGACGGCTGGGTCATCGAAAACAAAGGTCAATTCTCCGTCGAGAACGGGGTGATAAGGGTCAATCGGGGAATGGGGTGGCTGCGGTCCGTGGAAGAGTATGACGACTTTACGATGACAATGGAATTTCGGTTCCTGGAGCCGGGTGCCAACAGCGGCATCTTCGTCCGGACCGGCCCAACCTCCAAGAACGACGAGGGCGGGTGGCCCGACAACGGTTACCAGATTCAGTGCATGGACAACCTTGAAGGGGACAACCCTTTGGCGCACATGATTCCCTATGGCGCGCCCCCCTTTGAGAGCGTGTCGGATATGGACGCCCTGAAACGCGCCTACAAGCCCGTCGGCGAATGGCTAACCTTTGAGATCACCTGTGACGGCGAAACCCTGACCGTCAATCTCAACGGAGAACGGATCACCACCTGCACGAGCATCAAGAACCGAACCGGACATGTCGGCATCCAAGGAGAGCTGGGCTTGCTGGAGTTCCGCAAGATCGACATGCACGTGATCCCATAGTCAATTGGTCCCACACGCTTGGGCGCAATTATTCCTCGCAATCAGAGCTGATCGGTATCATCAATTCTAGACCTTTTTCGAGACTCGGCGTCAAACGACCCATTTCCAGTCCCCCTCACATGTAGAAATTCGTCATGCAGAAACGTCCACTATCATTCCAATGGCTTCCCCTCATGGTTCTGGCTGCGGCGGTCACCGCCCACGCCGAGGTCCAACTGCCGCGGGTGATCGGCAACAATATGGTGTTGCAGCGGGATATGCCGCTGCAGATCTGGGGGTGGGACGAGGCCGGCCAGGAGGTCACCGTCTCGCTCGGCGAGGCCAGCGCCACCGCCAAAGCCGGCAAGAACGGCAAGTGGCTGGTCACGCTGCCGGCCCAGAAGGCCGGGGGGCCGCATTCCGTATTGATCAGCGGCAGCAGCAAGGTCGAATTGAGGGACGTGATGATCGGGGAGGTATGGGTGTGCTCCGGCCAGTCGAACATGGAGGTTACGAGTGCTTACTGTATGATACACCCCGAGCACATGCCGAGGGACTTCGACCAGATCGACGTCCCCAGGATCCGCCAGCTCTGGCTCCCGACCATCATGGCGGAGAAACCGCTGGGAGACGACAGCGTCGCCGAGGGCATCACGGTGGTCGGCAAGAAGAGCGAGCAAAGGAAAGCGGTCCTTATGCCGCGTCCCCCGGACCGGGCCGATACGGTGAGATTTCGCGGCGACGGCTGGCAGACCTCGGGCTTCTATTCCCAGGTGGGATACTGGTTTGCCCGGCGGGTCTACAAGGACCTGCACGTTCCGATCGGACTGATCCACTCCTCCTGGGGGGGAAGCCCCGTCGAATCGTGGATCCCTTCGGAAGCCATGGCTCAAATCAAGGACCTTCCGATGGGCCCCCTCACGCATCAACCCCATTTCAGGAGTTCGGTGATCTATAACGGCATGATCCACCCGCTGTTGCCCTATACGATTCGGGGCGCAATCTGGTACCAGGGCGAGTCGAACGGATATGAGGGTGACTCGTACGTGCAAAAGAAACGTACCCTGATTGAGGGTTGGCGGAAAGTGTGGGGACAGGGAGATTTCCCGTTCTATTTCGTTCAGTTGCCCAATTACATTGCCCATGGATTGCAGCCGCCCTTTCCGCAGGACACCGACCCCAAAGGCGGCGACGGCTGGGCCAGGATCCGCGAAGCCCAAAGCAAGGCCGCTGCGAGCATCAAGAACACCGGCATGGCCGTCACCATCGATGTCGGCGAAGAAGGTAACATCCATCCGAATAACAAGATAGATGTGGGCCGGCGGCTCGCCCTCTGGGCTCTGGCGAAAGACTATGGTGTGAAGGACCTCGTCTACAGCGGACCGACATTCCAATCGATGAAGACCGTCGGCAAGACCGTCGAGCTGACCTTCGCACATGTCGGCGGGGGCCTGATGGCGGCGAAGAAGGAGAGCGCCCGGAGTACGGAAATGCCAAAACCGGTGGACAAGCTCGACGGGTTTGCCGTTGCCGGCGCAGACCAGAAATGGCACTGGGCCGACGCCGTCATCAAGGATGACAAAGTCGTCGTGTCTTCCGACAAGGTCGCGCAACCCGTTGCGGTCCGTTACGCATTTTCGAAGAACCCCCATGGCAACCTGTACAACCGGGAAGGCCTTCCCACTTCGCCGTTTCGAACTGATTCCTGGAAGTTCGTCCGCTATACCGACCATACTCTCGGTTCAATTGCACCCGAATGAGAGGGGCAGTTACCCTCGCCGCCTCCTCCCCCGCCCGGCCCTGCTACCGGATTGCGAATCTGCCGCGGGGGGGAGTGCATCCAAGGACGTCTCCGCCCCGCCGGGCGATCCCACCAACCCGTCCGCCGTGGCGATCTTGAGCTCGTCGCGCCAGGGAGCCCTTCCTTCTTTCCCCCAATCCACAGCCCGATCCCCAGCGGCGCCACCAGGGTCACCAGCGATGACAACGGAACCGGCTGGTACCCCTTCGCCTTGCGATTGCCATAGGTGCCGACGATCGATCCGGCACACAAGGCCAGGATCACCACACTGACCACCGCGATCACCCGCGCCAGGTTGCGCTTTGGCGGCGGCGAACTGTAGGTGATCTCGACGTCCTTGATCGGCATGGCAGGGTTCTTCCCGACATTCGTAGCAGGCGCCACCACCGCCGCTCAACGTCCTCGACCTGGCCCCGCATGCTCACTCCACACGCTTGAGGAAGAGCCCATTCAGGCCGCCCACCACGAGGAACCTAACCTGGAAACGGCACAAAGCGGCCAGCAGATCTTTGAAGTCGGAGTTCATGGGGGGGGGCGATCTTTCAGTTCCCAGGCGGTCACTACCATGTCCCAAGCCGCCGCAAAGCGCGCCTCCGCGGATTGGGCCTGCCAAAAGGCGAGATCGAAACTCCCGTCGGCCTCTTCAAGAGAGACCATCTGGGTCCAGATCGTCCCGCGCGCGGTCTCGCTGACATGAATCGGATCTCCCATGGTTCGAGGAATAGTAAGGTCTGAACTGCTTGCCGACAAGCCCGCTCCGGAGGTGCTGGCCTCGCTCTGCCTTCTTCGTCCTATCGACTTCGCAGGACAGGCCGAGTGACGGCGGATCAAGTGGTCGTGGGGATTTTGGGGCCAGTCATATCAAACGATCTTTTTCCTCAGCTCCCTTGCCGCCCGCTTCACCTTGCGATCGCTCTTCTCCGTCTCGCGGGCGTGCCGGATGGTTCGGCTCACGGCGTTGCGCGCCCCCATGTGAAGGCGCTCGGCCAACCAGCGGTTGTCGATTGCAGACTTTGGCCGTCGGGCAGGGTGTCTCCGGACTTCCTGGGGTCTTGAAGAGGAAGTGGTAGTGATTGACCCCTACTAATTACCGGCGGGCCGACTTTGCCAGTTCCTCCTTCCGCATCAACCACCTGGCCTCGATATCGCCCTGGGTCATCACCCATCCGCTGGCCAGAATCTTTTCGATCACGAATTGCCGTTTTCGGTAGCTCTCTGCCTCGGGGCGAATTTTGAGCGTCACGCGCTGCTTGGGCGCATTGCGCAGGATCTCGGTGAGGACGCCCGCCGTGGACGATTCACTTCGCGCGTAACCGGTCAGGGAGTCGGGCCAGTCCGGGCTGCTCAGGTCAAAGGCGGTCCATACCTCGTCGTCCGAGAACCCGTGATTGTAATAAAAACTCGGCTTCACCACCAAACGCAGCTGCTCTCCTGATTCGCCGTCCAGAAGATCCTCCCGTTCGGCCGTTCCGTATCGAGCGAAGGCATCATAATCGACGAGTGGTCCCGCGGAGGTCTGTGCCACACAGAGCAGGCGGCGA
>CAUZKZ010000490.1:0-4315 GCA_963580345.1 Verrucomicrobiia bacterium | reverse complement strand
CGGCAGTGCCAGAAGGCCCGCAGATGATCTATAAGGTGGGCAATTACAAGTTCGGCCGATGCCCCGTTTACCTGCCAGACGGCACGCCGACCGAGAAGCCGGTCGCGCAAGGTCAGCTCGAGGTAGCGTCGTCTCTGGAGCGCGTGGTCCTGCGGGAGCTCCTTCTGCGCCAATCCCCGCGCCACCTCCACCCAACCACTGCGTTTGCGGGGAGGCAGGGTGTAATCCGCCAGACTCGACCACTGGTAGCGCTCCAGTCCCTGCTTGAGCGTCACCAGCCCGGCCCGGAACGGATTGAGGTGGACGTGATCAATCAACGTTCCCCAATGCTCTCCCTGCTCCACCAGTTCCCCAAGGAGATCGCCGAAGGCTTCTCGATCCCGGCCGTCCCTGACGATAGGCTCCCGCCGGTCGCCGCGCGCCATACCATGATAGATCGCGCCGGGAAACTGGATCCGGACCTGCCGAGCCATCCCAGTAGCAAAATTCAAGAGGACCAACAAACAAGTGAAAAATTTGACTGACCCCAAAGAACTCGACCGACGAGGGGCGGACGGTGAAGGTCGCCTACTCCTTCGGCCGGAACCCCCGTAACACCGACGGCGGAACGCCGCTTGGCGATCCCGACAATCCCGTGATCTGCCGGCACATTCACTCGGTCGCCTATAACCCCAAAGAAAATGCCTTTTACGCTTGCACCGGTGATCACGACCTCGAAACGAAACACGAGTGTCACTGGTTGCGTGGCTTGTATGATCGGGACAAGGATACGTGGAGCTGGAAGGTGCTGGTATCAACCGACTCGAATACCCGCTACAAATCAGGCGGCATCAACTTTGTCGATGGCAACCTCTACTGGGCAGCCGACGCCAACGGGAAGAAGCCCCATGACCGCGGGATATTTCGCTGTGCCCCGGCAGATATTGCAACGCCCTCCAAACACACGATGCTCTTCAATCCCGAATTCGAGTCAGCCAACATGATCATTGAAGACGGCGTGATTCTTTCCGCCCATTATGCGCCCGCGTCCCCATACCATACCGGCTTCATCATTTCGCCGGACATGGGTAAGACGTGGGCGCAATACGATTTGAAGCAGTTCGGCAAGCGCTCCCCGGTTCGTTTTCAAAGGAAGAACAGCGACGGATGGCTCCGGGTCGACCTGAGAAAGGGCTGGATCGAGAGGGGCGAGGTGCTGTTCATCAAACCGAAGTAGCAGGGCATTCATCATCCGTCGGCGAGCAGCTCGCCTTTCACCTCCGAAAGGAACTGGTTCGAGGGTGCTGGGGCGGGAAGCTGCCTGGCGTTCGTCGTCCATCCCTCCGCCGCCAGCCCCTGAAAGTGAACGGCACGGCGGCCCTTCTCAATGGAATCCTTTGTAGAATTCGGGCGCAAATTTAAAGAAATCGGACGGGCCGTGCGCCCGCCGCCGCCAAGCCGACGAGTTTGCTTGCCCTCAGGGCTGGATTTGGCGAGCAAGGAGAGATGCCGAAGCAATCTCTCTCTACCCGTCGTGGATTTCTCAAGAGCACCACTGGCACTGGGGCCGGCCTTCTGATCTGTAGCAGCCGGGTGGCCTTTGGCTACCAGGCCAACGAGCGCTTGAACATTGCGTCGATCGGCATCGGGGGAAGGGGAGATGATAATCTCAGGGGTGTTAAGGGCGAGAATATCGTGGCTCTCTGCGACGTCGATGAGAGACGAGCCTCCCGCTCCCGAGCGGGACACTCCAATGCGAAGTACTTCCAGGATTTTCGGCGCATGCTCGCGGAGATGGATAAGCAGATCGACGCGGTGATCGTGAGCACCCCTGATCACACCCATACGGTCGCTGCTGTGGCGGCCATGAAGCAGGGTAAGCACGTCTACTGTGAAAAGCCGCTCACGCGGACCGTGCACGAGGCCCGGACGATGCGCCTGACTGCCCAGAAGCACAAGGTGGTGACTCAGATGGGAAACCAGGGCTCGGCCTCCGAGGGCGTGCGGCGCGCGACCGAGTGGGGCTTGGCGGGCACAGCAGGCCCCATCGAGGAGGCCTACCTCTGGGTAGGAGACGGCGACAAGCCCCAGACCCGACCGGTGGACAAGCCCGCAGTGCCCAAGGAGCTCAACTGGGATCTCTGGCTCGGGCCCGCTTCCGAACGCCCCTACCACCCCAGCTATCTCCCGTTCACGTGGCGAGGATGGCGCCATTTCGGCAGCGGCCAACTGGGCGACATGGGTTGCCACACCGGGAACTTTCTCTTCCGCTGCTTGCGATTGGAGAAGCTCTGGGAAGCCGCACCCGATGGGGCCAAGGATGCGCGCCTGATCCGGATCAGCGGTGAGGCCAACGGTGTCCACGAAGAAGGCTATCCAATGTCATCGCGCGTTCACTTCGAGCTGCCTGCCCGCGGCGATCTGCCACCGGTGAAGCTCACGGTCTCGAGCGGGGCCGACATGCGACCGGCCAAGGACCTGTTGCACGGCGAGGGAATCGGGAGCTTCGGTGCCCTCCTCATCGGCTCGAAGGCGAGTATCTACTCCTCGAATCCCTGGAATCAGAGCTCCTCGCTTCTGCCCAAGAACAAGGAGTTCAAGGGCCCGGAAAAGACCATTCCCCGGGTTGGCAGTCATCACCGCGAATGGATCGACGCCTGCAAGGGTCAGGGGAAGACCTTCTCGAGCTTTGATATCGGCGGTCCCCTGACCGAATTGATCCAGCTCGCCAACCTCGCCGGCCTCGTGGGAGAACCCTTCCACTACGATCCCGTGGCGGGCGAAATCAAGGACCACCCCGTGGCCAGTGGGCTTCTCCATCGTCCCTACCGCAAGGGCTGGACGCTCTGAGTCACTGAGTCACTGGGCATTTGCGGGGGTGAGCTTCCGCGAGGATGGGCCGTTGCGCCTTCTCGAGGCGCAATTTACGATTCGAAATCCACTCCGCGCAATGTCTACAACCGATTGATCCCAAGAAATATGGGAGGTAATCGAGTTTTTGGACACTACGGGGCGGTAAGAGCTTGATCGTTTGGCGAAGTGGCCTAGAAGAGAGCGTAATGAAAACTCCATCGCACAACATTCTATCGGTTGCTCTGGTGATCGGGGCGTTTTTCCTGATTGGCTGCGAACAATCGGCCAAGACCAGCGAGGAGAAAGGGAGCGATCCCAAGACTGCTGGTGTCCCCGCCAACACCCAGACGGTCAGTCTGAAGGTGAGCGGCATGACCTGAGGCATCAAATGTGTTGGAGCAGTGCGGTCCGCACTGGCAAAGGTCGAAGGAGTCGAGATCAAGGAAGTCACAATGCCCGACAAGGCGGTGGTCTCGATCGACTCCGAAAAAGTGACCAACGAACAACTCATCGCGGCAGTGAAGAGCGCAGGGAAGCGTTACAGCGCTACGGTCGAGTAGCGACCTCGGCTGCCAGCTCGATCTTCGGATACGTGCTCTGAGGTCGATTTCTGATCGTGGGTGCGGGTTTGGAGTCGGCGAAATTCCGTCGATGAACGTGATCAAGCTGATGGTGGTGGCTTTGGCGGGCTGGATCAACCAGCAGCAGGAGGGTGATCGATTACCTGCGTGAAGAGGTCAGGATCTTGAAGGAATTGCAGGGAAAGAAACGACTGCGATTCACCGATGGCCAGAGAAGACGCCTGGCACGGAAAACAAAGCGAATCGGCTTCAGCCGCTTGAAGGAGATCGCGAGGGTACAAATTGCCGGAATCATCCCGTAGTGTCCAGAAACTCGATTACAACAGAATCCGCTGATTTCCATTCTGTTGAAGATTCTCCCTGAAGCGGATTTCTAATCGTGCATCGCCGTTTGGCGGCTGTTGAGAGCACTGGATAGCGTAGGAAAGTCCGCTTCTTTTAGTAGCGGACGTCCGCTTCAGGCAAAAGCGGACATCTCGCTTCTGCAGTCATTCTCCACGCTGACTATCATCAGAAGGAAGACTCTGCGGATATAAAGTTCGCTATCCGGGTCGGGTGACGGATTCTGTATGGGAGTTGGGCCAATCGGTGGTGGGAGGTCGAGTTGAAGGGAGTTAGGCGGACATGAGACCCACTAACCCGGTCCGACATTCTAGCGAACGCCTTGTCCAACCGCTTTCTGACGAACTGAATTCCTCGTGGATGTTATCGGACAGGACTTGGAGATTCGGGAGCGAATTGAGCAGCTCAGGGGATCGGTCGATGGTTGTGCGAGTCGAAGAGCCTGACAAATTCGGCGACTGCCTCAGGGTGATTGGCCAAAAATGCTGCGAAGCTGATAGAATCTTCGATTGAGCGTTTCTGCTAGACAAGAGCCTCCGGATTTGCAGGATAGGTTCGTG
>CAUZKZ010000489.1:0-4333 GCA_963580345.1 Verrucomicrobiia bacterium | reverse complement strand
GGGACGCACGACCACATGTTCCTCTATGCGGCGGCCTTCAGCCTCGATTCCACGCAGATCGATTTCGTCCCCCAGGCCACCATCCACACCCCCTACGAAGCCTGCAAGGGGGCCGAAGTGGAATCGGGCTTCACCCCGGACAACCGCTGGCTGCTCTACAACGATACCATCGAAGGGGTGCTACAAGTCTGCGCCGTAGAGGTGGGGGTTTAGCCGGCCGCCCGAAATTCATTTCATCATTCAAATGTGCACAAATCGGAGTTCACGTAGAACAGGCGTCTCGCCTGTACTTCGGGGACGACAATGGAAGAGGCAAAGGGAAAGACCTTCCCTTCGTCCGCGTATTTTCATTCTCTGCATTATCGCATTTCTAACTGCACCTGCATCCAAAGGGGAAACCATGAGCACCCACCCTTCCCTCGAATCCATCACTGCCGATCTCGAATCGGGCGCTCCGCTCACCTTCGCCACGTTCGGCGACAGCATTACCTGGCCGTGCTACCACACCGACTTCCGCCAGAACTACATCACGCTGACGGCCGATGCCCTGCTCAAGACGTACCCCAAGGCACACCTCCGCATCGTGCACGCCGGCAATCTCGGCTCGCTGGGACGCGGCCTGGCTGACAATCGATTCGAGAACCTCGCGCTGAAGGAGGAGCCGGATGTGGTCTTCATCATGTTCGGCATGAACGACTGTGCCGGCGGTCCGAACCAGCTCGACCACTACGACCAGAACCTGACCCGGGCGATCGGCATGACCCGGGATCGCGGAGCCCTGCCGGTCGTATTGACTCAGAACGAGGTGATCTACCCGGACTCCGGGGGCCGCCACGCCCTCCCCTTATATATGGAGCGCGCGGCGGCGGTAGCCAAACGAGAGCAGGTCCCCTTCGCCGACTGCTTTGCCGGGTGGCAGCCGCTCAAGGCAGAGAATCAAACTCTAGCGGCCTACCTGAACGATGCGATTCATCCGAACCTGGCTGGACACCGGCTCTTTGCCAGATCGATCCTCGATGCGCTGTGGCCGAAGGCGGCAGAAGCCGTTTCCGACGCGCCGCGTACGCGGTTGCGTCCCGACGATGCGAAGTCAGCGAACGTCCTGCTACCCGGTCCCCGCGGCAAGCAGGTCGTACGGACCCAAAACGGCACCTGGTTCGTAGTCTCGGGACGAACGCGAGGCCAGGACCGTCTGGCGGACCTCGTGGTGTCGTTTTCGCGCGCAGAGGATCCGGATTGGGAAGAGTTTCAACACGTCACGTTGATCGGGCCTCAGGGGAGTGCGGTGTTCGATGATCAGGATCGTACGCTGACCGCGGGCATGCTCCTGGAGGCCGACAACCGCCTCTGGGTTATCTTCAGTTGGAACGTGGGCGTATTCGCCCTGTCGCTCGATTTGACCTGGGACGATTGGGCACAGAGTGCCGGCGAGATGGCCACCTGGATGGGGCACAGCAATCAGCCCTATCCCCGGCCTTTCAATATCTACAACATGAACCATGACGGCAACGTGCTCCACGATGCCTATCTGACCGCCGACGGTTGGCCGGCCGTGTTCGGGCGGGATTTTAAGATGGATCCTGATGCGGGATGGGAGGTAGTCAAAGGCGAGTTCGGCATCGGGCACGTGATTCGAAAACCCGGCGAGGATCCTGGCACTCGCGAGTTTCTCTTCCCGCGCGCCCATGGGCTGCACTGCACCCGGACGCCTGAAGGAACGGTCCACGTCCGGGTACAGCAGGAGGCCGACGGCCCCTGGCAATCCGGCACCCTCGGCTCCCCGGATCTAAGTGAGGTGCTGAATGGACAGGAGGACTACTCCCTCCCTCCGGTCAGTGCAAACCCACGCGCCTTCATCGACAAGCAACCGACGGATCCCCAAGCCGTGCAACTTTCCTGGTCGGACGGCCAACAAGACGGCATCACCTGGCAAACGGTCCCGCGGAACAAGATGGGCTCTCCCACGTTTGCCTATCAGTCACGCGTGAGCGTTGGTGAAACAACGTTTGCCCTGGTCACCTGCGACGAAGGGGAGTTTCTATTCAGACAGGTGGAGACGTCTGCCTGGGGGGGCCCGCCCCGGTTTTCTCCTCCGGATTCTCCACCTGCAGCGTGTGAATATCCCCATCCGGTTCGATCAGAGCCTCCATCGCGGCGCGATCGGAATTCGCACTGACCCAACTGTGATAGACCGCCGCCCGGGGCAACACGTCTTCGATTTGTGCGGCGATGTATTCTCCCACGCCCAACGGCTCTTCCACATACCGGCCGCTTCATGTGCGCCCATCTCGATCGGGTGGCGCTTATTGTGAATCAGAATGTAGTCCCGGATCCAGTATACGTAGGTTTTCTCTGTACTTCTCCCGTATCCCTTGGTGCGGATCCTCATCCGTACCTGGTCGAGGAGTTTCGGCCGGTTTTCCGTGGTCATCCTCAGGACCCTCCTTGTAATGGAATATCCCCATGGATGGGCGTGGGTAATCGGTTGGTTGCTCTTTTTTGCCTGAATAAAGAGACCGCTGCGTCTCGTTCATGAATAGTTCTCGTGCAAAGGAAAAAACCCTGTCGTAAACCAACTCAAGAACCTCGTCGATGGTAACCTCCTCGAGAACCTAATCGCGAACCCTATCGAGAAACTCCGTCGCGAACTACATTGGGTCCCTTTACGACAGGGTTTTGAGGATGCGGTTCGACGAGGTTGACGATTAGGTTCTCGGAGCGGGTTGGATCGACGAGGTTCGAGATTTGGTCCTTGAAAAAAGTTAGGTCTACGAGGTCGACGATCAGGTTCCCTGTGAAGATTCGTTGGACACCGGAAGGAAGATTGCCTATACTCATTCATGACGAGAACAAAACCATGCACAAGATTCCCTCCTTCGTCGGGTACGTGTGATGATTGTCGTTGGCTAGGCCAATGGATGAAGTTTGTAAGCGGTCCGCAAATCGTGTCGAATCCGCGACAGGATCCCCGGAGGGGATAGATATGGATCGCCGGGGGTGCCAACCCCCGGATTCAACGACAGAAGTAGTCGACCCTGGAGGGGTCGAACCGCGTTCGATGATATCCAGGAGCGCATCAACTTCATTGCGGGGGTACGCAAGGGACTAAAGGAGTTGGACGAGGGTCGAGGGATTCCCCATGACCGCGTCAGGGAAGAGTTTGGCATGCCGCCAGAGGGACTCCAGAAATCTGATGATCACTCGAACACCAGAACGGCGGCGTGCACTCGCCCTATCGGAGGCCGAAAAAGGGGTCCGTGTGGAATGGCACGTCGTTAAGAAAAATCCATGATCTATTCATTCTCGTTAACGGGGGGGACCCCCGACTCCAGATCTTTCGTTAAGACGTTGGAGTCCAATGGAATACGACTTTGGAGTCGGCGGTCTCCCCGTTGAGGAAAATGGGTGGATCATGAACATCGGCATCCAAGCAGTCGCTTATCTACGCGCCATTCCACCCCTTTTATGAGCCGACCCATGTTCATCAGGGCAGTTCGAGGATCAGGTAGGTGCGCATCGGCAGGGTGGCGGCCCCCGGATCATCGATCAGCGTCGTCCACCCCTGCGAGCGCATGTCGTTCATGAGGGGGGTCCAGTTGACCAGGTCTGATGAGGATTTCACGTCGTACATATTGCCGGGCTGCGTATTGAATTGTACTTGAACAGCGCCGGTTTCCGCGACGGCATGAATATCCAGGCACTGAAGTGCCATGTCTGTCTGGCCCACGAAGAAGACGTTGGGTTGCAGTTCGCCACCAATCCCCGTGTTTCGCTGAATGATCATGCCCAGGGTCTGCTGTTCCACCAGTTGCACGAGCGGTGGGGGCAATGCCCCGCGATAGAAGAAACGGTCCCCGTCGCGCAACCGGGCAAACTGGTCCGCCAGGATTACGAAAAAGGTCTCGCCGACCATGGCGCCTTCCACGTGGTCCTCGCAAAGACCGCCGATCCACGGATCGATGTCGTCCACGGAGGCGTAGACGGACGAAAGTGCTGCCTGGAGGTTCGGGTTGGAGGTGACCTCGGTCCAGTTGGCGGCCGGGGCCAGGCCGTAGTCGATTCGCACCTGGTTGTAGGAGGGCAGGCCGGGATCCCGGCCGCGCTGCAGGTTCAGCGAGGCAAGGTCGAGCCCGCCGGCGCCCGGGGGGCCGAACAGGAGATTGCGCACTTCGTCTACCAACTCGTTGTCCACTTCCTGCGCCTCCTGGGAGCAGAGGCCCATGAGGAGCGAATCGATGCCGTGGCTCTCAATCTCCGCCGGGTTGAAAAAGGCGTCGGCCAGGCTGAGATGGCCCTCCGCGGCCTCACTGCCGTCGGCCTGGAGCCGAAGCAG
>CAUZKZ010000488.1:0-4364 GCA_963580345.1 Verrucomicrobiia bacterium | reverse complement strand
CGAGCAACCACGCCTGTGGTGGAGACCTTCTAACCGATTGAACGCAAATTCAACGGTTGCGGCCCCAAATCATCCTGAATAGCGAAAGTCGGGCTAGTAGGAATGTCACTAGGATAAGGACAAGAATCGGCTTCCTCGGAGTGGCATGACCGTCCCGGCGTGCCATGCCAAAACCATGGCTTTGGCGGCAGGTCATGACCAACCGGAGGGCCGCAAAGCGGCCGAAACTTCTCGCCCGATGGGCGCCCGATCTCGACCATGACCGAGACGGTCATGCCACTCTAACCTTGTGCCAGTGCGCTTAGGCCGCGTTTCTCAACAACGCCACCATGACGCCCTGGATGACGAGTTCACGGGCCGGGACCAGATCGGGATAGGCCTCGTTTTCAGCCTGCAGGTACGGCGTGCCGCGATCCAGGATGAAGCGCTTGAGGGTGGTCTCTCCGTCGATCAGAGCCGCCACCACGTCCCCGTTGCGGGGTTCGCGCATTTCGAGAACGACCGTATCTCCATCACAGATGTGGGCCTCGATCATGGAGTCTCCGCGCACTTTCAGGGCAAAGGCCTTGGTCGTACGGGTAATCCCCAGGCTGGAGATGTCGATCGAGACACAACCGTCGCGTTCCGGCTCGACATCCTGGGCCATCCCGGCTGCGATTTCCCCGTAGACGGGGATGTCCACGATTTCTTCCCGCGCCAACTCCTCCGGAAAAACCACGGCGCGGGCCTTGCCTGCCAGGCGCTTGATGGCACCCTTGCGTTCGAGAGCCCGCAAGTGGCTCATCGCTGCAGTCTGGCTCGCAAACCCGAAATAGGCTTGAATCTCACGGGTGGAGGGCATGACCCCCGTTTCGTGGTGCGACTTGTGAAGAAAATCTAATAATTCCTGTTGTCTGGCGGTCAGTTTCAGTCCCATATCAACCCTTTCCTGTTTGAATGAACACTATATCGATCCTATGAGAAAGCAAGAATTTCTTGAAAGAAATCCAACCGGCAGGAATTGGCCCTTGAGAATACTTTGTTGGATGGGATTATCAACAACGATGTTTCTTTCTTCCGGGTCGCGCGGCTGCTGCCTTCTGCTTTCGATTTCCCTCCTGGGGTGCGTGTCCCCTCCGGGCGCCCCGCTGTCGAGGGCGCCGGCGAGCGCTTCCATCCCCCCGCGGGTGACGCCGCAGGGCCCCCCTCCGGAGGTGGTGGCGGAGAGTGCCCTGGTCGTGGACGCCGTCACCGGTCGCATCCTGGCTGGGAAAAATGTGGACCTCCGCCGTGCGGTGGCCAGCACCCAGAAGCTCCTGACCGCGCTGCTGGTGGTGGAGGCGGGCCCCCTCAGCGATGAGGTCACGATCGAGGCCTCCGACACCCAGGTGGAACCCACCAAACTCTATCTTCGGCCCGGCGATACCTACACCCGCGGCACCCTCCTGAAGGTCATCCTGGTCCGCAGCGCCAACGACGCCTCGCTGGCCCTGGCCCGGGACGTGGCCGGAAGCGTGGAGGCCTTCAGCGCCAGAATGAACGAACGCGCTCGCTCCCTCGGGATGAGAAACTCCAACTTTCGCAATCCCCACGGCCTGACCGAGGAGGGGCAGTTCTCCACTGCGCGCGACATGGTCAAGCTGGCACGAGTGGCCTACCAACGTTCCGCGATTCGCGCTCCCATGACCTGGCCGGAGTACGTCTTCGTCCACAATGACGGGAAAGAGCACAAGCTGGTGAATACCAACAAGCTCCTCAAGCGGCTCCCTTACGCCACCGGGATGAAAACCGGAACCACCCGCGCCTCCGGCAAGTGCCTCGTGGCGAGCGCTTCGCTGCGAGGCCGCACCGCCATCGCGGTGGTGCTCGGCAGCACTCCCAGCGCGGTGTGGAGCGACGCCGAGAAACTGCTCCGCTGGGCGCTCGAGACCTCCCAGCCCCCCGGGCGGCCGGCCGACTCCCCCGCCCTGCCCTGACCGAAATCGCCATGCGACAGCCGGAGGACGAACTCGCGGCCTTGCGCGAAGCGGGATTGCTCCGCAACCTGCGCCGGATCGAGCCGGGGCCGCCGCCGTTTCTTGGCGTGGAGGGCCGGCAGTTGGTCAATTTCTCCTCCAACGACTACCTCGGCCTCTCCCACCACAAGACGGTCCTGGAAGCGGCGCGGGAAGCCACGGTGCGCTTCGGAGCGGGCTCCACCTCCTCGCGGCTCATCAGTGGATCGCTTGGCATTCACCACCAGCTCGAAGCGCGCCTCGCGGAGTTGAAAAAGACGGAAGCGGCGCTCAGTTTCACCAGCGGATACGCCACCGCGCTGGGCACCCTCACGACTCTGTTAGAGAAGGGTGACGTGGTCATTCTCGACAAGCTCTGCCACGCCAGCCTCATCGATGGGGCCCGCCAATCGGGTGCTACCCTGCGCGTCTATCCCCACAACAATCTCGCCAGACTGGAGCGCTTGCTCTCCTCCGCGCGGAAGGCACTCTCGCCGAACTCGCGCCTCCTGGTCGTGACCGAATCGGTCTTCAGCATGGATGGCGACTGCGCTCCCCTGTGCGAAATCGTGGCACTGGTGGAGCGCTTCGAGGCCCTCCTGCTGGTCGATGAAGCCCACGCCCTCGGGGTGCTCGGACCGACCGGCCAGGGTCTCGTGGAGGAACTCGGTTTGCAGCCACGGGTTGCCTTCCAGATGGGAACCCTCGGTAAGGCGGTCGGCGCCGCGGGCGGTTACCTCGCCGCCGAACGGCGCTGGATCGATCTGCTCGTCAACTCGGCGCGATCCTTCATCTACTCCACCGCCCCTCCCCCGGCCCAGGCCGCCGCCTCCCTGGCGGGACTCGAGATCATTTCCTCCCAGCCGGGAGCGCGCCTGCGTCAATCCTTGTGGTCCAACCTCCGGCACTTAACCGGGCGGTGCGGCCGGCCCTCCGCGAGCGCCATCGTGCCGCTCGTGGTGGGGGAAAATGAGGCGGCCCTTGCGGCCGCCCAATCGCTCTGCGAAGCGGGATTCCTGGTCCCCGCCATTCGCTATCCCACCGTCCCGCGGGGCACGGCCCGCCTCCGCATCACGGTTTCGGCCGCACACCGGCCCGATCAGCTCGACGACCTGGCCCGCGAACTGCGGAGCCTGGGGATTGTGAATTAATTCTGCTCGTCACTGCAAGGTCCCCGTCCAATGATGGTCCCATGAAAACGCTGGCCAGTCTAACAGCGCTGCTCACCCTTACCACCGGCCAGACCCGCGCCGACCAGCCCAAGACGGCGGTCCCCGGAAAGGCCGATCCCGAAGCGCTGGCCCAGGCTGGATTCAAGTCCCTCTTCGATGGCAAATCGCTCCAAGGATGGAAGAAGGTCGGCGGAACCGGGCAGTTCAAGGTGGAGGACAATGCCATCGTCGGCTTCGGGAAAAACATCAGGGGCAACACCTTCCTCTGTACCGAGAAAATCTACTCCGATTTTATCCTGATCTTCGAGTTCCAGTTTCTGGACCCTGCCGGCAACTCGGGCTGCCAGTTCCGATCCGGGCGGCGCAATGGAGGGGGCCGCGTGGTCGGATACCAGTGCGAGCACGACCACAACAAGATCCGCTCCTACACGGCGGGGATCTACGACGAGTCCCGGCGCGGGTGGCTTTATCCCGGGAAGTTTTCGAAGAAGGATACGAAGGCGAGGTTCACCACCCAGGGCCGGGAACTCTTCAGGTGGGACGACTGGAACACGATCGTGATTCGCTGCGAGGGAAGGCGCATCCAGACCTGGCTCAATGGCGTGTCCCGGGCCGACTTCGAGGACACCGACAAAAAGCACTTCAGGGCCGAAGGATTCATCGCCCTCCAGGTCCACGGCGGGAAGTCCGGGCACGTGCGGTGGCGGCGATTGTTTCTCAAAGAGCTATGAGATCACTCCTCGCTCTTACCGCTCTGCTCGTGCTTCCTACCCAGGCCTCCCCCTTCCTCGTCGCCCACCGCGGCGCTTCGGCGGAGGCCCCCGAAAACACCCTCCCCGCCTTTGAATTGGCTTGGAAACAGGGCGCGGATGCCATCGAGGGCGACTTTCATCTCACCAGCGACGGCCGGATCGCGTGCTTCCACGACTACGACACGAAGAAAATCACGGGGCGGAAGTTGATCGTAAAGACCAGCACCTTCGAACAGCTGCAATCCCTCGACGTCGGCAAGTGGAAGAACCGCAGGTTCGCCGGAACCCGCATTCCAGCCTTCGCGGAGGTGGCCGCCGGCATCCCGGCAGGAAAGAAGTTCTATACTTCTCGGCATTAGGATTTCGGAATCTCAAAGGTCTGGAAATTCTCTGTCACCAAGCTCTGCAAGTATGGGCGGTTCTCCCCAGCGAGCGAATCGATAAACTCATCGATCGTCGTCATGAAC
>CAUZKZ010000487.1:0-4380 GCA_963580345.1 Verrucomicrobiia bacterium | reverse complement strand
TCTTGGCAGGAGCCTTCTTGGCAGGGGCCTTCTTGGCAGGGGCCTTCTTGGCAGGGGCCTTCTTGGCAGGGGCCTTCTTGGCAGGGGCCTTCTTGGCAGGGGCCTTCCTGGCAGGGGCCTTCCTGGCGGTGGCTTTCTTGGCAGAGGCCTTCCTGGCGGTGGCTTTCTTGGCAGAGGGCTTCTTGGCGCTCACTTTGGCCACTTTCTTCGAGTTGACCTTCCCGACCGCTTTCTTGACGGTCTTTTTCTTCGCCGTCGCCTTCTTCGCGGCCTTCTTCGCGGCCTTTTTCGCTACCTTTTTCTTTGTCGCCATTGCAATGGGATCTCGGAAAGTGTCGTTTTTTTATCCCCGGCGAATTCGTTCGCCGGCGGGAGGGCGGGAGGGCGGGAGGGCGGGAGTCGGTACTGGCTTTCTCTTTTGGCTGCAAGAGGAAATCCCCCCAAGTTGGGTTAAATTTCGCTGCTTCCAGACTGTCCTTACGCTTGAATTTGCCCCCCTCTCTCCTACCCTCTCGGCATCCTATGGACCTCTCCGCGGTTATCGAAGCCCTCCTGGTCGCTTCCGAAGATCCCCTCACCTCCTCTGAACTCGCGCGCCTGGTCCGGGCTCGCCTGGCCGAAATCGAGGACGGCGGGGCGGAGGAGGACGACGACTACGGGAAGGCCGCCGAACTGGACGGCGACTTGAAGGAACTCTCCAGCATCGACCAGGAGGCCGTCATCGCCGCCATCGCCAATCTCAACAAGCGCTACGACCGCGGGAAACGTTCCTTCGGGATCCTGGAGCGCGCCAAGGGCTGGAAGATCTACACCCGCCCCGAGTTCGCCGGCTTTGTGCGCCAGCTCTTCCCGGGCCTCAAACCCCGCCGCCTTAGCCCTCCCGCCATGGAGACCCTCGCCATCATCGCCTACCGGCAGCCGGTCACGAAAGCCTCCATGGAGCACATCCGCGGCGTCTCCTGTGACAGCATTCTCCAAAAACTGCTCGATCGCGAATTGATCAAGATTGACGGCCGGGCCGATCTCCCGGGCCGTCCCCTCCTCTACGCCACGACCGATCTCTTCTTCGAACACTTCGGCATCAAATCCGTCGATGAACTGCCGAACTCCGCCGAGCTGAGGACCGTAGCGCTGCCCGAGCCCCCGCCGCCCTCTTCCCAAGAGGAGGCCGGCCGCGAGGGCCGGGGCGAGGAACGGCAACTCGCCCTCGTCGAACCCAGCGGCATCCCGGCACCAGCCGAGGAGCCGCCGGAGGACTTCTCGGCCCCGGACGCGGACGATCCCGGAAAATGACGCCCGCCCACGGACACCGATTTGGAATTTAGGAATTTAGGATTTCAGGGTTTCCCACTAGTGCTTTCCCGTGTCCCTCGACGACATTCGCAAAGAGATCGACGCGATCGACTCGCAGCTCCTCGACTTGCTCTCACGGCGCGCCGACTTTGTGCACGAAGTGGGACTGATCAAGAAGAAGGAGGGCCTGCAGATCTATGCCCCCGACCGTGAGGACGCCCTCCTCCGCAAGCTGGTCGGGATGAACCAGGGGCGCCTCCCCGAGAAGTCGATCCGCGCCATCTTCCGCGAGATTATGTCGGCCGCCCTCGCCCTCGAGGAAGACCTCAAGATCGCCTACCTGGGACCGGAAGGCACCTGGACCCACCAGGCCGCCCTCAAGAAGTTCGGGCACTCCGTCAACTACACGGCCCGCTCCAGTTTTGCGGAAGTCTTCGACGATGTGGCCCGCCGCCGCGCCGACTATGGGGTGGTTCCCATCGAGAACTCCACCGAGGGGGCGGTTTCCCACACCCTCGATCTCTTTGTCGACTCGCCGGTGCGCATCTGCGCCCAGATTCTCCTGCGCATCGACAATAACCTCCTGGCCGCCATTCCGCGGGAGGGGATCAAGACCCTCTACTCGCACCCCCAGGTCTTCGGGCAATGCAAGAACTGGATCCTGCGCCACCTGCCGGAGGCGGACCTCGTCGAGGTCTCCTCCACTACCAAGGCCGCGCACCTCGCCCACGAGAAGGCCGCGGAGGGAGCCGCCGCCCTGGGGGGACGCCTCGCCGCCGAACTGGCCGGCCTCGAGGTCCTCGACGAGGCCATCCAGGACCGCGCCACCAACACCACCCGCTTCCTCGTCATCGGCGAAAAGACCTGCCCGCCCACCGGCAACGACCGCACTTCCATCCTCTTCGCGGTGCACGACCGCCCCGGCTCCCTGGTGGCCGCCCTGCAGGCCTTCGATTCCTTCGAGATCAACATGTCCAAGATCGAATCCCGCCCCTCCAAGCAAAAGGACTGGGAGTACATCTTCTACGTCGACCTCGCCGGCCACTGCGAAAACGAACAGGTCTCGTCCGCCCTGGGGGAACTCGAAAAGCACTGCTCGCTGGTAAAACTGCTGGGGAGCTATCCGGATAGCGAGGAGTGAGTCACGTCTCCGGGTCGTAGCGCTGCTGCCCAAAGTAGTACGGGTTCCCGGTCGCGGAGGGATTCCCCGCGATTGCGGCGAGGTTCACTGGGTCGAGAACGGCACCGTAATCGCCGTAGTCCCAGCGCTCCACCACATTGCCGGCTCCGTCACTGGTCGCCATCACGTTTTGTTGGTCGTCGCAGTGATAATAGGTGTCGTTCCCGAACCTCTGCATCGAGATGATGCGCGGCATCCCCGCGAGACGGGGACCGTAGTGGACGTAGTTGGCCGCGGGAGTCCCGCCGCCATCCAGATCTTCCAGAACGCCGCCCGCCGGGTCGTGCACAAAGGTCGTCACGATCGGTCCAAAGGCCACCCCCAGGGCGTCTATCACCTTCTGGATGCGGCGGCCGAAGACATCGCAGAGATACTCGTGGGTCTGCCCCGTGGAGGCATCTGTCACGCTAGTGAGCTGTTCCTTCCAATTGAAGACCAGCGTTTTCTCGGTGGGTTGGCCCAGGTCGATCGCCACCAGGCTTCCCTTGTCGCTGTAGTCACGGTTATCGGAAGGCGTCGTGCTGTACTGGTTGACCCGGATGGCCACCTCAATCGGGCCTCCAGATCCTCTCCCGCCTCCGATTCCACCCAAACGGGCCCAAACACCCTCCGGACGGCCCAATTACACTCTTCCCCCGTAAAAACAGGGCAGAACCGCCTTTCGCTCAAAATCCTGTAATTATTACAGGTGCGTTAAAGGTCGGGATTGGGAAATAAACGATTTTGCAAGGAGGTCATTTTTTTTGGACTTCTATTGCTGCATGGCGTTCCACCTTTGTTCGTCATCAAGGCTCCCTTCATCCCGGAGCCCTCGGTTCGAGCGCCCGATTTGGGCTCCGGCGATCCCCCTCAGTGAAGCGGGTTGGAAGCGGTTTGAAACGGATTTCTCGTTATTCAGGAGGAGCGTAATTCTTCGGTAAGAGGACTATCGCTGAAGACATATCTTTCGCAAAGGTGATATGTGTTCGCGGAATTCCTCTTGTGAATTTTTATCAGTGGAGCGATGACTTTTAGCGTTCGAGCTAATCTGCAAATACGAACAACTCAACTCAGCCGCCATGAAAATCAACTCCGCCCTCTTCGCCCTCGGCGCCCTCTGCACGCTTCCGGTCCTCGGCAACGAGACCACCGTCCACGGGGACCCTTATATCCCGATCGGAACCCTCGACGTCAACAAGACCTGGGTCCAGACCGGCATGCGTCCGACCCTCACCTGGAACATCCGCTACCCGGAGACCGTCGATGACATCATCGAGATCACTCCGGAAGACAAGATCGTTCCCAAGGAGCGCACCGAGATGGAGATCCGGGTAGTGGGGGCCGCCTTCCAGGTCGGCTCCAACCACACCCCCCTCGCGGTGCAGACCCGGGTCGGCAGCGGTTCCTCCTGGGAGTCGATCTTCCTCGGTGCCGATCACACCGTGAATCCCAGCGAGGTGCTCTACAGCCAGGTCGTGGAAGAAGGAGTGACCATCGACTTCTCCTCACGCGCCCAGCGCACCGACGGCAGTTGGTATTCCTCCCGCGACACGCTCACCGAAAATCTCACCGTCACCGCCCTCAAGAACGGCGACTCGGTGCCCTACTACGTCCCCGCTTACGAGCAAGGCGACATCGCCAGCTTCCTCACCCAGTACATCTCGGCCGACAACAAGATCACGATTGGTCCGCGCGATGTCATCTACCTCTACGAGCTCTACTCTACCAACTCCAGTTCCAGCTACTTCGACATGCAGGACATGGTGGTCCTCGTCACCTTCAAGGACGTGGAAGTGCCCCAGTAAGATTTCCCCCCCAAAAAACAACAATCGCACCCCAGCCCCTCCCTCCCACGGCAGGACCTCTGAGAACCCTTTCAAACACCCCTGCCCGCCCCGCTACACCCGGCTACCGATACCCCCCCCTAG
>CAUZKZ010000486.1:0-4380 GCA_963580345.1 Verrucomicrobiia bacterium | reverse complement strand
CAGCCGCGGCGCGATCAGACCGGCGGAATTCTTGAAGGAAAAAAATCAGACCCTCGCCGAATCGTGAAAGTCGGGCTAACAGCCAGTTTTTCACTGGAATTCCGGCCCTCCGGGCGCCTCAATTTAAGAGTTGTGTAGGATCCGGAACGGGACACGGGCCGCGATTCAGGCTAGACTCCGTGGCACTTTCCACTATCACCCACGCCGCCAGCAACGAAATGTCCACAACGTCTCATGTAGCCATCGCCGGTGCCACGGGCGCCGTCGGGGCGGAAATGTTGAAGTGCCTCGAGCAGCGCGACTTCCCGGTCGGTCGCCTCACTCTCCTCGCCTCGTCCCGCTCCGCGGGGCGAAAGCTTCGATTTCGCGACGAGGAGATCGCGGTCCAGGAGCTCGGGCCCGACTCCTTTCGGGGGGTCGAGGTGGCTCTCTTCAGTGCCGGCGGCGATCTCTCCAGGAAGTTTGCGCCGACCGCCGCCGCGGCCGGGGCGGTCGTGATCGACAATTCTTCGGCCTTCCGCATGGATCCCGAAGTCCCGCTGGTGGTGCCCGAAGTGAACCCCGGGGCCGCCAGGAATCATCCCAAGGGAATCATCGCCAATCCGAACTGCACCACCATCGTGACCCTCATGGGCCTCCACCCGCTGCACCAGGTGTTCGGTCTCAAATCCATCATCGCTTCCAGTTACCAGGCGGTCTCCGGCAGCGGGGCGCAGGGCATCATCGAACTCGAGGAACAGGTCAAGGCCCTCGCGGAAGGCCGCACCAACTTCGAGAAAAAGGTCTACCCGCATCAGATTGCCTTCAATGTCATCCCGCACGTCGATGCCTTCCAGGACAACGGTTACACCAAGGAGGAACTCAAGATGCTCAACGAGGGCCGCAAGATCCTCGATCTGCCCGACCTGAAAGTGACCTGCACCTGTGTGCGGGTCCCGGTCTACCGCTCCCACTCCGTCTCGATCACGGCCCAGTTCGAAAAACCGGTCACGGTGGAGGAAGCCCGTGCTGCCTACGATGACCATCCCGGCATTCGGGTCGTGGACGATCCCGGCACGGCGTCCTATCCCACCCCGCTCGATACCACCGAGCAGGACGACTGCCTGGTGGGCCGCATTCGCAAGGATATGGTCCTCGACAACGCCCTGGCCCTCTGGGTGGTGGGCGACCAGATCCGCAAGGGCGCGGCCCTCAATGCGGTGCAGATTGCGGAACTCTTGTGAGGGCGAGTTTCAAGTTTAAAGTTCAAAGTTTCAAGTTGGTCCATCATCGTTCGTCGCCGTGTCCGACCTGCAGGCCTACCTGAAGCATCACCAGCGTTGCATCGACGCCGCGCTGCGACGCTTCCTGCCGCGCGAGTCCGTCAGGCCGGGCACCATCCACAAGGCCATGCGCCACCCCGTCTTCGCCGGGGGAAAGCGCCTGCGGCCCATTCTCTGTCTCGCGGCGGCGGAGGCCTGCGGAGGCGATCCCGACCACGCTCTGCGTCCGGCCTGCGCGGTCGAGCTGATCCACACCTACTCGCTGGTCCACGACGACCTGCCCTGCATGGACGATGACGACTTGCGCCGCGGGCGTCCCACCACCCACATCGCGTTTGGAGAGAACATGGCGGTCCTGGCCGGCGACGCCCTGCTCACCGAAGCCTTCTCCATCCTGGCGGAAACTCCCGAGTGCCGCCGTCACAGGACCAGGCACTACCTCGCCGAACTGGCGCAGAGCGCCGACTCCCGGCGCCTCATTGGAGGACAGGTCATGGACCTCGAAGGGGAAGGCCAGGCTCTGACCAAAGCCGAGTTGGTGCGCATTCACGAAGCCAAGACCGCCGCCTTGCTCACCGCTTCGCTCCGGCTGGGCGCCATGACCGCCAACGCCACTCCGCACAAGCTCAAGGCCCTCACCGACTTCGGCCGCAACCTCGGTCTCGCCTTCCAGGTCATCGACGACATCCTGGACGTCACGCAACCCACCGAGAAGCTCGGCAAGACCGCCGGCAAGGACGCCGCAGTCGAGAAGGCCACCTACCCCGCCATCCTCGGGCTGCACGCCAGCGGGAAGGAGGCCTACCGCCTCACCCAGAAAGCTCTCTCCGCCCTCAAGCCCTTCCGCCGCCACGGCCATCGCCTCGAGCAGATCGCACACTATTTGCTGGATCGGGAGTACTGATTCCGTTCCTCGGAGCGCCACCCCATTTCGGCCCCGGAGCCTCTTGCCAAGCAGACAGACCGGTCTATCTTCAGCCATGAGCAATCCGCGGCAACGCCTCCTCGCCACGGCCGCCGAACTTTTTCGGGAGCGAGGCTACGAGTGCGTGGGGATCAACGAGATCATCGCCAAGGCGGAGGTCGCCAAGGCCAGTTTCTACCAGCATTTCCCCCGCAAGCAGGACCTCTGCGCGGCCTGGCTGCGGGAGGAGGCGGCCCGCGCCGAAGAGCGCCGCGAGATGGTGCTCGCCTCCCGCGCCTCCCTCCGCCGCAAGATTGCCGCCCAGTTTGACGACCTCTCGTGCTGGGTGGAAGGCCACTGCTTCCGCGGCTGCCCCTTCGCGGTCACGGCCGCCATGACCGAGGCCGGAAAGGAGAGCAAGGCCATCATCCATGCGCATACCGAGGCAACCCGGAGATTCTGGCACTCCCTGGCCCGGGAATCCGGAGCGTCCCCCGCCAAGGCCCGCGACCTGGGGGATGCCTGGTTCCTTCTCCATACCGGCGCCTTCACCCAGGCCCAGAATTGTTGCGAAGCCTGGCCCATCGATCAGGCCCGCAAAAGCGCCCTGGCGCTCCTGAAGGCCGCCCAGGGCTGAGGGGGGAGAGAGGACCCATCTGAAAAGTTTTCAGAAATATCGTGCGACGGGGAATAGACAGACCTGTCTGTTCTCTGACCTGTGAATCCGCCGCTTGGCGGAGGAACTCACCGAACCAATCAGAACCAATCAGAACCGATCAGAACCATGAAAACGACTCTTCATACCATCGAGACGGCACCGGAAGCCTCGCGGCCCCTCCTGGAGGGCGCCCGCAAGTCCTTCGGGTTCGTTTCGAATCTCCTGGCCACCTTCGCCAATGCCCCGGCCGCCCTGGAGGGCTACCTGGGCATCGGCAAGATCTACGGCCAAACCTCCCTCAGCCCCACCGAGCAGCAGGTCGTCTTGATCGCGGCCAGCGTGGACAACGAGTGCGAGTACTGCGTGGCGGCCCACACCACGATCGGCCAGAGCCAGAGAATCGAGCCCGCGATCCTCGCCGCGCTGCGGGACGACGCGCCCCTTCCCGACCGAAAACTGGAGTCCCTCCGCCGTTTCACGAAAGCGGTGGTTCGCGATCGAGGATGGGTCGGCGAGGCCGAGCAGTCCGCCTTCCTGGGGGCCGGCTACACCGAGGCGCAGGCCCTCGAGGTGGTGCTCGGGGTCACCATGAAGACCCTCAGCAACTACACCAATCACCTCACCGCCACGCCGCTTGACGAGGCCTTCCGGGCCAACGCCTGGTCCGCCCCGGTGGCGGCCTGAACCCGAACAAGAAGAACCATGAAACCCAAAGAACTGAATCTTGAGAACTTCGACGCCACCATATCGGGCACCGAAAAACCGGTCCTGGTCGACTTCTGGGCCGAGTGGTGCGGACCCTGCAAGATGCTGGGACCTGTCATCGAGGATCTGGCTGACGAACAGGAGGGGCAGGCCGTGATCGCCAAGGTCAACGTCGATGAAGCCCAGGAACTCGCGGTGCGTTACGAAATTCGCAGCATCCCGACCCTCATCGTCTTTGTGGACGGCCAACCGGTCGAGCGCCTCCAGGGCGTGCAGACCAAGGCCGATATCGAGCAGGCCCTTCTGGCCGCGGCCTGAAACGCCCGCCGTCAGTAGTCATTTCTCCGGCGGGAGGTTCCTCCCGCCGGTTTCTTTTCTCAGTATCGGGAAAGCGAGGAGCCCCCGTCCGCCTTTGGGTGATTTGCACACCCGGTGCTACACACGAGCCTCAAGAGACCATCAGTGCAACGCTAACTTCCTACTCGTCCATCCAGCGAACGGGGGCAAAAGATTCGATGAAAGTGACCCCGCCCACCCTCGAGCGATTTGCACGCCCGGCGCTACACACGTGCCTCGATAGACATCCCGTGCAATGCTGACTTCCTTCTCGTCCATCCGGCAGGCGGGGGTAAAAGTTCTTGGTTCGTCCAGGATCATGGCGCCGTCCTCCGTTTCTTGAGCCGGAAGAAGCCCACCTTTGCCTCCCTCGCGTCGAAGAAGGCCGTGGAAGGCCGGCCAGTGTCCTTCCACGGACCGGCCGGCGATGACGCGCGTTGGAGCACACCGTCTCCGCGCCACTCCACCATCACCTGACGGCGGCGGGCCGTGATAATCAGAGCGGACTCGGTCCA
>CAUZKZ010000485.1:0-4384 GCA_963580345.1 Verrucomicrobiia bacterium | reverse complement strand
GTCGCGACACAGCATCCGGTCGGTGACGTACTCGAACTGCAGGCCCAGGGACCGGATCGCGCGATGCCACGACACGTGGTTCTTGCCCCCCGGTTCGAGCGCCCAGTCGATTCGCTTCCCTTTGATCTCCGTGTCCTCGCCGGTCATCCAGCCGCCGTACGTGCCGTAGGTGGAGCCGGGTTCCGGGAGATGGGTGGCGGCCTGCGCGGACGCGAACGAATGCAGCATCGCGATGCCGTCGTGTTGCATCTCGGTGCGGGCGTCCACGTTCAGAAGCTGCCCGAGCCCGTCGAACACGATTCGGCCCTGATCGGCCATCCACTGGTAGTAAATGCCCGGCTCGCCGTGCGGGGCAAGGAAACGGTCCACGCGCCACACGCCCATGCAGTTTGCGCCCCGAAGAAAGCCGGGCCAGAAACCGCCGGTCCAGAAGCCGTATCGGTAATCCCGTGGGGCAATGGAACGGACGACCTCGGCCGCGGGAATGGAGTATAAAATCCACCAATCGGAGTTGCGCACCACGAGGTCGATGTCGTCGTCCAGCCAGAGGGTGCCCTCGGCCCCCGCCTTGGCTTGCGGATCCTTCTCGCGGGCCACGTCGCCGAACTTGCGTACGTAGCGAGCGAAGCTCGCTGCCTGGAAGGCGCGGCGGTCGAACCAGCGCGGGTAGCTCTTCCAACTCTTGTTCCAGGCAGTCGAGCCGGCCCCCGGCCCGAGTGAGGACGATTCAAGATTCGCCTTTGTCCGTTGCCATTTCGTTCGTCCCGGTTCAGGCGTCCAGGGCAGCGCGGTCTTGTCGATCCGCGGTTGGATCTGATGCAGATCTTCGAACGCCGTGCCCCAGGAGGCGTTCAGCGCCGCGATGTCGCCGTACTGTTCCTCCAGGAACGCCAGGTACGCGGACCAGCATGAATCGGAGAGACACGATCCCAGCGTTTCGTTCTCGTCGCCCATGCTGTAGGCATGCACGCCGTGCGGCCAGAAGTCGTGCCGTCCGCCCCAACTGTCCCGGGCCTCCTGAATCCAGTGCCGAAGCCGCTCGGTTACCGCCGGCTCGTGGTTCCAGCACGCCTCTTCCGGCACCTCGATGCCGGTCGTGGTTCGACCCCGACTGGGAAGGGTTCCGTCGCCGTTCCAGTCCTGCCGCTGCAGACCACTTTGGGGCCAGGCGACGAAGTTCATCCCGGCGTTGGTCATGTACCACCACGGCACGGCCGAGGTTTCGATGCGCGAGGTGATCCCGTGCCGCGCCATCGTCTCTTCCGCCCAGATCACGTTCTCCGGACCGGCGTACATCCTTCCCCAGAGGACCATGTTCCATGCGTCGTGCTTGCGGTGGGGCACGGTGAAGCGGGTCATGGCGGAACTGATCTCGCGGCCCCCCTCCATCAGGACCGCACGGAGGTAGGCATGGGCAGGCATTTCCTTTCGAATGGGCACGGAGAACACCACCGGCCGGACCGTGGTTGGTTCATCTTTCCGCCAAAGGATCCGTCCGTGCTTGTCCAGTACCTGCACACGAAGCACACGGTTTTCCGCCGGTGAGCTCAGTTGCACGCTGCCCGAAAGCGTTTCCCCGACCTCTCCCCATGTCTTGTCGAGTTCGATCGCGTCCACCGACGCGTTGGAGGTGATCTGCAGTTCGGCCGTCACCCATTCTTCCACGCCGCGGCCGCCGGTCGCGATGGCGTCGATGAAGTACCGCCCGGCCCCCATCGGCGGCAGCACGTAGTCGTTCGTTCCGGCCGCCCGTTGCAGGATCGCGTCTCCCCCGGTCGACGATCGCAAACGAACGCGGAGGGCGAGGCCCGCCGGGGCTTCGACACGGATCTTCCTGCCCGCGATCTCGCGCCACGACGACGAGGACTTTCCGATCGCCATGGAAATCCGGTCTTCCGGTTCCTTTTTCGCCGCCCAAAACAGCGCCCTTCCAAGCTTCTCGTACCGCTGATCGAAGGCCAGGTAGAACGCGAGTTTGTCCGCTGCGGTACTTTCCGCCACCTCGGCGGGAGCTCCCCGGAGAACCCGGCCCTCGCCCAGGACACCCGCCGCCATGTCGGTGCCGTCGAGGATCGCGGGTGAAGCATCCATCATCAACACTTCCTTGAGACTCTTTTCCTCCTCCTTGTCCAGCACCACGAGTCCGGCGCCGCCCCTGACCCTTTCCAGGATTTCCCGGCGGGTTGCCGCGGGGATCAGTCCCAGGAGCGAGGAGCGGGCGAAGACATAGCCGTCAAACGTCTCCTTCATAAGGCGATCCAGTCGCTGCAGCCCCGCCGCTTCTCCGACGATGCCTGCACCACCGGCGTAGGCGATCGCATAGGCGCTGCCCTTCCCCATCTGCACGCGCACGGCGCTGCCTTCGATGTCGAACCGGTGCATCAGTTCGACTGCGAAACGGTTCGGCAGCCGGTTGACGTCGGGGTGTTGCGCCGTGAAGAAGAGAACGCGCACGGGGCCTGCGGCATAGGGTCTGGCCCAGCGGGTGGCTCGGAACATCGGTGTCTCGATCGGCAGAGCGTTGTCGTACGCGAATCGCTGCGCTTCATCCACGGGCGGGCCATCGGTTCTCCCGTGGGCCGATGATGAGCGGGACGTCACCAGGACGGACGAGATGGCGATGGCGCACAAAAAAACGAGCCGTCCGGGGACGAATCGGGTGAGGACACGGCGGACGGGGCGTCGGTGCATGATGTGATTTTGCTCCTGGGAATGCGCCGCACGTAGGCGGTCTGGAACACTTTAGCAGGCCGCGATGGAGACGCTGGCCTCGAAGGCCAGCTGATAGGAATTCCAATATGAGGCAGCGGCAGATTTGGCTCGCGCGAGCGATAGTATTGATGGAATCGCGACGAGTGTCAAACACCTGGACCAGGTTTTTCTGGTATTCCTTCCGATTCCTCGGTGACTCGGTTCGGCAGGGCCGTCTGGCAGGGGTGAAAGGGCGGTTTCAGGTGGAAATCGCCGCAGGGTCGGCGCGGGCGATAGACAGCCGGCTTGGTGGCGGTGCAGACCATGGCGAGACGGCCTCGCCTTGCCCTGCGAGGTGGCTATGGGGAATCGAGGCCACCATGCCGGAATGATGTAAATCTGTATACTAACGCCATGCCCACAGCAATTCCCACTGGCGATCCACTAGACGGGCAGCAGTTCATTGGACAGAGGAATAACTGACAAACAGAGGTCGTCGGTGAACGGCAACAGTCCGTTGACGTGATCGCCAGGTCCGGGATTGCACAGCGGTAATGCGGTCGCTGCCGGGATACCGGCGATTCAAAACGCCTATCAGTTCAATCCGATAAGCATTTTTCGTCCGAACATGATAGAGACCTTTCATTGAATCGCTTGTGCTTTTCTGACGGTAAAACGGTATCGTCCTGCGCCATCCGCGACTCGCGACCCCAATATCAAACAACCCTCTGCATCACACCGCTGTGTGATGCTTCATACGCGCTGTAGACGACCTTCAGCACTTGCAGCACTTCCGGACCGGTAATCGGCGGAGGCGCAACTCCACGACAAGCGTCGACTGCCTCTTGCAACAGAAGTCCATACAGGCCTGGTTTATCGACATATTGAAAGTACTGCACTCCCTCCGGAGCGTCGGCGTGCGTCGAATGCCACTCGAGGGGCTTTTGGTCCGTGAGGTTCAGGTGGAACCAACCTTTGGACCCCCAGACGCGGATCTGGTTCTGGTATCCCCGGTCCAGGTAGTAGCCGGTGTTCAGCGTGCCAACCATGCCGTTTTGGAAGCGGAAGCTGAGCACTGCAGCGTCCTCCACCTCGATCGGTTGCCCGCCGACGTTTTCACAGAACGCGACGACGTGTTGAATCGGATCGTCAACCAGGTACTGAATCACATCCAGATAGTGGATGCCGTGATAAATCAGCTTGCCCCCACCTGCGCGATTTTTGAAGGACAGCCACAACTGGCGGTATTGGGGTCGCGTCAACCGGGTCTGGTCCGCAATCCAGTCCATGGTGCAGGCGTACGGTTTACCAAGCCAGCCGTCCTGGATCAGCTTTCGGGCTTTTTTGATCGCGGCGCTGGACCGCGTCGGCAGAGCCATCATCAGATGCAGCTGCTTCTGGTCAGCGATTTTTACCAGCGGCTCGAGTTCCTCGACGCTCATGAATCCCGGCTTTTCAGTCATCACGTGGCTGTCAGCCCGCAACACCGCCGAGACGACTGCGGCCGTGTGACATGACTCCATCGTCACGAGCGTCAGTTTTGGTTGGAACTTGTCTAGCATCTCCTGGTGGTCGCGAAAGCCGGCTTCGAATCGATCGCCGAGGATCCGCTGGGCCACCTCAAACGAAGCGCCTTTGCTGTCGCTGACCGCCACTCTCCCCACGCCGCGACATTGCGAAAAGCTCCTCAAAA
>CAUZKZ010000484.1:0-4392 GCA_963580345.1 Verrucomicrobiia bacterium | reverse complement strand
TCGACAATCATCAGACCATGCTGAGCGCCCATGGCACCCTCATGAGCGAGCTCTCCGAAGCCCTGAAGGCCTTCAAGGATACCATGGTGGAACTCGGGGACTGGGACAAGACCCTCCTCTTCTCCGCTTCCGACTTCAACCGCACCTTTACGCCCAACGGCACCAACCCGAACACCTCCGGCTCCGACCACGCCTGGGGCAGCAACCAGTTCGTGATGGGCGGCAAGGTCAAGGGTGGTGACCTCTACGGCCACATCCCTGCCATGAAACTCGGCAACACTCCCGGCTCCATCGACGCCGACAACAACCGCGGCCGCTGGATCCCCTCCATCTCGGTCGATCAGTACTCGAAGGTGATCACCAAGTGGATGGGTGCCACCGAAAACGACCTGGCTGCCATCTTCCCGAATCTGGGCCGCTTCGACGACCCCTGTACCTCCTCCACCCCCAACCTCGACTTCATGGACTACTCCACCGGCGGGCCAACCCCCAAACCGGTGCCGGATGAGTTGCTGAGCCAGGAGAACAAGAACCTCCGACCATGAAATCACTCTGCATCGGCCTTTTCTCCGTCCTCCTCGGGGTGGTCCTGATCCTACTCGTTTCCGGACCGGAGCGAACCCCGGACCGCCCTGGGGAGGACGCCCGGATCGCCCCCCCGGGGCCCGCCCCGCGTGAACTCCCCCGCAATCTTCCCCTCCCCGTGGACACCGGCGGAAAGCCTCTCACCGTACTCCCCATCTCCCACACCACTTCGGAACTCAACAGCCTCGAGACCTCCGCCAACGAGGACATCCTCATCATCGAAGCCCTCCTCGACCAGTACCGGCGCCACTACGGCGGAAATCCCATCGGAGACAACGACGACATCGTGGCGTCCCTGCGCGGCCGCAATTCCAAGGCCCTCGCCTACCTCCCCGCCGAGCACCCTGCCCTCGATGCGCGGGGTCAACTCCTCGATCGCTGGGGGACACCCTACCATTTTCACGCCCTGAGCGGGAAACACATGGAGATCCGCTCCGCCGGACCGGACCGCGAACTCTGGTCAAGTGACGATCTTGTGCATAACCATGGTGAATAACTATGTGGGTTTGGGTGCCCTCTCCCGTTTAATTTTGGCACCGAGACTGCTACGAAACACGTAATCGCCATGGCCAAGAAAGATATCTCCAAGAAAGCCGCCGTCAAAGCTGCAAAAAAGACCGCCGCCAAGGCTCCCGCGAAAACTGCGAAAAAAGCCGTAAGGAAGGCAGCCCGCCAGGTTGCAAAAAAGGCGGAAGGGAGGACCGCCCTCGCCCCCCTGCCCACCACCGATCTCGTCGCCGAGGTTGCCTATCAGAAGTACCTCGAACGGGTCGAAAAAGGCTGGCCGGGAAATGAGGAGGGCGACTGGCTCGCAGCGGAAGAAGCTCTCCGCGTCGCCTAATCCGCGCAGGGCCTGTTTGTAGCCCGCGGCGCCATAAATCTTTGCGCCTTTGCGCCTTTGCGGTAGGCGCTGCTTCCGCTATCGCTCCCACGTGAGCGAGTGCGACACGATCGGGATCGGCCTGGCCGGATTTGGAACCGTCGGCTCCGGGGTCTGGAACACCCTCGAGCGCAACGGCGGGCTCATTACCGACCGCACCGGTGGATCCGTGAAGTTCGAGGTTCGCAAGATCGCGGTGCGCGACCTCTCCAAGGCCCGCGACGCCGACGCCCCCGCCAGCCTCTTCACCACCCGCTGGCAGGACCTCGTGGATGACCCCGCTGTGAACGTGGTGGTCGAACTGATGGGCGGCACCGACGCTGCCTTCGATCTCGTGGCGGCCGCCCTCGCCGCCGGGAAACCGGTCGTGACCGGCAACAAGGCCCTCCTCGCCGAACGCGGGGTCGAACTGTTCGCCCTCTCCCGTCAGCACGATGTCCCCATCCAGTTCGAAGCCGCGGTGGCGGGCGGCATCCCCATCATCAAGGCCGTGCAGGAATCCCTCGTCGGCAACCGCATCGAATCCATCACCGGCATCATCAATGGAACCTCGAATTACATCCTGATGCGCATGACGGAGGCCGGGCTCGATTACCCCGCCGCCCTCAAGGAAGCAAAGGAACTGGGCTATGCCGAGGCCGATGAGACCCTCGACGTCAACGGCTGGGACGCCGCCCACAAGGCCATCCTCCTCGCCACTCTTTCCTACGGCTTCGCGATCGATCCGAAACAAGTTTACGTGCGCGGCATCGAGTTCGTACGCCCCCTCGATATTCGCTTCGCGAAGGACCTCGGCTACGTCGTGAAGCTGCTCTCCATCGTCCGCGAGCACCGCGACGGGTCGATCGAGATCCGCACCCAGCCCTCCTTCATTGCCCGCTCCCACATCCTCGCCGCGGTGAACGACGTCTTCAATGCCGTGGCGGTGCGCGGCGACGGGATCGGCGACGCCCTCTTCTACGGGCGGGGCGCCGGGCAGAATCCCACCGCCTCCTCGGTGGTGGCCGACCTCGTGGAAGCTGCCCGCGTCCACATGCAGGCCTCCGGTCACCGCGGCTTCCTCCCCTACCGCGAGAGCGGCACCCTCCGGCCCATCGACGAGACTGAGACCGCCTCCTACGTCCGCTTCCCCGTCACCGACCGCCCCGGGGTGGTGGCCAAAATCGCCACCGTCCTCGCCAACGCCGAAATCGGCATCAGCGGCACCCACTCCCCGGTCGACCCCGCCAAACCCGACGCCGAGTTCGTCGACATGGTCTTCCTCCTCCACACCTGCCCCTTCGGTAGACTGAAGGCCGCCCTCAAGGAAATCGAAACCCTCGACTGCGTCACGGACCGCCCGGTCGTGTTCCGGATCGAGTCGCTCTGATGGAATCGGCCGCTACTGCCAGTCGGCGCTGTCCCAGTAAAACAGGCCCCATTCCGCCGGGACGGAGGGCGCGAACTGTCCGCCACCGGTGGCCTGCAGGAAGACATTCCCCAGCCCGTTCAACTCCCCCTTGAGCTGCGAGAGCGCATCGGCCAGGTCTTGGTCGGTGTACTCCGGAAGGAAGACGCCGCTGGTCCCGATCTCGACCCGGGCACCTCCCGTGTCTCGACCATCCAGATTGCCCGAGGCGAGGTCGGTCGCCAGGGCCGCCACGATGTCCGCCACGGATGGCGGCGGCTCGATGGTATCCCGCAGCGATTGGGTCAGGACCGAAAGGGTCGCAATGGTTGCGGAATAGATGCGGGTGTCTCGCTCCGCGGACGGCAAGGCCAGGACGCTCGGAATGGCCGGCGCGGCCCCGAACGGGAATCCGAAGACGGTCGCCAGGTCCCCATAGACCACGGTCGATTCCAACTCCTGGACGTTCACCCCATTGAGGTGAAACCCGTCGGACTCGGGAATCGCCGCGACCCGGTACGCTTTAAAGCGGGACGTCATCGGGTCGCAAAACTCCACCGGCGATCCGTCCGATCCAAGCCGGCACAAGGAGCCCCAACTTTGAAAGTCTTCCGTCGCCTCGACCACGAACTCTCCGGCCACCCCGACCAGGCAGATGCGGAAGCAGTTCTGCGCAGAGTCCACCTCGATGGACGTGATGCTGACCGGGTCCTGGCCGAATCCGGAAACGGAGGTGAGGAAGAACGACAGAAGGGCGGCCCGCAGAACCCGTCCCGACCCGGAGCCTTGAAGTGGTCTCATCATGATGTGCATGGAAATTTGAGCACCCCTATTGCCCGGACCCGCTCAGATTGACCCTGAAGCTCGGTGTGTCCGCATCATTGCTGTCGATAAAGAGGGCAGCCGACGACCCACCAGCGGCGGGATGATCCACGAAACCGATCGTGACCAAGTCCTGGGCACCCGGTGCCAGGGAGCTGTTGTCCAGTCCTTCCTCGATCGTGAAGGTCGCTCCCGTCGCCCCTCCGATGCTGAGGCTCATATTTGTCAGGTCGGCATCGCCCAGGTTGACGATCCGAATCGCCTTCGTGACCAGCTGGTTCGTCGGTCCCACGAACTGAAGCGGGGCGCCATCGTGGTCGATGGGAGTCCCGTCAACCGTCTCCACCGCAATATTCGGCGGGTTGGCCCGCACCGCCATCGCCATGCTCGACAACAGCATCGGGATTCCGTTCAAGTCATCCAGCGCTCCTCCGCCCATCATCAGGATGTTGCCGTCCGCGCTGACCACAATATTGGAAGTATCACCATCGAGATTCAGGGTAATGTCCTGACCGCCCATGCTCCAGGTGCCCACATCGACAACATTCTCGGCATCGTCGAGGGGCGTGCTCAGATCGACCCGGCGGATATCCGGCAGGGCGATTGGCTGGTTAGGTCGTGAATGGGCATGCCGTGCGGAGTAGGGCGAGGGCTTTGCCGGGATAGCTGGCGTAGTGGTCCAGCGCAGCATTGAGCGACTCAAACTCATCCAGCGGGA
>CAUZKZ010000483.1:0-4392 GCA_963580345.1 Verrucomicrobiia bacterium | reverse complement strand
GCTGCAATCCCTCCGGGATCGGGATCCTACCCCGCTCATTGACCCCGGGGTGTCGCTGCGCTCAACCCCGCGCTAAATTTCTATGATCCCTCCGGGATCGAGAGACCGGACTAACCTTGTGGCATTCACCTTAACCCCATGTGCAGAGGCCCCGCACGTACTCCGCCGATCCGTCCCCCAGCCAGCCGTCGAGCTGGGCGGGGTCCTTGAGTTGCTGTCCCCGCAGGCGCGGGACCACGAAGTAGCCGCAGTTGGCCTCCGTGAGCGTCGTGAGATCGCCCCATAGTTTTTCGAACTGCATGACGGGGTAGACGTCCTCCTGTCCGTGGCCCCAGCGCTTCTTGACGTCCTTGAGCGTCATGTAGGTCGGAAGACGGCTCGCCAGCCCACGCAAGGCCGCTCCAAGTTTGACCTCATCATGACCGAGGACGTCTTCCCGCGTGAGACCGGCCAGCCGCAGGTATTGATCGAGATCGATCCAGGTCGTCATGGAGTTGTAGTAGGAAAGATCGAATTCGGCCTCCTCGGTGGGCATGGCAAGGCCTTCCACCAGGCGCGGCCGGCCATCGACCCGCGCCAGGCCCCCTCCGCGATCTTCCAGGCGCCGCGTGATCACCTCGAAGGTGAGCCCGTGGCCGGCCTCGCGGTGCAATCCGAGGACGACCGGATCGGCGTTGGCACCCAGGGTGTCTATGTTGTGAAGGAGGAGCGTCTTCAACTGCGGCCGCTCCACCAGCAGGGCGCGCAGCGTGCCGTTCAGGATGAGGTTGGGAATCTCGTAAAAGTGTCCCACCGGATGCAGGCATTGCACCGCAAGGTTGCCGGTGTAGTCGGATCCCTCGCCGGATTCTCTGGCCCAGTTGATGAGTGCGGCGCGAGCCGAGTCGCGCACTTTCTGCTGCTGTTCATCGAGCAGTTGTTGCGGCATTTCCTCCCACGCGAAGCGGAGGTCGCGCTCGGTCGGAACCAGGCGCAGCCCGACCGAGCGTCCCGCTGAAACGTGAAGCGGTCCCTCGTAGCGGTAGTTTTCAACGCTCGCCAGGAACTCCTCGGTGGGGCCGGTGGTGAGATAGGACGTCGTGAAGACGTGGGGAACCACCATCCCACACCGCCGCGAGACCTGCCGCGACTTGGCGAGGTGAACCTCGGTAAAGGTGCGGTAGGACCCGTCGATCGGGGCAAAGGGATTGAGAGCCTTGCAGGTCCCCGCCCCCCCGGTCCAACGCGAACTCGCGCCGGCCGCGAGCGTGACGACGGCAAGTTCCCCCGCCGCAAGGGCCGCTTCGCCACGCTCGGCAGCCAGTTTCAGCTTGGAGTTCCCGCTCGTGAGGACCGAGGAGAGATCCGTCACGTCCCCGGGTGGGACGTCCTCGATTCTCGAAGTTGCCGGCAGCCGGTTGCGGGCCAGGCCGATCTGTCCGGAAAGAAGATCGGCGCGGATCTGTTCGTGAAGATCGGCGTCAAATCCATGGGCTGCGAGCAACTGCTCCAGGGATTCCTTCTCGAGAGCAGCGTCCTGCGCGCCATCCTCCGGGTCCTCACCGGCCTTGGTCAGCTTGTAGTAGTCAGGCGGGAGGAGGGCATCGCGCCCGGTGAGGAGATCCGCCGTGGTCCCGTGCGGATTGATCGCAAAGTCGTAGACCACCGGCTCCATCGCGAACGGCAACGCGAACTGCAATCGGGCCTTCGTCTCCGCCATGATGGCCAGGAGGACCTCAAGCGCTTCGGCCTTTCGTTCCGGGGCGAAGATGAATCCCATTCCGCCCCCCGACATTCCTCCCAGCATCCAGAACCCCCAGAAATCGTCGCCGAATTCCTCCCCGGCACGGGCGATGAGGGTTTCTGTGAAAAGGTTGGTGGCCCACGGTATGATGGTCTGGATCGGCCCGCGAAAGTTGCGGGTGGTGGCCCGGCCCAGGGCCTTGATATCACCCCGCTTCAAGTCATCGATCAATTCCTCGAGCAGGGTGAGAGCCTCCTGGCGGCCGCGCCACTCCTCGGCGGATCGCAGGAGGTATTTCTCGGTCACCATCTCGAGAATGGGCCCGGCGTTTTGCGCCATCCCGCCGTGCACCAGCACCAGCGAGTCCTGCAAGGCCCGGCGCGAAGAAGCCGGGATCTCGTCCTCATCGAAAACATTGTGCGAGGGCATGAGCCGGCCGCGCGAAATTCCAAATTCCGGATCCCCCTCGCCCGCGGTCTCCCCGGTGATGAGCTTGATCCCCGGCCACACTCCGCCCGAGTCCTGCCACCCGCCGCCGGATCCACCAATCCACTCCCCGAGGATGGCACGCGCCAGGACCAGCCGCCGCTCGTTCTCCTGCAGCGGGCCCGTCAGCGAGCTGGTCTGACCCGTGGCGCGCATCAGGACCCCGATCAGGGCCGCCAGCAGATTGGTCGACACCGCGAGCCGCGATCCCTTCGGAATGTTGTTGACGGAGGAGACCAGTTCGAGGCCCTTGCCGGGGCCTACCATCAGGGCGAGCAGGCTTTCAAGCCTCTGGCCGGAGCCCTCAATGCCGGGCGGAACGATCCCGGCCGCGATGAGGGCGGCTTTCAGGAGACCCAGGTGGTCTTTGGCAAAGTCGAAGACTTCCCCGAGGCTGTCGATCCGTGCCGTGGCCTGGAGATCGACCGAAGTGAGAATCAGAACCGGCTCGTCGATGACCCGGACGTAGGCCTCAATCGGCGGGCGTGGCTCGGGATCGCGCCCATGCACCCCGAGGTCCACCGAAACGTTCAGAACCCGCGCGCCCTCCGGGTAGTCCATCCCGAGGAAAAAGATGTCGGACCAGCCGGAGTGCGAGAGATCCATGCGCACCGGGGTGCGCTCCTGGAGCATCGCGAGTGAGCCGTCCGCGCCGGACTCCCGCAGCTCTTTCACAATGCGCAGGGGATGGTCGGCCGGGTGCCCCATCCGGAACATCCACTGGTTGCCGCGCACGGTTCGCACCGATCGGCGCACCTGGTCCGCGAGGGTCTGAAACGCGAGTTGGTGGTAGGCCGAGGCGAGGGCCGACGAAAGCGAATCCCCCGGCCCCTGCTCCGCCACCGCCCTTAAAAACGTGTCGATCGCCTCCGTGAAGCGCCGGTTCAGGAGGTGTTCGTACCCCTCGAAGGGAATGCGGACGAGGCGGCTGGCAGGGAGCTTCGGCGGCAGATGGAAGCGGTGGAGGGCGTAAAGAAAAAAGAGGGCCCGCACCCGCTCGTAGAGATTCTCCGCCTCGCGCCGGAAGTTGTCCAGCGCCCCGCACTCCACCAGGAGCTTCTCGAGGGAGAGCTCGTCACAGACTGCCGCCAAGTCCCTATCACGCACGGAGGCATCTCCGCTCGTGATGATGTTCAGGAGTTTGGACATCAGGGACGGGATTGCGCAGTGATCTCGATGATGTCGGTGAGAACCTCGTCACGGTGCGGACCGGCCAGGGCCAGCGAGAGCGCCGCTCGCAGGAGCCCGTATCGCTCGCCGATGTTGAAGCGCTGCCCGTCCAGTTCGGATGCCAGGTATTTCTCGGACTTGGCAAGGTGCGCGAGGGTCGGGGTGAGCCCGAGCATCTCGCCCTCCGGGAGCGCCGCAACTTCCTGGTCCAGGTGCTCCATCACCGCCGGGGTGAGGGAGTGCATCCCGAAAAAGCACAGGTAGTTCCCGGCCCGCAGACCGGGAATGATCAGCTCCTGTTCGGCGAGGGTAGGGGTCGGTTTCTCCACGATGGTGTGCACTTCGAGGATCGAGGCCGAGCCGGGAATCCGCGTCGCACCGATCGTCCCATAGAGATGGAGCTGGCTCTCGTGGGTGGCCTGCACGGCCGAAAGACAGCCGTCATAGGTGGATGCCACCGCGAGAAGCTGCGCGACACAGGATGCGCTCTCGTGGCTGAGATAGAGATGATCGCCCACCAGGAGCACGAAGGGATCCGTCCCGGTGTACTCACGCGCGCACCACACAGCGTGCCCATACCCACGCGCTTCGTTCTGTTCGATGAGCGTGAGCCGGCCGGCATGGGGCCCCGCGGCACGGAGGTAGGCATCGCGGGTGCCCGGAAAAATAACGACTGCGGCGGACTCCAGTCCGGCCGCGAAGAGATCATCAAGGATGATCTCCAGCGCCGCCTTGGCCTGGCCCTCCGAGTCCACCAGCGTCTGCAGCGGCAGGTGATGCTCAGTCGGACTGGCAGCTGTCACGACGGCTTTGTCTGGAGTCATCGCGGCGAGAGTAGATGTCAGGGAGAGCGAATAAAGGAAATGTTGCCGCTCCCGGGCCGCCCCTCAGGGTGATTGGCCAAAAATGCTGCGAAGCTGATAGAATCTTCGATTGAGCGTTTCTGCTAGACAAGAGCCTCCGGATTTGCAGGATAGGTTCGTGATGCCAGCTCTTGAACCTTGCGTATTCCA
>CAUZKZ010000482.1:0-4396 GCA_963580345.1 Verrucomicrobiia bacterium | reverse complement strand
CCGGGGTACCGGGCGCGGAGGGAACACGACCCCGGAGGGTGTCGAAGCGGCGCTGTGATCCCTTCAGGATCACGTTGCTCGCACTCGCCACAAGTTCCCGGGGTATCTCCCGCCACGGCGGGCTCAACCCCGCGCTACGAGCTGTGATCCCTAACCTCGCGAAATTCGGGTCTGTCTCCTAAAGACTCTTAGGGGCCCGAAATCGTAATGCGAAGGCGGTCGGCGCGGGGTCCCCGTAGACGATCAAAAACGTTGCGCTGTTCTCCACCACCGTGAGCCCGTCTGAGGTCCAGATTTCCAGATCGGTGGAGCGCTCCAACTGGTAGGTGATCCCGGTGAGTCCCGGCGGCTTCTCGATAAAGTAGGTCGCGCCGCCCTCTGCATCCATGATGGGCACCGGGACGGACGGAGTGCTCAGGCCGTCGTTGGGATCCCCGCCCAGGGCGAATTCGATCCCGTTTACTTCCGAGTCGAAGTCGGGATTTGCGCTCACCGCCGCCGCCGCGCCCACCAGAGCGTGGAGCAAGGTCCAGTCCGCATAGGAAAGCGTGGTCGGACCCGTGGCAGAGACGCAGGCGGAGAATTCGCTAGTGTTGCCGTTTTCGTCGGTGGCGGTGGCGGCGATGAATTTCCCGCCGACGATCGCAGGAAGGGTCACGTCGAAGGCCACCGGCCCGCCGGCGCTAACGAGGTCGGCCGCACCCAGGAAGATCTCCCCCTCCCCGAATCCGGAGGAGTTGCAGGCGTCGTTGGCGAAGAACTCGAGGCGAAAGGCGGTGTTCGGGGTGCTGTCGAGTGTGCCCGTGATCCGGGTGGCGCCGCCGCTGCTGCTCGCGGAAGCGATGACCGGGTAGTTCTGGAGTTCGTTCCCGGAAGGGACGCCGCCATCGCCGTCGCCGCTGTCATTGGCCGTAACCCCGTCCAGGTCCAGATCGATCCCAAGCTGGGCGTTGCCGAAGATCGCGTTCCCGAGATAGCGATTGCCGGAGTTTCCGGGGCTGAAAGAGCGGCCGTGCCCGATGCCGTTGCGCCCGTTATTCGCGATGACGTTTCCCTGGCCCGGCTCCGTTCCGCCAATCAGATTTCCACTGCCGGTCACCGCCACCCCGTGGTCCTCATTGCTCATGGGCGTGGTGCCGTCGGCGCCCACCCCGATATAGTTCCCCTGCACGACGTTATCGGCGCCACTGATATCGATGCCCGTCTTGTTCGCGGCAATCACATTGCGCAGTCCAACGGTGGCCCCGCCAATCAAGTTTCCGTCACCACTGACTTCAATCCCGCTGGACCCGTTTCCGATGGCATTCAATCCGGTCGCATCCGTTCCGATGAAATTTCCCTGAATGGTGGAGGGAGCCCCTCCGTCGCCGTCGATGATGATGCCCTCGACATTGCCCGTGACGAGGTTGCTCGCTTTGCTGCAGACCCCGGGGTGGGTGAGGCCGCCGATCAGATGGCCGCCCGAGTCGTCTTCGGAGAGGATGGCTGCTCCCTCGTTGAGGAGAAAGTCGTCCCCGGCCAAGGTGGTGCCGATGAAGTTTCCCTGGATCGTTTGCCCGACCGCGAGGTGCCCTTCGATTAGAATTCCGCCTTCGTCGTTGCCTGAGATGAGGTTGCTCGATTTGTTGCACACGCCCGCATCGTGGTCCGCCCCACCGATCATGTTGTGAGGCGCGTCCACGATAAGAATGCCCGGGCCGCAGTTCTCGATCGCTTCGTCACCCGCAGCGTTGGTGCCGATGAAATTTCCGAGCACGGTATTGTTGGAGGCGCCAACGCCCTCGATGATCACTCCGGCATGACTCCCGTAGGAGATGAGATTGCGACGTGCGGGAGTGTTGCCGCCGATGACATTACCCGCCGATTCGATGATCTGAATCCCGGCATCATTCTCGACCGCGGCAAAGGCACCGGTCACATCCAATCCGAAAAAATTGGTCCACACCGTGTTGCCACCCGCCCCTTCGATGCGAATGCCGGCGCCGCCCGTTTGCAGGAGATTGAAGGGATCGAAGGCCGCGGAGAAGCCCGAGATCACCAGGCCCTGCACGGTGCTTCCGCCGCCAGCCAGGATGATGCCGTTTCCTCCGCGAGTGAGGCCCGACCCATCGAGCACAATCTTGAGCGACGGCGGCCACGACGCATCGCTGGCTCCCTCCTGCGAAAGCCCGTCGATGAACACCGGCTCGGTGGACAGGGCAAGCGGATACTGGAGGGCAAGGGTGCACACTCCGTTCGCGTCGCGCCCCGGGTCGCCCGGCGGGATGGCAAAGACGATCCGGTCGGGACCGCCGGCATTCGGGTTGGCATTGGCGAATTCGATGGCGTTGCGCAAGGAGCCCAACCCGTTGTTCTGTGTATTAGTCACAGTCAAGGAACTGCCCGGTGGAAGCTCCGGATTCGTCAACGAGGTTGCGAAATTGTTCCCAAGGTCAGGGTCCGCCTGGTCGCTCCGGTCAAGGAGGGAGCCCACGGTGATGGGACTCGCCTGCCCGGCCGTGCCGGAAAGCGTGAGCGTGGCATTGGTGCCGTTGGCGATGGCACCGACGTCCCAAGTGCCGTTGGTCGCCGTGAAGGAGCCCTGACTCGGCGTGACCGAATGGTCCACCAATCCGACGGGGACGGGACTGACAACCCGCACTCCCGTAGCCTCGCTGGGGCCCGCGTTGGTGACCGTCACCGTAAAGGTGACCGACTCGCCTTCCTGGGGATTGAGCTTGTCCACCGAGATCGCTACGCGCAGGTCGGCAGGAGAAAAGGCATCGCCATACTTGACCAGAAAGATGTCCCCGAGCCCCTCGGTGGTCACGCTCAGGCCCGCGGCGCCATCGAAGGTAGCGGTGCTCGAGAATCCCCCTACGACGTAAGCGCTGCCCGGAGCGATTCCTCTGGGGATCACGCCACCTGCGAGGCGAAAGGCCTTCAGCAGCGTTCCCACCGGATCGTACTGGGCGACGAACCCCGAACGCGCACCACCCGACAGGATGGTGAGAGCGGAAGCACCTTCGCCGAAGGTCACCACTCCCTCAAGAGTGCCCGTGATCCATGCATTTCCGCCGCTGTCCACCGCGACTCCGTTGCCCTGATCGGTTTCGTCGCTACCGGCATCCTCGACCCAGAGCAACTCGCCCGCGGAATCGTACCTGGCCAGGAAGAGGTCGGACCGGACTCCGGCTTCCGGCGTCAGCGTGACGGCGTTATTCCCCGATCCGAAGGTGGCCCGGTCTCGATAGCAGCCGGTGACGAAGGCATTTCCCTGCGCATCGACCGCAATTTCCCGCCCCTCGACGAAGTCGCGCGCCGCGCCGTCGGCCTCGCGGACCCACACCAGCGCTCCGCTGGGGGAATACTTCGCAAGAAACATGGCGGTGCTTCCCTCGACGTTGAAAGTCACTTCGCCGGCCCCTTTTCCGAAGGTCGCGGCCCCGGTGGAAACCGAACCGGTCAGGTAGATGTTGCCGGTCGCATCGACCTCCACTCCCCCGGCGATGTCCGTGGATGGCGAGCCGTCCTGTTCCACCCACTGCAGCATTCCATCCGCGGCATACTTGGCGAGGAAGACATCGATCCCGCTGGTGGAGGGGATCGTCAGTTTGGAGGCCCCGGTCCCGAAAGTCGGAGTGCCGCCCAGGCTGGCCTGCAGCAGGACATGGCCCAGGCCGTCAACCGCCACTTTGCTTCCGAACCGGTCATCGGAGGCGCTCCCTACCTGTTGAGCCCACAACAAATCGCCGTTCGCCGCATACTTGGCGACGAAGATGTCGGAGAACCCCGCGCTGGTCAGCGTGACCGAGGTCGCACCTCCCGCAAAAGTCGCATTCCCCTTGAATACTCCAGTTACCACCGCGTTGCCGGTTCCGTCGACTGCCACGCTCGATCCCTGCTCGACGAAGCCGCTCGTTTCCGCGCTCCCCGCCTGTCGGACCCAGAGGAGAGTCCCGTTTGAATCGTATTTCGCCAGAAACATGTCGGCACTACCCGAGGCGGTCAGATTGACGGCGCCTGCCCCTTCTCCAAAGGCGACCGTCTCCTTGAAGAATCCCGTTGCGTTGTATAGGCGTTGCCCAGCGAATCGACCGCCACCGAGATCCCCGCATCGCTCGCCGTTCCACCCTCGGCGCGTACCCAGTCCACGGCCAGCGCCTGTGAAACCAGGACCCACGGCGCCAGAACGGCTGCCAAAACTCTGAACATGAGCATGGCGCCGATGCCTCTCGAGGCCCGCGCTCTCAATACGCTAATAGGTTCCATGGTCGTGAGCAATTATCGCTCCGGGATAGGGCCGCCCGGCCCGAAGGCCGGACGACGCCCCCCACAGATCCGGACGAGCGCAATTGACGCATCCGGTTCCTCAGGGTTGTGGTTTCGTTACATGCTGGAGTGAACAATGCGAGCC
>CAUZKZ010000481.1:0-4403 GCA_963580345.1 Verrucomicrobiia bacterium | reverse complement strand
TCCCCTCCTATCCTACGAATCCGGGCAAGGCGGCGCGTATCCCGACCCCCCCGGCGCCGGGATCTGGGAAAAGCTGAAACACCGGGCCGGCGGTCAGCATTATTTCAATCTCGCCGCCACCATCATCTTTTTCTGCGCGATCATTCACACCTTCATCGTGGGCGTCTTCAAGGGCCTCGCCCAACTCCAGGAAGCCCGCCACCGGAAATTCATCGCAAGGGAAAAGCGGCGCGGAATCGACAAGCCCCAGCCCGATGCCAGGGATGACGTCTCCTTTCGCGCCCACCTCTTCCACACCCTCGGGGAAGTGGAGGCCATCTTTGGAATGTGGGTCCTCATCCTCGGCGGCGCCGTGGTCTGGTTCTTCGGCTTGCGTGAAAATCTGAACTTTGAAGGGCTCTCCACCGGCGTCATGCAGGTGAAGCATTACCTCGGCCACGACGTCAGCTACACCGAGCCGCTCTTTCTCGTCGTCATCATGGCAATCGCGGCCACCCGCCCCGTCATCCGTCTCTCCGAGCAATGCGTGAACCTTGTGGCGCAACTCTTCGGCGGCAGCCCCGCCGCCTGGTGGTTCGCCACCCTGACCCTCACCCCGCTCCTCGGCTCCTTCATCACGGAACCGGCCGCCATGACCATCGCGGCCCTCCTGCTTGCCAAGCATTTTTACCAGCTCAAGCCCGGCAGCAAGTTCGCCTACGCCACCATCGGACTCCTCTTCGTCAACATCTCGGTGGGCGGCACCCTCACCCATTTCGCCGCGCCGCCGGTTCTCATGGTGGCCGCCAAGTGGGACTGGGGCCTCGGCTTCATGATGTCCAATTTCGGCTGGAAGGCCGCCCTCGGCATCCTGGGCTCCAACCTCGTCTACTTCCTCGCCTTCCGAAAGGAGTTCAGGGAGCTGGCGGGGCCCACCGCCCAGCGCGACATGCATCTGCCGCTGCGCTGGGAGGAACGTGAGGACGCCGTTCCGGGCTGGGTCACCATGGTGCACCTCCTCTTCCTCGCCTGGACGGTCTTTACCGCTCACTACCCGCCCCTCTTTATTGGCGGGTTCATGCTGCTGATCGGTTTCACCGAGGCCACCGGCCATCACCAGAACGACGTCAGGATGCGCACCCCGTTGCTGGTCGGCTTCTTCCTCGCCGGTCTCGTCATCCACGGCGGTTGCCAGGGCTGGTGGATTCAGGTCCTTCTCACCTCCATCGAGAACGATTGGTTGCTCATGATCGGCTCCACCACTCTCACCGCCTTCAACGACAACGCCGCCGTGACTTATCTCGCCGCGCAGGCTCCCGGAATTGGCGCGGCCGCCAAGTACGCGGTGGTGGCGGGCGCCGTCACCGGAGGGGGGCTCACCGTGATCGCCAACGCCCCCAATCCCGCCGGGCAGGCCATCCTCGGGCGTTTCTTCGAGGGCGGGGTCTCTCCTCTCAAACTCGCCATCGCCGCCCTCATCCCCACCCTGATTTTTATCTGCACCTTCATGCTCCTCCCGACTTCGGGCATGAAGAACGCTGCCGCGCCCCTTCCGCCGGATCCTCCCGCCAGGGTCACCGTCTCCGCCCCGCCAGGCACTCCCGCCGTCCAGCCCGTCCGCCCCTGAGGTCTGGTGGAATTCGCCTCTCGGAAATTTGGGATTTGCACCTGGGGTCTATTTGGAAATTGTGAGCTGAGAATTGCAGGGGGCTTGAAGTGATGTTCACGGGCTTAATCGAACAAACCGGCCGGGTCCGTTCCCTGGATCCCCGCGGCGCGCAGGCCCGCCTCATCCTCGAAGCCGGCTTCGCAGGCGATCTCTCTCTTGGAGAGTCCGTGGCCGTGAACGGATGCTGCCTCACCGTCACCGACCGCCAAGACACCACCGCCTCCTTCGATATTCTCAAGCAAACTCTCGAACTCACCTCGCTCGGAGCCCTGCGCAGGAAGGGCCTCGTCAACCTCGAACGCGCCCTCCCAGCCGACGGCCGGCTCGGCGGCCACTTCGTGCAGGGCCACGTCGACGCCACCGGCGAGATTCTCGACTTCACCGCCCACGGCCAGGACCATCGCTACGAAGTCTCCCTCCCGCCCCAGGTGCGACGCTACTGCATCGTGCGCGGCTCTCTCGCCGTCGATGGCATCTCGCTCACCATCGCCGAACTCACGGACCACTCCGCCGTCTTCTGGATCACTCCCCACACCTTCCAGGCCACCAATCTCGCCGACGCCCGGTCCGGTCAGCGAGTTAACCTGGAGGCCGACCTCCTCGCCAAGTACACCGAGCAACTTCTGCGCGGTGAGCGCGATTCGTGAGTTAGAAAATTCGAACTTCGGACCCCCGGACCGGAAGGTTCGTGAGTTCGAGATCCGGTCCCGAACCAGATCCCCTCGGAACCAATCCCCCATCCCAAAGAGAGGGTCGGAAAACCGTGGATGGAAAACTGCACGCGATATTGCCTGTTGCGGAGGCGAGACGGCCATCCCACTGGCCCCGGAGACATGCCTCCTAATGCGGTGCCAGCAGCGTGAAAGGCGAGACCGGGACGTTGCGCAGGATCCAGAACCCGAAGATCAAGACCGGGACCAGCCACGCGAAGAACATCGAGAGTCGCACCCGCGGGCCCCCGTAGCGATCCCCCAGGACCCACGCCGCCCCCTCCATCGCGATCCCCACCACCAAGAAGGGAAGCGCGACCACCAGCAGGGGATTCTTCCCAAAAGCGGTCCCAACTTCGAGTTGCAGCAGGGCGTGGACGGCCCGTGTCGAGCCGCAGCCCGCGCAGTGCAGTCCCGTGACCTCCCGGAAAACGCATTTCGGGTACGGCGCGCCCCCTTCCGGGTCGTTCTTCGCCAGGTAGACCAGTCCCAGCAGGGCAAGGACGCCCAGCGCGGCAACTAGTGTCAGGCGGGATCTCACCAGTTGCCCGCCGAGACCACCAGCATGATGATGTAGAGGACGATGATGAGCATTCCGCACCCGAACGCAACCCACGTCCAGGTCTTCGCCTTGTTCGAGGCTTCGAGCGCTTCCGCGATGTCCCCCCGCGACACCATTCCGTCCACCTTCGCGGCGAAGACGATGGCCGGAATCCCGAAGGGCCAGCAGCAGAAAATGGTCACCAGGATGGCGGGCACCAGGTAGTTGGGAATATGCTGGTGAGCCACCGGTGCGGCCGCCTGCTGAGGCATTGCCGACGCCATCGGCGGCCCCGCTCCCGCTTGGGGAGTCACCAACGACCCGGCCGCCGGGCTCGCCGCCGGGGCCGAACCCGCGCTCACTTCCGGAACATTCTGGGCCGGCGTCCACTCCGCCATGCCCTCCTCCCAAACGAGATCAGTCGGCGACACCTGCCCCGATTGCAACAATCCCTGCAAGGTCGCCAGGTCAACCGGCCCCTCCTGCTTACCGTGCTTCGCGTAATACCATTCCATGACTTGGTTCTATCGATGACGTTCACTCGTAGCGAAAGTCGGTCATGGACCCCCGCCCGATCCTGAAGTAATTATACCGACCGCCACAAAAACTAACAGCAAAACCGTGAGCCCAATTGAGAGGTATCCGGTCACCAGTCCCGCGATTGCCATCCCCTTTCCCTGGATCGGGACCGGCGAGGAACCGATGCTCTTCAGCGACGCGTGGCCGCAGATCACGGCCGGTATTCCGGTGATCACCCCCAGCAGGCAGCCAATGCTCAACAGGACCGGGACGATTCCGCAAATCAGGCTCGCGATGGCCAGCCCCGAGGTCGGCACCACCGGAATTCCCGCCAGGTTCTGGGCATACAGGACGGGCGCCCCGGCAGGAGGCCCCATCAGTTCCCGCACCTCCTCCGCCGGAGACCACGTCGCCATCCCCTCCCGCCACACCAAGTCGGTCGGTGCCACCTGCCCGGACTGCAGCAGCCGCCGCAAGGTTTCCGGATCGATCGGCCCCGCTTGCTTGCCCCGCTGCGCGTAATACCAGTGCATGGCCCCTACCCGGCACCCACCATCGCCCACCCCAGAAAGATCAGGAACATGGCCTGGAACGCAATTGCGAGGTAGCCCGTCGCGAGGCCTGCAATCGCCATCCCGCGCCCCTCCAGGGGCGTGAGACTGCCCCGGATCGCCTTGAGCGCCATATGTCCGCAGATCACCGCCGGCAAGCCGGCCAGGGCCCACACATAACACATCGGAAGGGACACGATCCCACACACCATACTCGCGATCGCAAGCCCATTGGTCGGGGGAGGCGCCACCAGGTAAGGCGCCCCCGGGGGCGGTTGGGCTGTCATCATGGCCGTCCCGGGCGAAGACGGCGCAATCCCGGTCGGCGGCGCGCCAGGCGGAACACTCGCTTCGGCCGGCACACCGGGCGGCGGTGAGAGTTCGGGCACTTCCCTCGCCGGTTTCCAGTTCTCCAGACCTTCCCGCCAGACCAG
>CAUZKZ010000480.1:0-4407 GCA_963580345.1 Verrucomicrobiia bacterium | reverse complement strand
GCGACCTCGACGGTGGTCCGGTCGGAGGCGCAACTAGCGAGGAGAAGGGAAAGGAGGAGAGATCCTGAGAAAGTGCCGATTTGAGGGTTCATGCTGCATGAGGGGATCGGGAGTGGCGACGGTCAGGATGCAGAGGAGGGAGCGGCTGTGCAAGTGATTAGGGGCGGAAGGATCCGGGCCAGGTCACCATATCCCGCACCCGCAACGCGCAAATCTTCTTATTTTGAGGTGCAGATCCGGCGATCGGTCTCGTCAAGCCGGAAGCGCACGCTGACCACCGAGGGTTGTTCTCCAGCCTGGTGCACGGTGTAGGTGGTCGCAACGAAGGTGCCATCGGGGAGGACTTCGAGCCCGGCGTAACCGCAGTCGAACCAGCGCGGGTCGTGGCGGGGACGCCGGTTCCGCAAAAGGAGAAGGCGGTACTGTCCCTCCCGTCCCGCGACGAGGTCCTGGTAGGTTCCCACCCACGCCACGAAGTGACCCTTCGACGGGCTGCCCGCGGCGGTATCGCGAAAGACCGCCACCAGGCGCCCGTCCGGAGCATAGCGCAGGTTGTGCCGGTCACCGGTGACTGCCGCCGTCGCCTCGCGAAACGGCGACCACGTTTTCCCATCGTCGTCGCTCGTCATGAGCATCGAGTTGTAGGCACGCGATTCCTCGCGCATGACCGCCGCGATCTGCTTTCCGTTCGGCGATCGGATAACCCCCGGCTCGTCCGGGAGGGCATCCGGGTGCTGCGGCAGGACCCGTTCCTTCCAGGTCACCCCTCCATCGGAGCTGATGGCTTGCGCGATCGCGATGTCCTGCGGCCGGTCCCGCCCTCCCTTCACAGCGTAGAGAATGAGGTGCCGGTTCCCGGAGATCGGAACGATGCGGTTGGGCGCCACCCAGCAGCGCAGCCCATTGTCGCGGAGCGGCGACCAGGTCTTCCCGTCGTCCAGGGAGACCGCCTGGCTGGCCCGGTGTCCACCGGACATCTGGATCAGGCGCGCCACCCCGTCGGGACCGGTCACGCGCTCGATGGTGGGCACGTCCTTTCCGGTCTTCCAGTTGTCGGGAACCTCGAGGCGTTCCGACCAGGTGAGTCCGCCGTCGGTGCTCTTCTTCAGGAAGACGCCGTCGCCGGCATGCCCGGGGGGATAGACGCAGAACATCGTCATACCATCCGGGAGCAGGACCGTGTCCGGATGGCCGAGGTAGGTGCCGGGAATCTTTTCGATGACGACCTGCCGCTTCGCCTCGCCGGAGAGATCGATGGTCGGGATGGTGATCTCGATCGGAAGCGCCTGCTTCCAGTCCAGGGGTGCGGTCATTCCCTCCATCGAGAAATCGTGAACGCGCAGCTGTCCTTCGTAAGCGGCGAACCCGACCATGCCGAATTGCTCGCTCGCATTTCGGAAGGCGTGCCGGGGCACACCGTCGATGCGCACCTCGAAGTCGTTTCCCGCCCTGGCCAGTTCCACCACGAAGGGCTTGCCGGGTTGGATTCCGAAACCTGCGAGGGGGAGGTGGCGGTGCCGCAGAAACTCCGCGGGAGGGCGGGTGGCGGTGGCGGGCTGGAATTTCGGGAGGTCGCCCCGCGCACTCACCACCAGGGAGGGCCGATCCTTCGCAGTGGGCACGCTCAGACGGGCTCGCACCCGAAAGTCCCCCGCCGCCACCTGCCGGCCTCCATACACGGTGGCCCGGCTGCCGTGCGCATGCATCAGGAAGATGGCCCCCTCCTCGAACTCCCAGCCACAGCCCAGGGCACGGATCATCTTCGGCTGGCCGGCTTTGACAAAGACCGTCCCCGTTTCTTCTCCCAGACCGGGCCCGGCCACCAGGAGCGTCAGCAAAACGAGGACACGTGGGGTGCGCTTCAGCGAGGTTCCGGGCATCGGGGCAGCGTGATGGGACACTTCCTGCTATGCCCGCTTGGCCGGGTAGCACCAAGAAAAAAGGGTCCCAGGCGCCGGAGGGAGGATTTTGCTGGCCTCGCCCGGGGAGAGTTCGAGAGTCCCTCGTCCCCCATGCCCACCCTCCTTTCCGCCAGTTCCCTCGACCTCTCCTTCGGCTACCAGAAACTGCTCGAGGGTGCGACCGTGGCCCTCGAAGCCGGCGAGAAGATCGGCCTGATGGGACGCAACGGGTGCGGCAAGACCAGCTTGCTCAAGATTCTCGCGGGCCATGAAAAGGCGGATAACGGAGAAGTCTCCACCCAGCGGGGCGTTCGCGTGGGTTACCTGCCGCAGGAATTCGAACTCGATGACGCTCTCACCGTGCGCGAGAACATCGAAGCGGGCGCCGCCGACCTGGTCGCAGCCGTGCGCAAGTACGAAGCCGGCGACGGCAGCGAATCCGAGCTCGCCGATCTCCTCCACCTCATCGATCACGCCGACGGCTGGAATCTCGAGGCGCGTATGAAGTCGCTCGTCACCGCCCTGCACGCCCCTCTCCTCGATGAACCGGTCGCTCCGCTCTCGGGCGGAGAGAAGCGCCGCGTCGCCCTCTGCCGCGCCCTGGCCTCGCAGCCCGATCTTCTCCTCCTCGATGAGCCCACCAACCACCTCGACGCCGAATCGATCCGCTGGCTCGAACAATTCCTGCTGTCCTTCGCGGGTGCCGTCATTTTCGTCACGCACGATCGCTACTTTCTCGACGTCATCGCCACCCGAATCGTCGAGCTCGACCAGGGGAAGTGCTACTCGCATCCCGGCAACTACACCGCCTATCTCGAATCGATGGCGCTGCGTCGGCAGATTGCGGAGCAATCCGAACGCCGCCGCCAGCGCTTTCTCCGCGAGGAACTCGAGTGGGTGCGCGCCGGGGTGAAGGCCCGCACCACGAAGTCACGCCACCGGCTCGACCAGTTCTACGCCGTGGCCGGCCTGGAAGCGCCGCCCGAGGAACGCGAAATGGACCTGCTCATCCCGCCACCGCCGCCTCTCGGCAACGTCGCGATCAACCTGGAGGAGGTCGGCGCGGCGGTCGAGGAGGGCGCCGGGCGGCGCTGGCTGTTCCGCAATCTCAGCGTCCCGCTCAAACCCGGACAGTGCACGGGCATCGTGGGACGCAACGGGGTTGGCAAGACCACCCTGCTCCGGATCTGCCTCGGCGAGCGCAGGCCGGACGAGGGCACCGCCATTATCGGCAAGCGCTGCCAGTTCAACTATATCGATCAGTCCCGCCTTGTGCTCGATGGGAGCGGCTCGGTGCTCGATGAGATTTCGGAAGGACGCGAGACGGTCGAGTTCGGCGAGCAGACCCTGGGCGCGCGGGCCTACCTGCGCCGCTACCTCTTCAGCGATGAACGCATCAAGGAGCGCGTCGACGTGCTCTCCGGCGGAGAACGGGCCCGCCTCCTCCTCGCCAAGGTCCTCAAAACCGGTGGCAATGTCATCGTCCTCGACGAGCCCACCAACGACCTCGATCTGCCCAGCCTTCGCATGCTGGAGGAAGCGCTCGCCGACTTCGATGGCACCGTCCTGGTGGTCAGCCACGACCGCTACTTCCTGGACCGCATCTGCGACCAGATCGTGGCCTTCGAGGAGGGCGAGGTCGTGGTGCAAGCCGGGAACTACTCCTACTACCTGGAAAAGAAGCTCGCCCGCGAGGCGCACTACCGCCAACTCGAGCAAACCTACCGGAAGACGCCCGCTTCGCAAAAACGTGAACGCGCGGGACGCCTGCGCAAGCTCACCTACAAGGAAACCAGTGAACTCGAAGGCATTGAAGCAGCCATCCTCTCAGCCGAAGAGCACGTCGCCGCTCTCGAACAGAAACTCAATGACCCCGATTTCTTTGTCGAGCATTACGAGGAGGCCAGCCGGCTCACCGAGGAACTCGATCCCGCCAAGGCCGAGGTGAGCCGCCTCTACGATCGCTGGCAAGAACTGGAGGCGATTCGGCAAGCGGCGGAGGCTTAGCAGCCTGTTGAATTAGCTCCGATTTGGAGCGCCGCCCTGAAATTTCCGGCGCAGCGCGAGATTGAGTGAGGCCGCCACGAGATTATCAATTGGAGTGACGATTGCCCAATTTTACGCCAAAGCGAGTTGTAGGTGCGTCTCAGCCAGTCCATAGCCGCCAAAATTGCCCGCTGGGCTCTCGCCTCCCATTGTTTTGGTGTTCCAACCCCATGAAGATGGCGCATCAGCAGCGAGAGATTGAATGCGAGAACCGCTCCGACGAGGCGCTTAGTCAGATTCACGCAGCCTTTCAACGTCGCTCGACGCATACCGCCCTGATCCAGCACATGACAAAATGATCGCTCGATGAACTCCCCGCGTTTTCGAAGCAACGCCTTGCCGCTCTTGCTGGAGACGGCCTGTTTGGCTCTGCGCAGGGTCGCGCGCGTCTCGGCACATTGACCCTCTCGTTTGCGTTTCGGTGCATGCGGGTCGCCGATGATCGTGCGCAACCGCTCGG
>CAUZKZ010000479.1:0-4410 GCA_963580345.1 Verrucomicrobiia bacterium | reverse complement strand
CGAAGCGTCCCTTGCGACCGCTCAACTTCCTCAACCCGACCTGCAGACCATTTTCCCGCAGGGTGCCCAGATCGGACAGACGGTGGAAGTCACCATCGGCGGAACCGACTTGGGAGAAGCCACCGGGTTGCTCTTCTCCCATCCCGGCATCAGGTGCGGACAGATCCCGGTGGAAGCCACCGAGTTTCAACCGGAAGGTCACAAGCCGCTGAGCTACCGGGTGTCGGTTGCTCCCGAAGTCCCGCCCGGTCTTTACGAAGTCACCGTCCGAACGCGCCTCGGTCTGACCGCCCCACGCGCCTTCGCGGTGGGCACCATGCCCGAGAAGGTCCACCAGGCCAACAATTCGCCCGAAACGGCGGAGGAACTTCCCCTCAATACCGTGATGAACGGGCACGCGGACACCTCTGCGGTCGACCACTACAAACTGAACCTCAAGCAGGGCCAGCGGGTCATCATCCGCTGCAGCGCCCAGGTCATCGACTCCCGCATGGACGGCACGATTTCCATCGCGAACAGCAGCGGTCACGAATACAAGCGCGACCGCGACACGATCGGCCGTGATCCTCTTCTCGATTTCACCGCGCCCGGGGACGACACCTATTTCCTCCGCGTTCACGACTTCACGTTTGCCGGCGGAGCACAGTATCCCTACCGGGTGAGCGCAAGCAACGCTCCCCACATCGACTTCATTGACCCGCCCGCCGGCGCCCCCGGCACCACTGGCAAATTCAAAATCTACGGCCGTAATCTCCCCGGAGGCAGCACGGGCGAAGGAGTGCGCCTGGGACGGGAGGAACTGGAGAGCATCGAGGTCGACATCCCCCTCACCGGGCAGGGAGCTCCCGAACTGGCCACACGGTCGGTTCATGCCTCCCTCGTGCCAGGAATGACCTGGCGCCTGGAGGCGAACGGCAAGAAGTCCAATCCCGTTCGCATCGGTTTCGCCGTCGACCCCATCATCCGGGGTGAGGAAGGCCAGGAGCAGACCATTCCCGTTCCAAGCGAAACTCACGGGCGCTTCGACGCAAAGTCGGATCTCGATCAGTATCGCTTCGATGCCAGAAAAGACCAACCTCTCTGGATCGAGTGCCTCGCCAACCGGATCCGGATGGGCTCCGATCCCGTCCTGTGGATCGACCAGATCACGGCGGACGACAAGGGTGTCGAACAATTCAAGGAAATCGCGAGTAATGATGACACCGGCGGCACCCCCGGAGGGAAGAGTTTTCCGATCCTGAACCGCGATTGTGCCTTGCGCTTCGATCCCCCCGCCGACGGCAAGTATCGCCTCCGCCTGCACGATTATACCGGCCGCGGCGGTCCCGCCGCCCTCTACCGCCTGATCGTCCGTCCGGTCGCTCCTGACTTTGATCTGGTGGTCACCCCCTGGTATGCCGCCTCGGACAAGGACGCCAAGGGAGTCTCCCGGCGGGCCGCCCTGATCCGGCGGGGTGGCACCACCCTGCTGCGCGTCTTCGCCATGCGTCGGAACGGATTCAGGGATTCCATCGCGCTCTCAGTGGCAGGACTTCCCCCGGGGGTGAGTTGTCCCCTCGTCATCCTGCCAGCGGGCAGGGACGCGGCCACCCTGGTGGTTCACGGCACCACGGAAGCGGCCAATTGGCAGGGATTCGTGACGGTTGTAGGCAAGGCAGGCGAGACGGAGCAAACCGCCAGACCGGGAACCATTTCCTGGTCGATTGGAAACTGGGATACCGAATTCACCCGGGCGCGCCTCTCGCAGCAACTCCCCCTCTCGGTCACCGCGGAAGAGAAGGAGCCCATCATCATCCAACCCGCCCAGGACCGCTACGAGGTCGAACTGGGGGGGAAAGTGGAGATCCCCTTCAAACTCGAGAAGGCGATGGGCTTGAAAGGCGACTTTACCATCGTGGTGTCCGGGCTCCCCCACTCCAAGCCTCCCTCGGTCAAGGTGAAGCAGGACGCCGGAGAGGGAAAACTGGCCATCACCTTCGCCAAGAGCAACGAATTCAAGGTTGAACCCGGGGAATGGACCTTCAGCCTCCGCGGCAGTGGCACCATCAAATATCGCCACAACCTCTCCGCGATCGAGATCGCCCGGAATGAGGAAGCCCGCATCGCCGGGTTGGAAAAAACCGCCCAGGAGGAAGCCGCCCGGGCCAAGGCTGCCGTCGAACCCGTGCGCAAGGCCCTGCAGGAAGCCGAGAAGAATCTCGGTGCCGCTTCTGACGACGCCAGGGCGACTCTCGAAAAGACAGTGGCGGAGAAAAAGACCCAGCTCCAGGAAACCGAGAAGATGGCCAAGGATGCGGAAGAAAAAGTCAAACGGGCGGGCGCGGCGAAAAAGATTGCCTCGGACCGGCTCAAGCAGGCCAATGAGCAGGCCAAGGAGAAAGATCGCAAGCACGCAACCCACTCGAAACTCATCACGGTGGTGGTGAAACCTCCCCCGCCGAAAGAGCCCGGAAAATGACATCTTCTCGTCCACCCGCATCCCTCCTCACCCTCATTCTCCTTGCCACGGGCCCGGCTCTACCAGCCGAGGAGGAGCTACCCGTGGCCGAACTGAAACGCGACACCCCGGTCGACTTCTCCACTGAGGTTGTTCCCTTCCTCCGGAAAAACTGCTTCGCCTGCCACAACGAGAAAAAGGCCAAGGCGGACCTCAACCTGGAATCGCCTCAGGCGATGCTCACCGGCGGAGACAGCGGACCGGCTCTCGTTCCCGGCAAGCCCATGGAGAGCCTCGTCTTCCTCTACGCCGCACACCTCGAGGAAGAGATCATGCCGCCTGCCAAGAACAAGTCGAATGCCGTCAACCTCAACCCCGATGAACTGGCTCTGCTCAAGCTCTGGATCGAACAGGGCGGCAAGGGCACGGCGGCTTCCGTGCTGGCGGGACCCACCGAGTGGGAACCCCTCGAAGATGTGCATACCAGCTACGCGGTGGCCATCTCGGAAAACGCCCGTTTCGCAGCTACCGGAAACGGGAACAGGCTCCACGTCTTCGACCTGCGGACCGGCAGACTCGATGGAGAACTGGTCGACCCTGCCGGCAGCCCCGGCACGGCCCACCGCGATCTCGTGCACGCCCTCTCCTTCAACCACCACGGGATCCTGGCCTCGGGAGGATATCGTTCGGTGAAGTTGTGGGAGCGCACGATCACCCCGGCTACGATCGTGAAACACAAGCTCCCCGAGGCCGCCACCGTGCTTGCCACCAGCCCCGACGGCACCTGGATCGCCGCCGGTGACAGCAAGGGAAACCTCGTGGCCCGGACCCTCTCCGCCCCTGAGGACTCACCGGCCGCCTCCAAGATCCACAACGCCGCCGTGCGGGCACTGCTCTATTCCGCCGATGGCAAGCAACTCTTCAGCGCTTCTGACGACAAGACGGTGGCGCGCGTAAACCAGGAAGACTCCGCCAAGTCACCCAGGATCACGCTCCCGTCCGAAGCTCTCAGTCTCGCGCTGCTCGAAAAGGACTCCAAGCTGGTGGTGGGGTGTGCGGACGGTGTCATTCGCATCCTTCCCGTCTCCCACTTTAACCTGCCCGCCGAGGAACTGGCCAAGGCTCCCGCTCCGGCGGAGTGGAAGGCACCCGCCAAGGTGATCGCCCTGGCTGCTTTGGGAGAAGGCGGCACGCAACTTCTCTCTGCCAGCGAGGACGGCAACCTGCGGATCTGGGATCTCGCCGGGAAGGAAGTCCGGCAGATTGCCCACGGGGGCCCGCTCAACGCCATCGCCGTGCACGCCGCTTCCATCCGGATCGCCACCGCGGGCGCCGACGGTGTGATCAGGCTCTGGAACGCCCCGGATGGAAAGATGCTGCGCGAACTCAAGGGAGACCTCGACTTCGAACAACGCCGCACCCGGGCTACCCAGCGACGCGATCTTGCCAAGCGCCTCGCCGAACTGCGCAAGAAGCAGGTGGGCGAGAACGAGAAACAGTGGAACAACCTGAAGGCCAAGTCCAGGGACGACGCCGGCAAGGTGGCCGCGGCCCAGAAGGACCTCACTGCCAAGGAGGGAACTGCAACCGGCAAGCGCCAGGCCGCCCGGGAAGCGCAGGCCCTCGTAACCGCCCTCGAGGCCGCCAAGGATCCTGGCCTGGGCGCGGCCCAGGGTGTGGCCAAGAAGGCCAACGAAGAGGCTACCAAGGCTGGGAATGAACTGGTCACCGCCCGGCGCAACCTGCGAAACGCCCAGCGCACCCGCGATCTCGCGATCAAGGATGGCACCCGGGCCGCCCAGCGTTTCCTCTCGGCCCAGGCCGCCTCCGCCGAGACTGACTCCGTGCTGGCCACCGCCGAGGAAGTGGTCAAGGCCCTCGAGGGGAAAGCCGCCCAGGTGGGAGCGGGCGCGGTGAAGGCCCTTGCCTTCTCGCCCGATGGCACATCACTGGCAGTCAGCGCCGAGAAGGTC
>CAUZKZ010000478.1:0-4412 GCA_963580345.1 Verrucomicrobiia bacterium | reverse complement strand
CGGTGGGTGCCAACCAGATCGACTGGGGCCGGCGTTTCCGGGTAGTGTCCTTCCGCTGGATGAGCCCCGAGGAGGTGTAACGCGAAGAATTCATACGGTTCAAGAAACGGAAGTCACGGATCCGGCGGATTGCCGGGCCCGTGACTTTTTCTTGGATTCGGGATCGCGGCCGGCCTTGCCGCTGGCATCGAGAAGGGGAGTCGGATACATCCGGGCGTGGAAGCGGAGTCGCTGGAACTGCCCATGATCGAGAGCGAGGAGCAGCTCGGCGAGGTCCTGACCCGGCCCCGCCCCGAACTGGTGGGGGCGATCCGGGAAGTGCGGAGTCCCCTCGTGATCCTGGGCGCGGCCGGCAAGATGGGACCCTCCCTGGCGGTTCTGGCGAAACGGGCGGCGGAAGCGGCGGGGCATGACTTGAAGGTGATTGCGGTCAGCCGTTTCACCGACCGCGTGAAGCGGGACTGGCTGGAGGCGAGAGGCATCGAAACGGTCACGGCGGACCTCCTGGACCCCGAATGCCTGCGCCGGCTTCCGGACGCCGGGGAGGTTCTCTACCTGGTGGGATTGAAGTTCGGGACGAAGCAGAACCCGTCCCTGACCTGGGCCGCCAACACCCTGGCTCCCGCCCACGCGGCGGGGCGCTACAAGGGCTGCCGGATCGTGGCGCTTTCCACCGGCAATGTCTATCCCCTCACGGAGGTCGGCGGGGGGGGATCGCGGGAAGGGGATCCGCTCACCCCGCTGGGCGAGTACGCCAATGCGGCGGTAGCCCGGGAACGGATCTTCGAGTATTTCTCCCGGCAGGCGGACGGCGCCACCATGGCGTTGATGAGGCTGAACTATGCGACCGATCTGCGCTACGGAGTGCCGGTGGAACTGGCGCGAAAGGTTTGGCGCGGAGAACCGATCGATCTGACCAGCGGCCACTTCAATTGCATCTGGCAGGGCGATGCCAATGAGATGATCCTGCGTGCCATTCCGCTCGCGGAGTCGCCGGCGCGCCCGTGGAATCTCACCGCCCCGGCCGTGCTGCGAGTTCGCGATGTTGCGGAACGCCTCGCCGAATTGCTGGGGCGTGGCGCGGTTTTCACCGGGGCGGAGAGCGGGACCGCGTTCCTGAGCGATCCCGCCGCGCTTTGCGCGCGACTTGGCGATCCTCCCACCTCCATCGACTGCATCCTGCAATGGACCGCGCACTGGGTGCGCGCGGGGGGAGCGCATCTCGGCAAACCCACCCACTTCGAGGTGCGCGACGGCGGATATTAGTGGTGGGAGGGTTGGGCGCGGTGCTGGTGTCCTTTGCGTGAGGGAGAATCGGATTGACTTCCTCCGTCCTGGGAGGCGAACATGACGCTATGTCGTACGCACGCAAGAAATCCATTGTGTTCCTGTTGTGGCTACTCCTGGTGGTCTTCGCCAGTATTCAATCTCAAGCCGGCGAAGAGCCGAGGAAGTGGACCAACAAGAAAGGAAAATCCGTCACGGGGACCATGGTGGAAAAGGGCGAGGAATGGGTCAAAGTCGAGATCAAAGACAAGGTTCACAAGATCCCGCTCGATTCCCTGAGCGAGGAGGACCAGGAGTACGTGAAGAAGACGGAGATCCTCAAGGAGTTCGCGGTCAAGCTCACGACCGCTTCGCGCAAGGCTTCCGACGGGGATTTCGATGTTCGGACCCTCAAGATTGAGGTGGAAGGGGTGAATGATCGGCGGCTGTACTTCGTGTTGGTCTGGCTCTCCCAGCTCCGCACCACGGGTGGAACCAGCATCGCCCGGGAGGTGGAAGGCTTCTTGACCAAGGATGAGGTCAGAGATTATGAAGCGAGGTTTTCCAACGTGCGCACCCTTGGGGGGGAAGCCTATCGGGGATTTGCCCTCCGCATCCTGGACGAGTCCGGCAAGGTCCTGAAGGAAGGGGCCGAGCCCTCGTCGGGCCTGAAGTTTCTCGAAGACGCGCGCATGAGGCGCAAGCCGAAATTTCGCAAGGATCCCGAGAGCAAGGACCCCGAGAAAGAGGAGTAGTTCGATCGCGATGGGGTGGGTGCTGCACCGGCCCGGAGACGATTGGTGCCAAGGAACATTGCGTTTGACTCCGCTTGGGAGGACTCCCGAGGATGGCGTCATGGATTGCATGCAGCAGGCGAACGCTCCGGCAGCAATGAGAGCGGGGAGGTTTCCGGCGGCGGTGCGAGCGGGCGCACAAAGGGGAGTGACCTGGCCTGGGAGGATGTGAGATAAGGTGCGAATCTGCCTGTTGACGACGCAGGATCTGGATGCGGATCCGTTTCCGGAGAACGACTGGCCGTGCGATCCGCGGCCCTTCCTTCCCGAGGCGAGCTGGCACGTGGAGCTGCTCGTGAAGCGAAGCGCGGAGGAAACCGTCGTGCGCCTGGTGGCGAGCGGTGAGTTCGACCTGTTTTTCAACCTGTGCGACGGGGCGGCGGACGAAGAGACTCCCGGCATCGAGGTGGTGCGGGCCCTCGAGCGCCTGCGCGTTCCTTTTACGGGTGCGACCTCGGAATATTACGAGCCCACTCGCGAAGCGATGAAGGACGCCTGTGCTGCGGAGGGAATTGCCACTCCGACCTACGTCATGGCCTGCGAGGAGGCCGACGTGGAACGCGCCGCCGAGACATTGCGCTTTCCCCTCTTCGTGAAGCACCACAGCAGCTACGCCAGCGTGGCCTTGAGCCGCGCCTCGCGGGTGCAGTCGCCGGCTGGGCTCCGGCGCCAGGCCCGCAAGATCATGTCCCGGTTCGGGGCGGCGCTGATCGAAGAGTACATCGAGGGGACCGAGTGCACAGTGTTGGTCGCGGAGAATCCCGACGATGCGCTACATCCCACCACCTATCTCCCGATGCAGTATCGTTTTCCGGAAGGGGAGAGCTTCAAGCACGCCGGCGTGAAGTGGATTGACTACGATGCGCTCGGGTGTTTTCCAGTGGACGATCCGGTCCTCGAAGCGCGCTTGCGCCGGGAATCCGCCCGGTTCTTCGTGGGCTTGAAAGGGGCGAGCTTTGGGCGGTGCGACATTCGGGTCGATGCGGAGGGCACACCCTTCATGCTGGAGATCAATCCGAACTGCGGAGTCTACTATCCGCCCTCCGACCCGGGGAGTGCGGACCTCTGCCTGCTGCAGGACCCTGCCGGCCACGAGGGGTTTACGCGGCAGATCGTGCGGGCCGCCCTGGAGCGGCATCGCCGGACCTGCGGGGCATAGCTTGGGGGTGGGGTCAGGCCTCCGCGGAGGGGCGCTCGTGGAAGTAGATCTTGACGTAGCCCATCCCCTTCTTCTTGTCGAAGCCGCGCTCCAGGGCGCTTTCCTGGAAATCGGGGAGGAGGCGGATCTCCACCCCGGTATCGAATTTCATGACGCCCCCCACTTTCCTTTTCACCTTGGTGGCTTCGCGGTGCGAGATGCCGAAGGAATTCTGGAGGGGCTGCCCGCACGCCTCCTCGAAACGGGCCTTGTGTTCCTTGAACTTCGCCACCATCTGGGGATCCTTGCGGAGGACCTCCTCCTCGAATTCCTGCAGGCTGAAATGGTCGTTCGTGTCGAAGTAGTCGAGGGCCCGCTTGGCGGCGACGGTCTGTTCGGGCACGGCGCCAGGCTCGTCCCGGCCCTCGCCCTGGAGGAAGGAGACCGCGAGACCGGCATACTGGTTGGTCAGGAAGGCGTCGTCCGTGATCAGGCGGACGCCGAGAAACTCGCGAATCCAGAATCGTGAATGGGCGCCGGCCCGGTCGAAGGTCAGGACATAGTAACCGGTTTTTTCGAAGGCGTTGAGGATGAGACAGCCCTTGTCGATTTTCTCGGGGTTGATGCCGTGCTCGGTGGTGAGCTTCAAATCTCCGTGGTGGGAGGAAATGCTGAGGAAGGGCTCGACCGTCTCGGACTTCAGGATGCAGAGCGCCTCGGTGGACTTGCCTTCTACTGCGAGGTTCTTGATGAGCGCGATGCAGAGATCACCCGACTTGATGTTGGGATGATTCGACTTGGCGTAGAGCCGGCGCGCGATGTCGCAGCCTTTTTCCAGGAGAGCCTCCTCAGACTGGAAGACCGCCTTCGCACAATTGTAAATCTCGTTCTTCTTAACGGAGGAGTGATGATGAAAGCGGTACCCGGTCAGGCTCTTGAATGGCTTCAGGAGCAGCCTGGTGAGCAGCTCACAGTCGGTCCTCCCGATCCGGCAGACCTCGCGGGAAGTCTCGAGCGGCTCGTCGCGCAAGGGATTGCCAACCTTGGCCAGGACCACTCCGGTCGCCTCGGCCTTCGTGAAACGAATCGTTACCGGCACCGAGGAAAGGTAGGAAACTCGCACGGGCGCGCCACTTCCAAACGCGTGGGATATTCCCGAACTGCCAACAGGTTATGCCCAGGGGAGGAATGGCGCGGAGGGCAGAGCCCGGCAC
>CAUZKZ010000477.1:0-4427 GCA_963580345.1 Verrucomicrobiia bacterium | reverse complement strand
GCGAGAATCGTTCCTGCGCGCGCTGCCACGACCCGATGGATCCCATCGGCTTCGCCTTCGAACATTTCGATGCCATCGGCCAGTGGCGCTCGCTCGAGAGCGGACAACCGGTCGACGCCAGCGGAAGTCTGCCGGACGGGACCCGGTTCGCCGGCCTCGCCGGCCTCGAGGAAGGCCTTCTCAAGCGCCCCGAACTCTTCGTGCGGACCTTGACCGAAAAACTGCTCATTTTCGCGCTGGGACGGGGGATCGAGCCCTTCGACGCCCCGGCCGTGCGGAAAATCGTGCGCGGTGCGGCGGTGGACGATTACCGATTTTCGGCGATAATTTTACGGCTTGTGGCGAGCGATCCGTTTACGATGCGTATGACCGAGCCGTAATTCCCAGCGAGCGATGTTCATTACGAGAAAAGCACTTCCCCGGCGGACCGTCCTGCGCGGTGTCGGTGCCACCCTGGCGCTGCCGCTTCTCGACGCCATGGTCCCGGCCGCCACCGCCGCCGGCCTCACGCCGGCCAAGCCGGTGCGCCGGCTCGGCTTCGTTTTCATTCCGATGGGGGCCGACCTCAGCCGCTGGACCCCGGAGGGCGAGACCCTCGACAAGCTTTCGCCCATCCTGAGTTCGCTCGCCCCGGTGAAGGACAAGGTGAACGCCCTCAGCAACCTCGAACTGCGCAACGCCTATCCCGGCTCCCACGCCACCTCGAACTCCGCCTTCCTCAGCGCCGCCCGCGCCAAGCAGACCGAGAGTTCCGATTACTATCTCGGGACCACCGTCGACCAGATTGCCGCCAGGGAGATCGGGCAGTCCACCCAGTTGCCCTCCCTGGAACTGGCGATGGACATGATGGAGACGGTGGGACAGTGCGACAACGGATACGCCTGCGTCTACCAGAACAATCTCTCTTGGTCGACCCCCACCACTCCGCTCCCCGCCGAAGCGCACCCTCGCCTCGTCTTCGAAAACCTGTTCGGCGCAGGCGGGAGCAAACGCGAACGCCAGGCCGCCCTCAAACAGCGCGCCAGCCTGCTCGACTTCGTCAAAGAGGACATGGCCGGCTTGAAACGCGAACTCGGATCCGCCGACCGCGCCAAGGTCGACGGCTACCTCGACTCCGTGCGCGAGGTCGAACGCCGGATCCAGAAAGCCGAAGCCGATGTCGATGAGATCCCACTGCCCGATCTCGACCGTCCGGTGGGCGTCCCGACCGCCTACGCCGACCACGCCCGGCTCATGTTCGATTTGCAGGTCCTCGCTCTGCAGGGCGACGTCACCCGCGTGATCACTTTCCAGCTCGCCCGCGAAACGAGCAACCGCACCTATCCGGAGATCGGAGTGCGCGATCCCCACCACCCGCTGACCCACCATGGAAACGATCCCGCCAAGATAGCCCGTATGGCCAGGGTCAACACCTTCCACGTCTCGCTCTTTGCCGAGTTCCTCCGGAAACTCGACGCCACCCCGGAAGGCGACGGGTCCCTCCTCGATCACTCGCTTTACATGTACGGCAGCGGCATGGGCAACCCGAACAAGCACGACCACACCAACCTGCCGATTCTGATCGCGGGAGGAGGAGCCGCGGGCATCAAGGGCAACCGGCATCTTCGTTTCGAGAAGGTGACGCCGCTCGCGAACGCCCACCTCACCCTCCTCGACCGGGTCGGCGTTCACCTCGAGAAGTTCGCCGATAGCGATGGCCTCATCGAAGAGTTGGCTATTTAGCCTGATCGCACCGGCCGTCTTCGCGTATGCGGCGGCGGCCTCCCCGGACGGGACCACCGCCCTGCATGGCGCGGTCTACCATGATCGCACCGCAGAGGCCAAAGCCCTCCTCGCCGCGGGCGCCGACCCCGAGGCAAAGAACCGCTACGGAGTGACCCCGCTGACGCTGGCCTGCACGAATGGCAACGCCGAGCTCGTCACCGCACTCCTCGCCGCCGGGGCCGATCCCAACGCCGAAGGAAACGGCGGCGAGACCCCGCTCATGACCGCCTCGCGCACCGGGCGACCGGCGCCGGTGGAAGCTCTCCTCAAGGCCGGCGCCAATCCAAACGCCCGCGATTTCAAAGGGCAGACCGCTCTCATGTGGGCCGCGGTGGAAGGGCACCCCGAAGTGGTGAAGAATCTCCTCGGTGCCGGGGCGGACCGCGAAGCCACCCTGGACTCCGGATTCAACGCCTGGTTCTTCGCCGCTCGCCAGGGACACCGCGAGGTGCTGGAGGTCCTCCTGGCCGACGGCGCCGACGTCAAGACCCCCATGAAGAACAAGGGCGGAGGAGGCCGCGCCCCGAAGAAGGGCACCAGCGCCTTGATCCTCGCTATCGAGAACGGACACTTCGAACTGGCGGCGCGCCTTCTTGATGCGGGCGCCGACCCGAATGACATGCGGTCCGGTTCTGCCTCCCTGCACGTCCTGACCTGGGTGCGCAAGCCAAGGCGCGGGGACGGGATCGACGGCGCCCCCCCGCCGCGAGGGTCGGGCGCCATGACCAGCCTCCGCTTCGCCGCGGTTCTCATCAAGCACGGCGCCCATGTGAATGCCCGGCTCGCCCGCGGGGCCACCGGCGGCAGCAGCCTCGGCCGGCCCGGCGCCACCCCGTTCCTCCTCGCCTCGCGCACCGCCGACCTTCCGTTCATGAAGTTGCTGGTCGCCCACGGCGCCGACTTCCGCCTTCCGAACAAACAAGGCCGCACCCCTCTCATGGCGGCCGCCGGAGTCGCCCTGGGACCGGAGGCCGACGAGGCTGCCAGCGAAGACGAAGCCGTCCTGGCGGTTCGCTACTTGCTCGAACTCGGCGCCGACATCGACGTCGTCGATCAGGAAGGCGACACCGTCATGCACGCCGCCGCTTACAAGCAGTCTCCCAAATTGGTGCGACTGCTCGCCGAGAAGGGCGCCGACATCGAAGTCTGGAACCGCAAGAACAAGCGCGGCTGGACCCCGCTCCTGATCGCGCAGGGATTTCGCTACGGAAATTTCAAACCGTCCGGCGCCACCATCGCAGCCCTCTCCGAGGTCATGCGCGCCGCCGGCGTCGATCCTCCGCCTGCTCCTCCCCGCCCGGCGCCCGGCAAGAAGGAAGATTATCAGAAGTAGTCGTCCGGGATGGGTCCGCGGTCGGGACCGTGTCAGTGTCCTCCTCCAGGGCGCGCATTTTCCAACACCCAAGACCACGATGAAAATCCCTTGTCCTCATTGCGACCGGAACCTGGAAGTGGCCGATGAATTGATCGGACGAATGAGCTCATGCCCGGAGTGCGGGAAACCCCTCTTCGTGCCCAACCCGGGGAATTTGGAGGCACCGCAGGCGGGACGTCCGCCGAAGCCTCGCCCGCAGCTTATCGCGCCCGCCGCGCCGCGAGCGGTGAAGGTTGCGCCGCAGCAGCGCCCTGCCGGGAAGCTGCAACTCGGGGTGACCAGCCCTTACCAGTTGGGGCGGATGAGTGGTGGCGGCTTCGGGACTTACCTGGTCGTCGGCCTGGTGGTGGTCTCCACCCATCGGGCCGCCGGCTGGACGACCGACGGGGTGCGGAACGAGTTGGTTTCGAAAATCAATGGAATCGAGACCTGGCGTGCCCATTACCGGCAGGCAGCGACGGAGCGGATCCTGTTCCGTCTTCGTGTCACCGAGACAGTCGAAGCACTTGATCCGTGGCTTTTCCAGACACCCCTGATCCACTCGTTGCCACCGGCGGGCTGGTAGCCGGAAGGCCCGGTTCTTCGGCCCTCGAAACGGAGGGGTAGAGGTCGTTGCGGCCCCGGAACAGCGAGCGGAAGAGAGCGCTCTTCGCCCCGGGAGGAGGGTGCTTGTCGACGTTACGTCGTTTTTCAGGGGCCACAGCACTTCTTGAACTTTTTTCCGCTGCCACAGGGGCAGGGATCGTTCCGGCCGGCGATTGGCTTCGGCTTGGCCGGTCTGAAGGGAATGACGTTCTTTTCCTTGCGGCCATGGGGGGCGGGGGGCGGCGAGGAGATGGCGGCATGACTTGCGCTTGCAATGAGCGCTTCAATCTCGGTCCGTCTGGCATTTTGTTCGGCCCGCCGCCGCTCCATCATGCCGTGGTGGCGGCGGGTCTCGTCGCTTTCCCTGCCCAGGAGGATGTCGTGGACGCAGAGAAGATCCAGGAGCTCCCAGCGTTCCGGATCGCCGGGGTATTCCAGTGCGACCCCGCGGGCGAGGGCGAGTGACTCCGGGCTTCCATAGAGGGCGAGCGCCCAGGCCAGGTTGACGCGCAGGTCGTCCTCCTCCTCCGCTCGGAGGGCTTCGCGCAGCGCCTGCTCGTGTTCCGGAAAACGCAGGTTCTCAAAGATTTTGGAGAGGGAGAACCGGGTCGACCAGTTGTGGGTGGCATAGCGGTCCAGCAGCGCGCCCAGGGTTTCCGAGTCACCGGTCTTGAGCAGAGCGCTGTCGATGAGTTCGCTCATC
>CAUZKZ010000476.1:0-4432 GCA_963580345.1 Verrucomicrobiia bacterium | reverse complement strand
TGGCACGGGCCCGGAGGCAGGGGATCGACCTGCTCGCGCTGCAGGCCGGGGAAGAGGTCCTGCTGGCCGGAGTGGTTACGGGGGCGGACCTTTCCCTCCTTGGAGCCGGCGTGAAGGCGACGGGGGTGGATCTCAGCGCGGCGATGCTAGCCATGGCCCGCCGCAAGCTACCGGTAGAGGGTTGCGAGGTGACCTTGGAGCAGGCTGATGTCATGAATTTGCCGTTCGAAGACGAGAGATTCGACGCCGCGATCCTGACGCTCATTCTCAGCGTGGTGCGCGACGAAGGGAGTCTCTTCTCCGGGGCCTATCGTGCCATCCTGCTCGAGAAGACGAAGGATTGACACGGGCACGGCGGGAACCTTGGGTAGGTTCCATGCAGACGCGAAGCCTTGGGAGGTCGGGATTGGAGCTGACAACGGTCGGGATCGGAACGTGGGCGATCGGGGGAGGGGACTGGTCGTTTGGCTGGGGCGATCAGGACGAGCGAGAGGCGATCGAGGGGATCTTGAAGGGAGTGGAGCTGGGTGTGAACTGGATCGACACGGCGGCCATTTACGGCGATGGGGCCAGCGAGGAACTGGTGGGGAAGGCGATGAAGGAGATCCCGGAGGCGGACCGGCCCCTTGTGGCGACGAAGTGCGGGCGCATCATGCGGGAAGACGGAGCGGTCTTCGGGAGATTGAAGAGAGAAAGCGTGATCGAAGAGTGCGAGGCGAGTTTGCGGCGCCTGGGGGTGGACTGCATTGACCTGTATCAAATGCACTGGCCGGATCCGGACAGGGAAATCGAGGAAGGCTGGGCAGCGATGACGGAGCTGGTGAAGGCCGGGAAGGCCCGGGAGATCGGTGTTTCGAACCAAAGTGTGGAGCAGATGCAGCGCTTGCACGGCACGCACCCCATCGCCTCGCTCCAGCCGCCGTACAGCATGTTGAATCGGGAGGTGGAGGAAGACCGCCTGCCGTTCTGTGGCGCGGAGGGGATCGGAGTGGTGTGCTACAGTCCCATGATGAAGGGCCTCCTCACGGGCAGCTTCACGAGAGAGCGCGCGGCGGCGTTGTCCGCGAAGGATCACCGCAGCCGCGACCCGAAGTTCACCCCGCCGCAGTTGGAGATCAACCTGGAGCTGGTGGAGGCGATCCGACCCATCGCGGAGGAGAACGGAAGGCCGCTGGCCCAGCTGTCGATTTCGTGGGTGCTGCGGCGGCCGGAAGTGACGGCGGCGATCGTGGGGGTGCGCAAGCCGTCGCAGATCGAGCAGACAGCCGGTGGTGCGGATTGGACCCTGAGCGCGGGGGAAGTGGCGGCAATCGACGCTGCGCTCGAGTCCCGGGATGCGAAGCTGGTGGAGCTGGGAGAAGTGAGCCAGGGGTGGGTTTAGGCGGGGAAGTATTCAGTGTTCAGTGTTCAGTATTCAGTGTACAGACATCGCTGGGGGGGAGATCCGATAAGGGGTAGCCGGCAGATTCTTCCGTGGCGGTGAACAGACCGGGCCGGTTGAAGGAGGCGGTGGAACTGCACTCGGCGGGGCAGTTGGAGGAGGCGGAGAAGATCTACATGGAGTTGCCGGAGGCCAGGTATCGACGGGTGGACGTCAAGCACCTCCTTGGGGTGGTTCGCGTGCAACAGGGATCGTTGCAGGACCGTGTAGGGCTGCTTCGGGAGGCGCTGAAGGCCAAGCCGCGCGCGCCGCTGGTGCATAATCATCTCGGCATGCGTCTCTGCGATTGGAAGACGGTGCAGAGCCTGGATCACGAGGAAGGAATCGAGAGGGGCGAACCGGTGATTCTTCCGCTCGCCTTCCTGGCGCGCTCGGCCCAAACAAGGAGGACTGGATGCGGGCCGCCTGGTCTTTTCGCCACGGGTTCGGCCCTCGGAGCACCTGGCGCGGCTGAGTCGGGCGGATCTGATGATCGATACCTTTCCCTACACGGGGCACACCACCATGGCGGATGGGTTGCGGGTGGGAGTCCCCGGGGTCACCTGCATGGGGCGAATCCCTTCCATGGCCCTCACACGAAGTGGGGGGCCGAATTTCTGACCGAAGGGCGAATTGGCTCGTCAAAGGGGCGCCCTGATGAAAGTCAAAATTCTGACCGCCGCCGTATCCATCGTTTCCCTCAGCTGGTTGGGAATGAGCTTTGCCACCCCTTCGGAGGCTCCCGAAGACCCTCATTTCAGCGCTTTCACCGCGAACCCGCTCATGACCGTGAGCGAGAGACACCCGGATTCGCATCGCTTGGGCCCCCTGATGGTCGGGGAAGTCCTCCTCCCTTCGTGGGAGCCGGCGAAGCCCGCCTCCGCGCTGGCACAGGTGGAGGACTAAGCCGGAAACTAGGTCAGAGGCACGTCGTGGTAATTCAAGGCCCATTCGCGCATGAAGCGGACGCGGCTTGGGACGATGCGATAGATGATGAGTTCGGGGTTGTCGCTCATGCCCAGATATTGGCGGAGGAGCGGGTTGGCTTCCCAGATCTCCTCGGTGAGGGCGGGATCGTCGAGGACCACCGCAAGACCGGTGATTCTTACCTGGTCGTGATTGGGAGCCAGGTAGCAGAGCTCCACCTTGGGGTTCGCGCCGATCTCGCCGGTTTTGTGGTAGCTGCGTAAATTGGCGACATAGATCGTGAAGCCCTCGACCTTGACGGGAGAAACCGGACGGAGGCGCGGCTGGTCGTCGTCGATGCTCGCGAGCATGGGGAATTTGGCCTCCTGGATGACATCGTGTGCCAACTTGGGCAAGGTGGAGGGATCGAAGGGGTCGGGGCTGGGCTTGGACATCGTGGTTGTTGCGGAAAGAAGTCTATCCACGGAGCGGCCCGGAGCGCAATCAGGGAGTCGAAGGGCGTAATCGGGTGCCATTGCGGACGGGGGATGATGTCCGGAGCCGTGACTTGGCCGGTCCGGCGGGATACGGTCGCAGCAACGAACCGCGATCATGCGTCTCCTCTGGTTGTTTCTCCTCCTCGCGATTCTCGTGATCGTGCCATTCGTGATCTGGGGGGATTTTTTTGAGAAGCTGTTCAATCCGGAGGAGACGAAGGAGCGGTTGAAGGAATTGGGAACTTCCTGGGCGTGGCTGGCAGGGATTGGGCTACTGGTTTCGGACCTGTTCCTCCCGATTCCGGGGACGGTGGTGATGTCGGCCCTGGGATTCGTCTATGGTCCCTGGCTGGGCGGGGTATTCGCGGTGCTCGGTTCGATGTTGGCGGGGCTCCTGGCCTACGGGCTGTGCCGGCAGGTGGGGCGCGGGGCGGCGGAGTGGATTGCCGGCAAAGAGGATCTGGCGAAGGGGGAACTGATTTTTCGCGGTCCGGCGGGCGGCTGGATCGTGGCGCTGTCGCGCTGGTTGCCGGTGATGCCGGAGGTGATTGCGTGCCTGGCCGGGCTGGCGCGCATGCCATGGGGCCGCTTCACGCTGGCGCTGGCTTGTGGAAGCGTCCCCCTCGGGTTTACGTTTGCTGTGATCGGGGTGTGGGGTCACGAGAACCCGGTGATGGCTCTCGTCTTCAGCGCGGGATTGCCGCCGGTGTTGTGGGCGATCGTGCGGCCCCTGGTGACGAGAAAACGTGACGAAGGCGCCGCGGAGCCCACTCGAAAACCCCGGGAAGAGCAGTCGGATGCTGCCGTGGAGCCGGACCAGGGCGAGCAAATGGACTGAGCCCGGGAGCCTCCTCACTGGCCCAGGGATCACGAGGGAAACTAGCGCAGACGATGCCGCGAACGGGTACCCCAGGTGCGGCGGTAGATCAGTTTCTTATCGGTCGTGGATTCGACGGGAGGTTGCTGTGCGGCGGCGGCCTTTCTGGCTTTCTCATCGCTGCGTGAATGGTCGGTCCGCACCCGCGAGAAGAAGCGGCTGGCTGGCGGCTTGTTGGAGCGGACGAGCAGCGACGGTCCGCTCGGCCGCGGGGCCGGGGCGGGTTTGACCACCGGGGCCGGGGCTCCGCCTGGGGACGCCGGCGGGGTGGATTGAGGGACCGCACCGGATTGTGTAGAGGCGGTCCGCGGAGTCTTGGCCTGGGCCGCGGCCTGATCGGCTGCTCGCGCCTTACTCAAGTCGCGTCGCTTCTCGACCTTGCGCTGGCGCAGGCTTCGGGTGGGAGAGGCATCCAACAGTCCAGCCAGCAAGCCGGCCACGACAAGGACAACCAGGGAAGTCTTCATTTGCGGAAAAGTCGGTTCACCCCGGAGGGGAGGAAACCAGTTTGTCTTGGAGAGACGATACCAGACTTGGACTCGGATCGGAAGGGGAGACTCCGCCAAAGCGCGCACAGCCCCATCCAACCGATCCAAGCGGTCCGGGGCCGTATGGGTTGGGGGATGATTGGGATTGCGAGGGATGGGGTGAGGGCGCTTAATCGCGGGCCTTGAGGATTCTGGTCACAGGGGGAGGGGGAATGATCGGCCGGAAGCTGGTTGGGCGGCTCCT
>CAUZKZ010000475.1:0-4441 GCA_963580345.1 Verrucomicrobiia bacterium | reverse complement strand
GCCAGTCGATATCCCGTATCGCGTCGCCGGGCGCATACTGCCGGTGGTGGGCGAACTCCGTGCTGAAGCCACGCAGCGGGCTGCGGTGGCTCCCCACCCGCAATCCTTCCACCACCTCGCGTGCGACGAGTTCGAGGTCGCCCAGGCGTTGCAGCACCTCGGGGTCGAGGTAGTTGGTCTCTGGCAAATGTTCAGACATGGATGAGGATCCGTGCTGCGCTAGCTGGCTCTCTTCTTGAGCAGCTTCTCGTCCGCCGGAACCTCTTCCAGAAGCTTTCCGATCAGGGTGTCGGGTGTCTCTCCCTCCGAGCGCGCCGCGAAATTCGGGATGATGCGATGGCGCAAAATCGGCAGACACAACTCCCTGATGTCTTCGATCGCAACATGGCAGCGCCCGCGCAGGGCCGCCCGCGCTTTACCCGCGACGATCAAGTTCAGGGAAGCACGAGGTCCCGCGCCCCAGGCCATGAGCTTCTTCACAAACTCCGGCGCGTCCGGCTCGTCGGGGCGGGTCGAACGGACCAGCGAGGCCGCATATTCGAAGACATGTTCGGAAACCGGGATCCGCCGCACCACATGCTGGAACTCGAGGATCGAGGCTGCATCCGCGACCTCTTTCGGCTCGGGCTCGTCGTCGGTGGTGACGCTGCGCATGATGTCGAGTTCCTCGGCGCGGCTGGGATACTTCACCATGATATTGAAGAGGAACCGGTCGAGCTGCGCCTCCGGCAACGGGTAGGTGCCCTCCTGCTCGATCGGGTTCTGGGTGGCCAAGACAAAGAACGGTTCATCGAGTTTATAATCTTCGCCGCCGGAAGAGATCCGCTTCTCCTGCATCGCCTCCAGCAGCGCCGCCTGCGTCTTGGGCGGCGTGCGGTTGATCTCGTCGGCGAGCAACAGGTTGGTGAAGACCGGCCCCCTCTGGAACTTGAAATGGCGCTCGTGCGTCTCGGGATCCTCCTGCAACAACTCGGTCCCGGTGATGTCGGAAGGCATCAGGTCCGGCGTGAACTGGATCCGCTTGAACGAGAGGGACATCGTCTCTGCCAGGGTGCTGACCAGCAGCGTCTTGGCCAGGCCCGGCACACCCACCAGCAGGCAGTGGCCGCGGGCAAAGATGGCGATCATCATCTCGTCGATGACCTCGTCCATGCCGACGATCGACTTGCGCAACTCGGTTACGATCCTGTCTCTCGCTTCGCCGAGTTTTTCCACGGCCTGTATGTCATCGGATTCTTTTGTCATGGTGAAATTGGGGGAAATCGTGAGTTTGTTCCTGCTTCTTAACCGAATAAACCGACCCAACCTATCGCAATTTTTCTCGCCAACCTGTCACTAAAAGAGCAGGTTTTCCCATGGCGTCATCCGACTTTTCGTCGATCGCGGAGCAAGTCACCAGCCACCTGCGCCAGGAACTGGCCAAGGGCCGATGGCTCACGACCGTGCCCGGGCGCAACAACCTGGCTGTAGAGTTGGGAGTCGGTCACAAAACGGTGGAATCCGCCCTGCGGAATCTCGAAGCGGAAGGACTCCTCACCGGACAGGGAGCAGGGCGTCGTCGTCTCATCACGTCCTCCACAAAACTGGCCTCCGCTCGGCCCATGAGAGTTGCACTTCTTCTCTCAGAGGCAGTCGACCGGAAATATAATTATATGGTCCAACTCGACCGCGAACTAAGCGAGGCGGGACACACGGTGGTTCATCCCGCTCGATCCTTACTAGCCCTGGGCATGGATGTCAGTCGAATCGCTCCATTGGTCGAGTCAACCGAAGCCGATGTATGGGTGATCGGTGCCGCCTCGCAATCGGTCCTCCAGTGGTTCGCGGCGAACCCGACCCCGGCCTTCGCCCTCTTCGGGCGCCGGGAGGGGTTGCCCATGGCCGGCGCCGGCCCGGACAAGGTGCCTGCCTTCATCATGGTAACCCGCAAATTGATCGGCCTTGGACATCGCCGCATCACCCTGCTGGCACGTCCGAGACGTCGGCTTCCTGAACCGGGTACTACCGAGCAGGCCTTCCTCGCCGAACTCAAAGAACAGGGACTCTCCGCAGGTAATTTCAATCTCCCGGAATGGGACGATTGCAAGGAAGGCCTGCAAGCTTGCCTTTCCTCATTGTTCCAAGTCACCCCCCCGACGGCCCTCATTTGCGACGAGTCTGTCATCTTCAATGCGGTCCTGCAGTTTGCTGCCGCCAGGGGACTCCGCGTGCCGGGCGACATCTCCATCATATGCAGTGATGCTGATCCGACTTTCGCCTGGTCCGAACCGTCCGTGGCCCACATTCACTGGGATCCCCAACCCGTCGTCCGCCGCATCGTCCGCTGGGCGGCCAACGTGAGCCTCGGCAAGGAGGATCGGCGCCAGACCTTCACCAAGGCCAAGTTCGTCGAGGGCGGAACAATGGGGCCAGCCCCGAGGAGGACGTGAGGACTCGGCTCCAACTTGATCCCGCTCGTTGCCCGCGGGACGCGGCATCCTCGGTTCGCGATGGAAGCTCCGCTCTTCCTCCAATCTACCGGTGCAACACCGGTGCAATAGAACTGGCAATCAGGCACATTTTGCTGCACTTTGGCTGCAGTTCGGATCCTTCGCCCCTGAAACGGAGAAGGCCCCGAAGTCGTTGAACTTCAGGGCCTTCATTGGTTACGGGGGCAGGATTTGAACCTGCGACCTTCAGGTTATGAGCCTGACGAGCTACCGGGCTGCTCCACCCCGCGGTTTTGATCTGGTGCCCTTGCGGGCGGGGCTGGAACCTAGGAACAGAAGGAGGGTGCTGCAAGGGAAATTCTCCACCCCCGTGCGAGATCCTGCCGGTCCGGGCTGTCGCCCGCGGAAATACGACCGCTCCGGGGCTTGCGCCCTCCCGCAGGATCGCGAATCTCCTGGCATGAAAGCACCCCTGCTTCTGCTCTCCTCCTGGTCACTGGTTCTCTTCCCGCAGATCTCGGGAGCCCAGGACGACCCACGTGCCGCGATCGCTCCCGGTAATCCGAACCTGCATGTGCGCAGTGGGCTCGGCCACCTGAAGCAGCGACTGGAGATGGACCGGAAGTGCCATGTCGCCTTCCTCGGGGGCTCGATCACCCAGAACACCGGCGGACACACCGCGATGGTCCCCGCCTGGCTGAAGCAGAAGTTTCCCGGGGTGAAAGTGACAGTGACCAATGCGGGCCTGGGTTCAACCTGTTCAACAAGCGGAGCCTTCCGCCTCGAGCCGCACATCTTCGGCAAGGGAGAGGTCGATCTCCTCGTGGTCGAGTTCGCGGTCAATGACGACCAGGATGCCGGGCATGCCCGGCGCGAGTGTATCCGGGGGATGGAAGGGATCATCAGCCAGGTCCAGCGCAAGCACCCGAAGTGCGGGATCGTGATGGTCCATTTCGTCAATCCCGGGATGCTGGACAAACTGGGCAAGGGGGAGGCGCCGGTGGCCATCGCGGCCCACGAGGCGGTGGCCGCCCGGCACGGGGTCATCTCGGTCAACGTGGCCGCAGAGGTAGCGGCCGCCACCAAGGGTGGCCGCTACCGCTGGAAGGATTACGGGGGAACCCATCCCGGCCGGTTCGGCTACCGGGTCGCCTCCAACATGATCACCGCCGCCATCGAGGCCGGGCTCGCGAAGGGCAACCAGGAGCCCCGGCGTAAGCTGGCCGACCTCCTCGACGCAGGAAGCTATGGCCACGGCCGCTTCTTCGCTCCGATGGATCCGGGATTCGCGGCAGGCTGGCGCCTGGGCAAGGTCGGACGGGAGCTCCTGCCCCTCGGCGGAATTCGCTCCCAGTATTCGTCGTATCAATTACTGCGCGGCGAGCAACCGGGGGCCAGGCTGATCATCGAGTTCACGGGACGGACGGTGGGGGCCTTCCTCCTCGCCGGACCCGATGCCGGAATCCTCGAGGCCAGCATCGATGGAGGCCCGGCCACCCGGCACGACCTCTACCATCGCTACAGCCGCGGACTGAATTACCCGCGCAGCGTGATCTTCGGCACGGACTTGAAGCCCGGGAAGCACGTCCTGGCCCTGCAGCTGGTGAAGGAGAAAAACCCGGGAAGCAAGGGGACTACCGCGTCCATCCTGTTTTTCGAGGTGAACCGCTGAGCATTCGCTCTCCGCCGGGAAAGTAGCCTGATGGTGGGATGGGCGGAAAATTCAGCGATAGATCGGGCCACGTTTTCACGTTGCCGCTCCACCATTGACCAAGCTATTTCTTCATCATGCACATCAACTGCCGACCCGCCCTTTCCGTTCTCGCCCTCCTCGTGGCCCTGGCCTCCCCCGCCCTGGCCAAGCAGCCCCCCGAGAAAGCGGTTGCCAACCTCGACGTGGGAGAGGGACTGGAAACCACCCTCTTTGCCTCGGAACCGATGATGCTGAGTCCCTCCAGCATCGACATCGACCACCTCGGACGCGTCTGGGTCTGTGAGGTGGTCAACTACCG
>CAUZKZ010000474.1:0-4450 GCA_963580345.1 Verrucomicrobiia bacterium | reverse complement strand
GTGGTGGAAGAGCCTGCGCCGACGCAGTCACAAAAGTAACTGCGATTGGCAGCGGTTCTATCGCCGCCTGGCGCGCCGATGGATGCCCGTCCTGCGAGTCATGCACCCGTATCCTGAACACCGCTTGCGCGTTACGACCTGAGGCAGGAGCCCAGTGCGATAATCCCGCCCGCTGGGATCTGTGCGGGGGCCGCCGGGCAACCGGCGGTCCTACCGCGACCGCACAAGCCCAGATTCATGCCGGCCGGGACGCCGGCATCCACCAGGGTTGGCCGGCCGGGCCCTGCTGTCTCCGCCCTTCAGGCGGAGCCCCACTCCCCGCTTCCCCGCCATCACACCAACCCCCGGCCTGAAGGGCCGACACACCACAGCCCAGGGTAAGCCCCCGAGCCTGGCGAGGGGTGCAGCCCTGGGACCCCCGCCATCACGCCAACCCGTAGCCTGAAGGGCCACGAGAAGATCCCCTCCCAACCCTCACCGTCTCCCCTCGAACGCCCGCGACACCGTCAGGGCATCGGCGTGCTCCAGGTCCCCACCTGCCGGCAGTCCCTGCGCCAGCCGTGTGATCGTGCAATCCCGCTTCTCCAAAATCTCACCCAGATAATTCGCGGTGGCCTCTCCTTCCACATCGGCGCTCAGGGCCAGGATAATCTCGACCTCTTCCAGCCGCTCGAGACGTTTCGTCAGCGCCCCGATCCGCAGATCATCCGGGGTCACGTTGTCGAGCGGCGAGAGCTTCCCGCCGAGGCAGTGATACAATCCCTTGAAGGCCCCCGAACGCTCGATCGGCAGCACGTCGGTGGCCTGCTCCACCACGCACAGCTTGCTGGTGTCGCGCGAGTGATCCGAACACACCGGGCAACCCTCCACCGTCGCGAAAAATCCGCACTGCGGACACGAGGTCACCTTGCTCGCCGCGGACTGGATGGCCTCCGCCAGGGCATTGGGTTGCGCCTTCGCACTCTGCAACAACCACAAGGCAATCCGCTCCGCACTACGCGGCCCCACTCCGGGGAGGCGCTTCAGTTCGTCAATCAGTTCCGTAACGGGCTGCGGATAGTCGGCGCGTGCCATTGTTTCAGTAGGCAGTGTTCAGGGTCCAGTATTCAGACTCGCCTTCCCCCAGTCTGTACACTGAACACTGTACACTGTACACTGAACACCAAAACCCTACCCCTTCTTCCTCACCTTCCCCTTTTGCTCCTCCATGGAAATCACCTTCCCGTCCCCGGGCGCCTCGGCTGTCTCGCATGGCATGGTGTGATGTTTGGCCCACAGGGTGGCACAAAAGGCGCTCCAGGCCCCGCTCACGAACGCCACCAGGGGGCTCCAGAAGACTCCCCAGAGCGCCACCACCGGAGAGGCGGCCGCCACCAATACCAGGAGGGTCACCGCCAGCATGACGCGACGCGATGTGCCGGGGATCTCCAACAACAGGATCGCCAGGCCATACACCAACAGGAGAATGACCACCAATCCCCACCACGGCTGGGAGGCGCCCTCCGCAATCGGAAAGCCCCCGTCGCGGTAGCGGTGCAGCAGTCCTTCCTCCGCCCCCCGCATCACACCCGAGGCGCGAACCACGAGGCCCACCGCGAGGGCGAAACTCCCCACCACGGCTGCAACCGTTACGGGGTGCCCGTGGGATTGGGGCGTCTCAGTTTTCATGTCCGGGCGCGCCTCCGACGCCTTCCGCGCCCTCGGCTTCACCACGATAACTCCTAACCACCTGGTCACTCAAGTATTTGTCGGGATCTTCCACCGCCTCCACTCCCAACTCGAAGCGGGTTCGCCCCGTGTTCTTCTGGATCAGCTTCAGTCCGAACTGCACGTCCCGAAAACGTTGGCGGCAAAGTTGCAGCAGGCTGCGTCCCTGGCTCGCGGCTTCCTCCGCCAGCCTGGCGAGTGCCTCCGCGCTCAGGACCAGATCCACTCCGTGCTCTTCACGGAAATCGCGGCAAAATACCTCCAACTCCCTGGCCGCCTTCTCCACATCGACTTGCTTGCCGAGTTCGCGATACTGTTCTAACAGCTCCTCGCGTCGGTCCAGCAGGTCTCCGCTGATCTTCAGTTCCGAGACCGAGGTCCCCGGGAGTTCGAACTTGAAATCACGCAGGAGCCGTTCGCACACCGTCATGAGGGCCCGCGCCCCGGTGTTCTCCTTCTCTGCCAGGGCCGCGATGCGTTCGATGGCGCTGTCCTCGAATTTGGCGCGGATCCCGTAGGCTTCGAACTCCCGCTCGTACTGGTGCAGGAGGCTGCCCTCCGAGAATTTCATGATGTTTTCGAGGTCCTGCGCGGTCAACTTTTCGCAGACCACCCGCACCGGCAGGCGCCCGATGAACTCGGCCTCGAACCCGAAGTCGATGAAGTCCTGCGTCTCGACCTGTGTGAAGAGTTCGCCGTCCATGGGCCGCTCGGTTGGGTCCGCTCCGAAGCCGATCTGTCCTTCGCTCATCCGCCGCCGAACCACTTTTTCCAAACCGGAAAAAGCTCCGCTCACGATGAAGAGGATGTGCCGGGTGTTGATCGAGTCCTTCTCGACCGCCCCGCCCCGCTGCATCGACATCATCGACTTCATCTGGCTCCGGATATCCATCGGGTTCGTCAAGGGCACCTCGGTCTCCTCCATCAGCTTCAGCAGGGTGGTTTGCACCCCGCGCCCGCTCACGTCGCGGCCGATCATCTCGCCCTTGGTGGCAATCTTGTCGATCTCGTCGATGTAGATGATCCCGAACTCCGCCAGCTCCACGTCCCCGTCGGCCCGCTGCATCAGCTCCCGCACGAGGTCATCGACGTCCCCGCCCACGTACCCGGTCTCCGAAAACTTGGTGGCGTCCGCCTTCACGAACGGCACCCCGATCATCTCCGCGATGTGCTTGACAAGGTAGGTCTTCCCCACCCCGGTGGGCCCCACCACGATCACGTTCTGCTTCTGCAGTTCCACCCCTTCCGGCAGTCTCCCGTGCTCGTTTTCGAGGGCGCGCAAGTACTTGGCGTGGTTGTAGTGATCGCACACCGCGATCGACAACGCCTTCTTGGCCTCGTCCTGCCGAATCACAAAGCGGTCGAGGTGAGCCTTGATATCGCGTGGAATGTAACTGAACTCAAAGACGCTGTCGGCAGGCCGGATGTCGGGTGCTTCGGGCTCCTCCTCCTGCGCGCCTGGCACCTCCATCCCCGGCATACTCCACTGCAGGTTTCCCATCTTTCCGAAAAACTCCTGCAGGCTGCGCTGCAAATCTTCCGGACTGGGTCCCTTCTTGTCGTCGTCAGACATCGCGGCGGGACCATCCCCCGCCATGCGCGAATGTCAATGCCACGGCGGACGGATTACAAAATGAGCGGCCAGTGGAATCGCGGTCCGCACGGGTTGCACCGAGCCTGGGCCCTTTCCGTCGCCGATCTCGTGACCGCGAGTTTGGGAGCCTGATCCTCCCGGGCGGCCTCATCCCTCCCCCAAGACCTCCTTGATCTGCTCCCACTCCGCTGCGAAGGAAGGCTTCAGTTCGATCAATTCCTTCGCCACCCCTTCCGCTTCGGCGTGCAGTCCATGCAGCCATGCAAAAGCGGCGGAGTGGAAGAGCAACCCGTCCTTCTGAGGCAGCTCCGCGGCGGTCTCTACCAGCTTGCGGTGCAGGAGCAGGAGCGCGACGGGATCGACTTCGCCCCAACCCAGGGACCGTGCCGCGCCTTTCTCCTCCACCAATAGCCCCCCTTCCTGCGATCCGATGATCTGGGTGAATTGCTCTCCTTTCCGCGTCCGCACATCCACCCCCGTCGCCCCGGGGGCCAGAGCTCTCTCCAGATCCACCAGGAAGGCGCCCGCAGCTTCGGCAAGATCGACCAGGGCGGCGCGCTGCTTTTGTTCCAACTCGCCCTTCGGCCTGGCGGCTTTCAGGCGCTCAACCCCATCCGGGAACTTCGCCTCCGCAAACTCGCGAGTGATTTCGTCGCGCAATTCTTTCCAGTGCGGAGCTACGCGGCGCTCCCTCAACTCCCGCAATCGCCGCATCAGTTCCGTCTGCCAGACCTTCACATTGAAACGCGCCCGGCCCCGCGTCTGCAGCGAAGTGTAGATCTCATCCAACTCCTCGATCGCCGCCTGCACCTCGGCGCGGTTCTTGCCCTCCATGGAATGATCGGCACGTCCCAGTTGCCGGTAGTCGACCACGTAGCGCCCGGCCAGTTCCTGATAGACTTCCATCCACTCCGTCTCCGGCCACGGTCCGGAATGCGAAAGCCGCTCGAACATTCCATGGGCCCGCTCCAACTGGCCTTGCTCCCATAATTTCAACGCCATCGCAAAAAAGGCAGTGGCCCGAAACGGATCGTCCAGGAGCTTCGGCACGCGCTCCTCCGGCACGAACGAAAGGGCCGTCAACACCTCGATCGACGAGAGCAGCCGACGCCCCAACTTTGTCTCCTGTCCCCGCTTTTTCACCAGGAA
>CAUZKZ010000473.1:0-4476 GCA_963580345.1 Verrucomicrobiia bacterium | reverse complement strand
CGATTTAGAATTCTATTCTCTTATGTGAACATCGTACGCACACTCATGTCAGAAAGCATTGCGAGGAGGAGGTCCTTCCTCCCCTCGTACATGCCCGCACATACCAATTTCCAATCCATGCGCACTCTCGTCTCCCTCCTTGCCGCCTCTCTTAGCCTCGCCGCCTTTACCTCGTGTTCCGCCTTCAAGGGGGACGTGACGAAGGGCGATCTGGCAGCCTTCAAATTGCGTGACCTGACGCGCTTCGGCCAACCACACATTGTGAAGGTTTCGCATGAAGAGATCCAGCAACTGGAGAAGGTGGAACAGGTATCGGGTCACATGGCATCTCTCTCACCGAAACACCGGGCGCCCTCGCCAAGTTTCCGGGCCCCGGTCCCGGTGAACTACGTGCCGCCGCGCCTTCCAGAAGGAGCGGTAGCATTTGACGGCAGCATCCTTCCGCCCAAGAGCGGGGGCCAGGGTTACACCGCCATGCTCGACATTGCCGGCTCGGTCCCCGGCCAACGCTTCGCCCCGCCCTCCTACGCGGCATTCCATCCCCAGGACTTCTCGATCGAGTAATCGATCCGGCGGAGTTCGCGGTAGTCAGGGGCGGCGTAATCGGCTAAAGGCCGCGCCTCATGCTCAAAGCCGGTATCGTTGGGCTTCCCAATGTCGGGAAGTCGACCCTCTTCAACGCCGTCACCCGCTCGCGCCAGGCGCAGGCGGAGAACTATCCATTCTGCACGATTGATCCCAACCTCGGCATCGTGACGGTCCCCGATGACCGCCTCGCGGTCATTTCCTCGCTGTGGGGCTCCAGGGAGATCGTTCCCACAGCCATCGAGTTCGTCGACATCGCCGGGCTGGTGAAGGGCGCCAGCGAAGGCGCGGGCCTCGGCAACCAGTTCCTGGCCAACATCCGCGAAGTCGATGCGATCGTGCAGGTGGTGCGCTGCTTCGAGAACGACGACATCATTCACGAGTTGGGTAGGGTTGATCCCCTGCGCGATATCGAGATCATCAACTCCGAACTCATCCTCGCCGACCTGGCCTCCCTCCAGAAGCGAAAGGAGAATCGTGAAAAAAAGGTCAAGGGCGGCGACAAGGAGGCCCGGCGTGAACTGGATCTGATCGAGAAACTCCTCCCCCATCTTGATGCCGGGAATCCCGCCCTGACCCTGGTGCGATCCGAGAGCGAAGAGCGGGTCCTGCGCGATTTCTTCCTCCTCACTTCCAAGCCCACCATCTTTGCCTGCAACGTGGCGGAGGACGAACTGGCGGCCATATACGAAGCTCCCGCGGGCCACCCGATGGTCTCGGCGGTGCAAACCTACGCCTCCGAGACCCACGGCGCCGAGGCGGTTGTGATCTCAGCCCGGATCGAAGAAGAACTGGTCTCCCTCGATCCCTCCGAAGCAGCGGAGTTCCTGGCCGACATGGGGGTTCCCGACTCCGGGGTCTCTTCGCTCATCGAGGCCGTGTATCACCTGCTCGGGCTCCGCACCTTTCTCACCGCTTCCGAGAAGGCGACCAGCGCCTGGACCGTCGCGGCCGGGACCAAGGCGCCCGCCGCCGCCGGCGTGATTCACACCGATTTCGAGCGTGGCTTCATCGCCGCCGAAGTCTGCAGCTTCGAAGAGATGGTCGCGGCCGGATCCAGGGCCGCCGCCCGCGAAGCCGGGAAACTCCGCATCGAAGGGAAGCAATACGAAGTGCAGGACGGTGACGTCATCGAGTTCCGATTCAACGTTTGAAGCGGGGGCGCGCCGACGCACGGTCAAAGCTCGGATCGTCGCAGGTCAACGTCAGGAAGCTGTCATCACACGGGACGACGGAGACAGTTCGAGAAGCTCCACTTCCGACCTCCGATTTCCGTCCTCCGATCGACGCAAGCCCATCCTCCACAGGCGTCAGCCCCTAATAGTACGGCACGTTCTTGGCCTCGGATTTTTGCCGGGCCTTTTCCTCTTTCGCCGCATCGTCGGTCCGAATCCGCTCTTCGGCCTCCTCATGTTCCTTGCGGCGGTCCAGTCGCGTGTGCCGTGAAATCCGGTAGCGCATGCCGCAATACGGACAGTGCACCGACTTCGCGTAGGTGGCCAGCACGAGAGTGCAGTGCAAGGTATAACTTCCCAGCACCCGTTTGGCGGTGCGATGCTTCGCGCAACGCATGGTTCGCAGCAAGGTCCCTCCGCAACCCAGGCAGCGCACCGCGGACGCCTCGAACAGGTAAAATACCAGCGACATCATAAACACCCCGCCTGCGATCCCCACGTGCAGAAACCAGGAAGAGTCTTTCGTGACGAGCGCGATCGTCAGGAAGACCACCAAGCCCCCCAACGCCGCCCAGCGCACTAGGTTGAGCCACGCCGTCCACAGGTAGCGAAAGGCAAGATTCTTGCGACGGATACTCATCGTTCAGCAACTCCCGTTGCAATCGGTGCAACCTCCATGTGCACAAATGTGAATAACATGGCGAGTGTTTTCCGCATCCAGCCTGCCAAAAAGTAGCGGAAGCCTGACGGAATCGGGCAGAGCGACGCCTGTGACACCCACGCCCTCCCCTCCCGCCGGTTCCCATTGCCGCTCCAGCTTCCATGCGCTCTCCTGGCACCCATGACTCATCGCCTGGCCGCCCTCTACGCCTCCTTCGCCGCCGACTCCCTCAGCCTGGGCCCCCACTGGATCTACAATCAGTCCAAGGTGGCCCGGCTCTATCCGGCTCAGACCATCGAGTTCGACGACCCCCGGTCCGAATACCATCCCCATCGCAGTGCCGGGGAATTCACCCACTACGGCGATCAAGCCCTGACCCTCCTGCGTTCCCTCACCCTTCGTCGGGGGTGGAGCCCATCGGATTGGTCCGAAGACTGGCGCGCGATGTGGAAGGACTACGATGGCTATCTCGACAGCGCCACCAAGGACACCCTCGCCAACCACGCCGCTGGCAGGGCGCAGGCTTCCGAATCCAACGACCTGGCGGGCGCCTCACGACTCGCCCCGTTGTTGGTGGCTCTCGCCGAGGCGCCCCTCGAAGAAAAAATCGCGGCGGCCCGCGCCCAGACCGCCCTGACTCATGGTGACCCTTTCGTGATCGACGCGGCGGAATACTTCCTCCGGGCCGCCGAACTCATCCTGACCGGAGCCGGTGTCGAAGAAGCCCTCGCTGCGGCCGCCACCGCGTCCTACCAACACCTCCCGGCCGCCGAGTGGCTCGCGATCGCCCGCGAAGCCGCAGCCATGGATGATCACCTCGCTTCCACTGCGAAGCTTGGTCTCACGTGCCACCTCCCTGAAGCCTTCCCCGCCACCCTTCACTACGCCCTTCGCTTTCCCGATGACCTCACCGCAGCCCTCTCCGCCAACGCCCTCGCTGCCGGCGACAACTCGGCGCGGGGCATGCCGCTCGGTATGCTCCTCGGCGCCGCCCACGGATTTGAAGCGATTCCCTGGCGGTGGATCGACGGCCTTGCGGCGCGCCCTGAAATCGATGCCCTCGTCTCCTTGCTGAATCGCCCAGCCCAGCCCGCCACCCGAAAAGCAAGCTTCCCGTCACCCGACGGCCACCTTCTCGACGCCCGCCTCGAACTCCCCGCCGGCCCGCTGCGCGCCGTCGCCCTCTTCGCCCACTGCTTCACCTGCGGAAAGGACATTCGCGCCGCGGTCCGCATCGCGCGAGCCCTCGCCTCGGAAGGAATCGCGACCCTGCGCTTCGACTTCACCGGCCTCGGCTCCAGCGAGGGCAAGTTCGAAGATTCTTCCTTCGTCACCAACATCGACGACCTGCTCGCCGCCGCCGCCTACCTCCGCACCAATTACCGCGCCCCGACCATCCTGATCGGTCACAGCCTGGGGGGAGCGGCCGTCCTCGCCGCCGCCGGCCGCGTCCCCGAAGCCCTCGGCATCGCAACCATCGGCGCCCCAGCCGATCCCGAACACGTCACCCGCCTCCTCGGAGACGGCCTGGCGCAGCTGGAATCCGATGGGGTGGCGGAAATCACCCTCGCTGGACGCCGATTCAAGATCGGCAAGCGCTTCCTGGACGACATCCAGGCTCACTGCCAGCCATGCGAAATCGCCAACCTGCAGCGCGACCTCCTCATCCTGCACGCTCCCACCGACGAAATTGTCGCCCTCGATAACGCCCGGAGGATCTACGATGCCGCTCTGCACCCCAAGAGTTTCCTCTCCCTCGCGGGCGCCGACCACCTTCTCACCCCGCCCGGATCCGCCGAATACGTCGCCCGCATCATCGCCGCGTGGGCCTCCCGGCTCGTCTAGTTCGCGCTTCGCGCTTCCCCCTCCCCAAAGGAGGCTCCGGCCTCCGGGCCCTTTTCCCCAATATCCAATAACAAACAACCATTCCACAGCCATCCCATAGACTGAGGTATTAATGGGTGGCTGGCGGCCGATCCCACCTAGGATCGGCCTGATGAAAAAACAAAAACCAGCCAATTCGAGATTCCCCGTCCTGACCCAGGTTTGCAAGCT
>CAUZKZ010000472.1:0-4487 GCA_963580345.1 Verrucomicrobiia bacterium | reverse complement strand
GGTCGAGGGCCGCCTCTTCGCCTTCGCCGTGCTCTGCCTGCTTCCCGTCCCGCTCAACCTCCTGCACTGGAAAAGCCGGCCGCGTCGCTGGGTCACGCTTCTTCTCCTGGTAGCCGGACTCTCCGCCCTCATCGCCTGCTACATCCGTTCCCCGCGCTACGAAGACAATCCCGAGTCGGCGGCCCGCCTCCTCTATCAGAACGACACCCGGCACGCCCGCCTCAGTCCCGCCAATCTCGTTCCGGAAGTCGATCAGCACCTCCTCGGATCTTATCTCTTCAGCCTGATCGATTCCCACCTTGACTGGAACCAGGCCGCGCAGTTGCGGGAGCACCTCAAGAAGGTCTACGGCGACCTGGAGCAAGACCACGAACTCGCCGCCCTCCCTTCGGCCCTCGGCTTCGCCTACGAGGACCTTCTCCTCGGCCGCCGCAAGGTCGGCAACCTCTTCCTCTACCTCCCTCCCGGTGACGCCCCCAAGCCGGTCATCCTCTTTCTGCACGGAAGCATGGGCAACTTCCAGGGCTACTGGCAAATCTGGAAGACCTTCGCCGATCAATACGATGTCGCCATTGTGGCGCCCACCTTTGGCGCCGGGAACTGGTCCCAACCCGGTGGACTCAAGGCCATCGAGCTGGCCCGCGCTTTCTGCCTGAAAAATCCCCGCCTCGATGCCGGCCGCATTATCCTGGCCGGAGTATCTAACGGCGGTTCCGGCGTGTCCCGGGCCGCCGCCGAGAAGCCGGCGGCGTGGTATGGACTCGTCCTCCTGTCGCCTGTCCTCGAGAAATCGGTGCTGGACACCCCCGAGTTCAAGACCGGCTGGAGAGGCCGCCCCGTCCTCCTCATTTCCGGCGAGAAAGACCGCCGCATCCCTGCCGCTCACCTGCGCACCCTGGAGAAATCGATCACGGACTCCGCAGTGCGGGTCGAGTCCCATTATCTCCCCGGCGAGGATCACTTCCTCGCCTTTCCCGCCTGGCCCGCGGTCCGCAAACTGATCGTGGACTGGATGCGGAATGAGGAGTTTCTCCCCACCAAAATTCCATGACGGCGGGCCCGTGCCCCCACCCGCCTCCGGCCGCTCCTGCGGGCCGCCACGTCCGTCTTCGCTCCCTCTCCCCTTGCCATGCCGGTGTCTCCCGGCTACTCCGTGAGAAATCCTTCCATTTGCTCCGTATCGGAACAATCCCACAAAGAATCATGAAATCGTTCACTATTCCCGGCCTCTTCCTGGCTGCCACTTTCCTCGCGGCCGCAGCGCCCCACGATCCAGCCGATGCGGTCGCCAATCTCGATGTGCACGAGAAGCTCGCAGCCACCCTCTTCGCCTCCGAGCCCATGATTCTCTCGCCCAGTTCGATCGACGTCGATCATCGCGGACGGGTCTGGGTCTGCGAGGTCGTCAACTACCGCCGCAATAACGGCAAGCGCCCCGAGGGTGATCGCATCGTGATTCTTGAAGACACCGACGCAGACAGTAAGGCCGACAAAAGCACCGTCTTCTACCAGGGCAAGGATGTCGACTCCGCTCACGGGATCTGTGTGCTCGGCGACCGCGTCATCGTCTCGGCCGGCAACGACGTCTTCTTTCTCGTCGATGAAAATGGTGACGACAAGTCCGACCGCAAGGAGCTCCTCTTCACAAATGTCGGCGGCCGGCAGCACGACCACGGAATTCACGCCTTCCACTTCGGGCCCGACGGCAAGCTCTACTTCAACTTCGGCAACGCCAGCAACAAGCTCTGCGACAAGTCCGGGAACCAGATCACCGACCTGGCCGGCAACGAAGTCGTGGCCTCCCGCAAACCCTACCAGCAGGGAATGATCTTCCGATGCAATCTCGACGGGTCGAAGGTAGAGACCCTCGCCTGGAATTTCCGAAACAACTGGGAGGTCTGCGTCGATTCTTTCGGACGGCTCTGGCAATCCGATAACGACGACGACGGAAACCGCGGGGTGCGCATCAACTACGTGCTCCCCTTCGGAAACTACGGCTACCGCGACGAGTTGACGGGCGCCGGATGGCGCGACCAGCGCCCGGGCATGCACAAGGAAATCCCCCAGCGGCACTTTCACCAGAACGACCCGGGCGTCGTCCCCAATCTTCTCCAGACCGGGGCCGGCTCCCCTACCGGAATTTGCGTCTACGAAGGCGCCCTCCTCCCCAAAGAGTTTTTCGGCCAGCCCATCCACTGCGACGCCGGACCGAACGTGGTGCGGGCTTATCCCGTCAAGAAGAACGGGGCCGGGTTCGACGCCGAGATCCTCAACATCCTCACTGGCACCCGCAATCGCTGGTTCCGCCCCTCCGACGTGTGCGTCGCGCCCGACGGCTCCCTCGTCGTGGCGGATTGGTACGATCCCGGCGTGGGCGGCCACGGTATGGGCGACATCCAGCGGGGGCGGATCTTCCTCGTGGCGCCCAAGGGCCACAAATACTCCGCTCCCAAACTCGACAACTTTTCCAATGAAGCCGGGGCCATGGCCGCCTTGGCATCCCCGAACGAAGAGACGCGCTACCTCGCTTACGCCGCGCTTCGGAAGATGCCGGAGGCCAAGTCACAGCAACTTCTCACGACCCGCCTCGCGGACCGCTCGCAACCGGCCCATCTTCGCGCCCGGGCCTTCTGGGCGGCTGCCTCTCTGAATCCCAAGCCCGGCATCTTGATCCGCAAGACCATCACGGATCAGGATCCTCTCCTCCGTGGCGCGGCGATCCGGGCCTGCCGGGTGTTGGACCCTACCGGAGACTACGACGGGAGCTTCGTGGACCTCGCCAGGGATCCCGATCCGGCCGTGCGGGCCGAAGCGGCCATCGCCCTGCGCTTCGCCGATCGCTCCTCCAGCGACGAAGCCTGGGCTGCGATCGCAAAAACCTATGAAGGCGGCGACCGCTGGTTCGTCGAAGCGCTCGGAATTGGCGCCGAATTGCGCTGGAAATCGCGCTTTTCAGCCTACCTGAAAGCCACCGGCAACAAGCCGCACGCCGACCTCGTCTGGCGGGCCCGCTGCGAGGAGGCCCTTCCCTTCCTCGGCAAGTTGATCATCGCCGCGCCCGACGCTCCGCAACGCGATCGCTACCTCCGTTCTCTGCACTTTCACCCCAAGTCCGACGCTCGCCAGCAGTTTGCCCTCGCCCTTTTCGAAAGCGGGAAACCCGAAATCACCAGCCTCGCCCTCAAGGAACTCGACCTGGAGACGATCGAGAAAGCCGGCGGGATCAAGCGACTCGAAAAGATGGCGCTTGCCGCCAAGGGATCTCCCGCCCTCGTGGAACTCGCCACCCGCTACAACCTGCAGAGCGACGAAGTGCTCGCCGCCTTGCTTGAGTTCATCAACGCCAACCGCAACAACAACGAAGGCGCCAACGCTGCCCGTCACCTCCTTGGTAATCCGGGCATTCTCGAGCGGACCCTGAGCAGCGGCAACCTCGATTCGCGGCGCGCCCTCGCTACCGCCCTCGGCCGCTCCGGCGACAAGCGAGCCCTCGATCACCTCCAGCAATCCCTCCAACGCGCCAAGGACACCGTGGTCCGCAAGGCCTGCGTGGAAGCCCTCGCCGTCACCCAGCAAGGCGAACAACGGCTTCTGCAACTGGCCAAAAGCGGCAAGCTCCCCGCCGACGTCGTGTTCGCCACCGGCGCGCTCCTTGCCCGCTCCAGCAACGAGGGCACCCGCACCGAAATTGCCAAGGCCCTCAACCTCCCCGCTGCCCCGGGGACCGAATCCCTTCCCCCGCTCTCGCAACTCCTCCGCATGAAGGGCCAGCCCGCCAAGGGCAAGGCCGCCTTCACCAAGGCCACCTGCGCCACCTGCCACCAGGTCGGCGGGGAAGGAATCAATTACGGACCCAGCCTCACCGAGATTGGTGACAAGCTCCCCCGCGAAGCCCTCTTCGAAGCCATCCTCTATCCTTCCAATGCAGTCGCCCACGGCTACGCGGGCGTGCAGGTCGAGACCAAGACCGGCGACACCGTCGTCGGCTTCATCTCCTCCGAAACCGACCAGAAAATCACCTTCCGCATGGCCGGCGGCCTCACCCGCGACCTCAAGCCGTCCGAGATCAAGTCCCGCAAGGAACTCGAGCCATCCCTCATGCCCGCCGGCCTCGCCGGTCTCCTTCACCCCCTCGAACTTGCCGACCTCGTGGCCTACCTCGAATCGTTGAAGAAGTAGGGCGAGGGCACGCGGTGCCATGCGGAGGGGCAGCGCCAACCATTGATCGATTGGGCGGCCACGAAAAAATTCACTGCCCAATTTCCAATTAAATCCCAGGCCTGATTACCAATTCTCAATGCTCCCTTGAGCCTGAGGGTATGAGTTTTTGGTCCCTGAGATTTGTCACCTGATGTTTATTTGGAAATTGTGGGTGGCGGATTCAATTTGTTATCGAATATCGCCCCATGGCTGTAAATCAACGTTTTACGCATTTTCGTTCTGACCAAACCCCCGTGATTCCAAGGGTTGGAGGGCTTCGTTCAGAA
>CAUZKZ010000471.1:0-4487 GCA_963580345.1 Verrucomicrobiia bacterium | reverse complement strand
AACTCCTGCTGATCTTCGCCGTGTTCGTCACGATCGCGGAACATTTCTTATCTACGCACCGAGAAGGTCGGCCATTGCGAGTATTTCAACAGGCTGCTAAGGGCGCGACCGTCCGGGCCACAAGTCTCTTTGCCGAGCGCCGAAATCGCGTTGCCGCGGTGACCGGGGAGGCCCAAGATTGGAGTCCTTAAGCTGTATCGAAATGGTTCGGTCCGTAACGTTCGACAAGCAGAACAATAAAGGGTGTAGCGAAGCCGGAGGTCTTCGACTCCACCCGTAGTTGAAAGCGGCTGGACACCAACACCTGACCGCCGCCAAATCCGCCGGTTCTCAAGCGGGTCTTCACGCAGGTGATGAGCGCCAAGCAGGAAGCTCTGGCGGGTCTCGAGAAGGCGCGTGGGGAAGCCGCGGCGATCCGTGTGATGGCGAACACAGCCCGGGTGTTGGAACGCACCCCAGTCCTCCTGCAGCTCGAATTCCTCAAGACTCTTGAGAAGACGGGCGCGGGCTACAACAACCAGCTGATCATGGGGCCGCTGGAACCCTTGATGGGCTTTCTGAAGAAATAATGTTAGCCTCAGGCCGTCAAAAAGCGGCCTGAGGCACTCTCCACCTCCGTAAACCATGGCACCTATCACCGGACAGGATCTGATCGAGGCGGGCTACGAGCCGGGGAAGCAGTTTGCGTTCCTTCTCGAAGTTGCTGCGCAGTACGAGGCGCGCGGGATCAGTGACAAGAAATACGTCCTGAAGCTGCTGAAGAAGCACCACACGGCCCCGCCTCCCAAGGAGCAGATGCGTGAGAAGGCGGCTCCGCTGACGGAGGCGATCGAGGGAACGAACAAGGTGGAGAAGGAGAACGTGGCCAAGGTGCGCCGCCAGATGACGGAGCTCCTCAAGGTTCCCATCATCAAGCGCGGCGCCGTCATGCCCGATGCCTGCCCGGCCGGGTCGGCGCCGGCCATGATTCCGGTCGGAGGCGCCATTGCGGTGGAGAACGCCATCATTCCGTCGGCGCACAGCGCGGATATTTGCTGCTCGATGTACGCGACGTTCTACCGCGAGCGCAGCGACGTGGCGAACGAGCTGGACGCTCTGGCGACCGAGACGCGTTTCGGGCCCGGGGGCCGGCACTTCGATGACCTGGTGCACCACCCGGTGCTGGACGAAGAGGTTTGGGAGAACCGCTTCCTGCGCGACATGCACGATCGGGCCCGCATTCACATCGCGGACCAGGGGGATGGCAATCACTTCGCGTCAATCGGGGAAGTGACGTTTGTGCCGAGCCAGATCGGCGTGCTTCGTGATGCGGGGTATCAAGATATTGCCGATGACCTGGAGAGATCTTTGCGGCGAGAGGCCGCAGGAGCGCCCTGCTCCGGGACGCCGCAGCTACGGTATCGGGTGCTGGTGACGCACCACGGATCGCGGGGGCTGGGGGCGCATGTTTACAAGCGGGGGCAGATTGCGGCATTGAAGCACACCGCCAAGGTGGCGGACCGCATTCCGCACGCCGCGGCGTGGCTCGATGCTTCCAGCGAGACCGGGGTGGCTTACTGGGAGGCCTTGCAGTACGTGGCGCGCTGGACGAAGGCGAATCACCAGGCCATCCACGCCCGGTTTCTGGAGCGGATCGGGGGGGAGGCCGTGACCGAATTCGGGAACGAGCACAACTTCGTGTGGAAGCGGGGCGATACGTTTCTGCACGGCAAAGGAGCCACCCCGGCGTGGACCGATGAGCACAGCCGGGCCCTCCTGGGCCTGATTCCTCTGAATATGGCGGCGCCGATCTTGATGGTGCTGGGCAAGGACAACGACGAATTTCTCTCCTTCGCGCCCCACGGGGCGGGGAGAAACCTCTCGCGCACGGCCCTGAAGCGGCAGTTCACCGATCCGGAGTTGCGCCAGCGTCAGATCGACTCGAGTACCGAGTTGATCGATGTGCGCTGGTATTGCGGAGAAGCAGACCTGAGCGAAACCCCGGTCGCCTACAAGAACGCGGACCAGGTGAAGGCGCAGATCGAGCAGTTCGGTCTGGCGGAGGTGGTGGCCGAGATTCAGCCGCTGGGTTGCATCATGGCGGGCGACTCCGGGGTGTCGTGGCGCAAGCGGAGGGAGGAGGAAATGACCCCCAAGCAGAAACGGCAAATCGCACACCGCGCGGAGCGGCGGAAGAACCGGCAGCATCTGCGTGACGAGGAGTGAGCGGGCGTCGCGCGGAGCTGTCCTCCGGGCCCAATTGGCTGGAACGCCGGGCACGGACTGTTACTATTCGCCATGCGCGTGAGCGAGCAGGGGAAGCAGTATCAGGTGGAAGGTGACGGGGCGATACCGGTCTCGAAGCTGGTGCGGCGGATGAAGAATGTATTTGAGATCGAGATCGGGGAGGTGTGGGTGGAGGGGGAGGTCTCGAACCTGCGGAAGCAGTCCAGCGGGCACTATTATTTCTCGTTGAAGGACGAGAAAGCGCAGATCGGGTGTGCGATATTTGGAGCGAAGCGGCGGGAGGGGCACGAGGCGCTGGAAGACGGCGCGAAGGTGCGGGTTTTCGGAGAAGTGACGATTTACGAGGCGCGCGGGCAGGCCCAGTTGGTGGTCAAGAAGGTCATGGCAGCCGGACTGGGTGATCTGCAGGCGCGATTCGAGGCCCTCAAGAACAAGTTGCAGGCCGAGGGATTGTTCGAGAAGGAGCACAAGAAGTCGCTGCCGCCATTTCCGATGACGATCGGGTTGGTGACCTCCCCGAGCGGGGCGGCATTGCAGGACATGTTGAACGTTCTGTCGAGGCGGGCGCCCTGGGTAAAGGCGGTCCTGTATCCGGTGCAGGTGCAGGGAGAAGGCGCGGAAAGGGGCATCGCGCGGGCGATTCAGAGGCTGGGAGAGCCGGAGAAACACGGGCTGCCGCGATGCGACGTGCTCATCACGGGCCGGGGCGGCGGCTCGTTGGAAGACCTTTGGAACTTCAACGAGGAACTTGTGGCGCGGGCGGTGTATGAGTGTCCGGTTCCGATCGTCTCGGCAGTGGGACACGAGATCGACTTCACGATTTCGGATTTCGTGGCGGACGTGCGGGCTCCGACTCCGAGTGCCGCGGCAGAGTTGGTTGTTCCGGATGCGGGGGAGCTTCGTCAGCAGCTGCGGCGAATGCGCGAGGGACTGCGGCGGCCGGTTCGGGAGAAGTTTCGGCAGGCGCGCCACCTCCTGCGTGTGGCGGGGCGGGGCGTGTTGGCACGGGACGCCGAGAAGGTATTGCGGGAGCCGATGTTGTGTCTGGACGAGATGCGCGGGAAGATGAGTCGCGCCGCGCAGGACCGGGTGCGTCAGCTCGACATGAGGGTGGCGGATCGGCGGGCCTCCTGGAAGGTACGCCACCCCCGCATCGTGGTGGAGCAACGACGGCAGGGACTTCAGCAATTCAAGGCGCGCTATTCCCAGCTGGCGAAGCACAAATTGGAGCGCCTGGAGCAGCGGCTGGAGCGGGCGAAACGCCTCTTGAAGACTCTCGGTCCGGAGTCCGCCTTCGAACGGGGCTTTTCGATCACCCTCACGAAGGATGGGAAGCTGGTGACGGATCCGAAGCAGGTGAAGCCTGGCGACCGGCTGGCGACAAGGGTGGCGAAGGGGACAATCGAGAGCGAAGTGACCAAGTAGTGACCGAAGACGTGCCGAAGCCGAGTGCACCGCCCGGGACGCTGGAGCGGTTCCTGGAGGTCGCCCCGGAATTCCAGTTGGGCGATCTGGAGACCGAGCAGCCGCGGCCGGAAACGGCGGAACTCTCGCGGCTGGCGCGGGAAGATCCGGGTGCGGCGGTGGCGGCCTTGAAGGGAGTCGATCTCGCCGCCCTGGACCGCCTGGAGGGTTATGCGCCGAAGCTGGAACCACTGGCCGAGGCGATGGCGGAAACCCTGGAGCGGGGAAGGCGGATCTTCCTGTGCGGATGCGGGGCGACCGGGAGGCTCTCGATCTCGTTGGAGACCTTCGGCCGGGCCGGATTTCTCGGGGAGGAGCTTGGGGATCGCGTGATCGGGTTCATGGCGGGTGGCGACGCCGCGCTGGTGAGATCCATCGAGCGGTTCGAGGACTACCCGGAGTACGGGCAACGCCAGCTGCGGGAATTGGAATTTGCGGATGGGGATCTCTTTGTGGGGATCACGGAAGGGGGCGAGACGCCGTTCGTGATCGGGGCCACCGAGGAGGCGGCGAGTGTCTCGGCGAACCGGCCTTATTTCCTGTACTGCAATCCGGACGAGACCCTGGCGAAGGTAGCCCCCCGATCGAAGCGAGTGCTGGAGAACGACGCGATCCGGAAGATCAACCTGAGCGTGGGCCCGATGGCCGTCACGGGAAGCACCCGCATGCAGGCCAGCACGGTGCAAATGGCGGCGGTCGGTTGGGCTCTCGCGTGTCGTGGCGATCCGGGGCGGATCAAGGATCGTGCCCGGGAGATTGGAGAACGGGTCGGGGAGTCGGATTGGTCGTTCCTGGCC
>CAUZKZ010000470.1:0-4489 GCA_963580345.1 Verrucomicrobiia bacterium | reverse complement strand
CCCTGCCCCTCCCGATCGAGATCATGCCCTTCCACCCGCGCCGTCCCCGGCAGCCCCTCCCTGAAAAGGCGAAAGAAGGTACATTTCATTCATACGGCCGTGCTTCGCCAAAACTTCTCACCTCTTCGCATCACCTCACGGACACCAAAATCCCATCGCAATCTCCTCCTGCCCGGGCTATACTGTCCGGTACTAATCCAGATCGTAGTGATGACAACCAATGCCCACAAACCGGAGCAAATCGCTGAGGAGATCGCTCGAACCGAGTCGAAACTCGAAGAACTCCAACACGAGATCGCCGAAATCGGGGAACCGGCGGCGCACGACCTGCGCCAACGCGTCGAGGCTCTCAAAATCGGAGAGAACGCACTCCAGCGCAATTTCGCCGAAGCTCAGGCCGGTAAAAAGCCGGACCTGGAACGCATGAAAAAGGTCGAGGCTCTCCTCCACCACATCGAAGTGGAGGAAGCCTCCGTCCAACACGAGGCGGACTTCCTGCATCTCGGGGCGCCTTCTTCGGTCTCCCTCGCCGTCGAGGGCAGCGTCCGGCTCTACGATCTCGGCGCGCGCGGAATCAAACGCATCCTCCGAGACCGGCGCCCCTGGCGCTCCCCCTTCGTCAACCGGACCTACAAGACCCTCGCTGCCAAATTCAACCTGCCGGAGGAGGACGACCGTTAATCCCGACGCGCGGGCCAAAGCCGGGATCCCCTTCCTTTACTCCCGCCCGTCGGACAAATAATCTGCGTGCACTCTCCGGTCTGAATGCACGCCGTTTACATCATCCTCGCCATCCTCGCCTTCCTCATTCTCGGCCTTGCCATCTTCGACCTCTGCCAGCGGAAACACGCCATTCTCCGCAGTTTCCCGCTCATCGGCCATTTGCGCTACCTCCTTGAGGCGATCGGCCCCGAACTGCGCCAGTACATCGTCACCGACAACGACTCCGAACGCCCCTTCAGCCCGGTAAAAAAAAAGAACTCGCCGGCTCCCCGTAACCTGATCTTCGATTTCGGTTATTCTCCCCGAGGTTTTGCTCGCGCGGATGGTTGAACAGTCCACAGACTCTGCCGCCTTGCAGAATCGCCTGCATCCGGAGTTCTTCTTGCCTTTCCCGGCCCGTCCTCTTTTCTGGAAATCCTCCGCATGGTGGCAGAAGGATGCATCCACGGCCGCTTCCAGCCGTTTCACATCGAGCACCTCGAGGACGCCCTCGCCGCCCTGGATCGTTGCGGATTCTTGTGGATCGGGCTGGCCGAGCCGTTCCCGGTCGAGCAACCGGCAGGCCCCCCCCGCATCACCTCACCCCCGCCGCAAATCCACTCACCTACCACGAGCGCCAGTTCATGATCACGCGCACCCTCGTCGCCGAAGGCATTCTTCCCGAGCGCTTCTCTTTCACCCCCTTTCCCATCCGCACCCCGGAGCTTCTGTCCCGGTATATCGACCCGGAGATCACCTGCTTTGTGACGATCAACGACGACTGGTCCAGCCAAGAAATCGGAATCCTGGAAGAGCTTGGCCATCCGGTGGAAGTTCTCTGGGAACGCCGCAAGGACATCGAGGCCACCTCCATCCGCGCCCTCCTGCTCGCAGGCGACGACTCCTGGCGAGAAATGGTTCCCTCCTCAGTCGCTTCGTATCTCGAGGAACTCGACCTGGAGCAGCGTCTGCGCAAGCTCCAGGGCTAAGAGGCCGCTCCTTCACTCATCGAGCATGCCATTGACGCGAAGCCACTCGAGGCACTCCGCCAACGAGTCCTCGACCGGAATCTCCCGGTAGCCCAGCGCTGCGACCGCCTTGGCGGAGTCCATCCGGTCGTCATTGCACAGGAAGTAGGCTGCCTCCGGAGAGATCCTGGGCTCCCGGCGGGTAAGGCGGCTGAGCACATCTCCACCGAACGCGAGGACCATGAGCAGGGACTTCGGGGTGGTTCGCTTCGGAATTGGCTTGTCCAGCAGCTTGCCGATGACGGTCAATACCTCGAAAAAGCTGTGGTGAGGGCCGCCCAACAGGTAATTCTCTCCCGATTTTCCCTTCTCCACCGCGGCAAGATGCGCAGCGGCCACTTCCCGCGCATTTGCAAAACTCCCGCTCCCCGGCGGAATACCGGGCAGCTTGCCTTGATTCACCAGGAAAAACATGCGCGCCCAGTTGTGGGTATCATAGGCTCCGATGATGTGACCCGGATTCAGGATCACCGAAGGCAGTCCCTTCGAGGCAGCCTCTTTGACCAGCTGTTCCGCGAGCCACTTGCTCTTTACGTAACCGACCCTCGCGGTCGATCCCAGCTGGGCACTCTCTTCGGTCTTGGCTCCCTCGTGATGACCATACACCGCCGTGCTGGAAGTGTGGATGAACCGCTGGGCACCTCGCTCCGCGGCGGCCTTCAGAATATTCGCGGTCCCCCCGACATTCGTCGCAAATTGCCTCTCGCGATCACCACGCCACGTGCTGGTGTTCGCGGCCATGTGAAATACCGCGTCCACCCCCTCCGGGATCGCCTTCAGGATCTCCGCCTCGCTCTCTAGGGATCCCTGCGGAACCTCCACGCCCCGCTCCGCTAGCGGTCGCCCCTTCCGTGCGTCGCGACAGAGCGCCGTGACCTGCCAATCCGCTCCCAGCAGCACATCCACCATGTGCCGGCCCAGAAACCCCGTGGCACCCGAAAGAAAGGCCCGTCTCATTTCACCGGCCCGGACCCGCCCGCCCGGAATGAGGGATTCCCATTGACCTCCCCAACGTCCATCACCCCAGGATCTGCATCACGAGCCACGTGAGGTAATACCACGGATTCCGATAGCGCCGCGCTTCCTCCTTCTCCACCGGCCGGCAACGCGTTTTCAATTCCTCCAGGTCCCGAAGCACCTTTCCCACCGACTTCTCATCACCGAAAACCACATTCGCTTCTTCCGAGAATCCACAGGAACGTCTGTTGAAATTGGCCGATCCCACCGAGGCCCACCGTCCGTCAACAATCACCCCTTTCGAATGCAGCGCACTCCTCCCGCCCTCGTACATCCAGACCTTGCACCCCGCGTCAAGGATGTCCTTGATCCCGTAAAGGGCGCCCCGCGTATACCGCGGAGCATGGCTCCGGGCCGACAACATCAGGTTCACCGCGATGCCCCGCTCCGTCAGGGCCTTGATCCGGTCCATGATTCCCCTGCTGGTGAACGTATAGGCGTGTACCAGCCAGACTTCCTCTTTCGCGAGCGACAAGACCGTGTCATACATTTCACCAATCACACCTCGCCTTTTGACATGACCGTTCTGGTCGAAGAGCCACACTTGAGTTTCCGGGGCATCGAGGGCGCTCACCGCGAACTCCTCGCTGCGCAACTTCTCCGGCGAATGTCGATTCCACGTCACCACAAATGACTCGATCATGTGTTCGATCGCTCGCGGGGATTTCACCGCCACCATGTAGTCGATGTTCCCTCCCTCCTCCGGTGGCAAGAGACTCTCCCCGAAGATGTTGGCGCCCCCAAGAAAAAGCACCTTGCCATCGACAATCCAGAACTTGCGATGGTCCCGCGGTATCATCACCGGAAAATAAAAAAACCGGTGCGGACGAAACGGGTTGAACTCCACGTGCGGCATGCCGGCCTGCTTCAGAAACTTGTAGCCTACCTTCCCCCCCGGCATGAACCACGAACAGGAGTCCGCCACAACGTAGACCCTCACACCGGCGTCGTGCTTCGCCTTCAAGGCCTCCTTCACCTCCCTCGTAGTAGAATCCGTCCGCGCGATGAACGAATCGATCAGGATGTAGTCCGTGGCGCCCTCGATCAGTTCAAGCATCTTGTCCTTGATCGCCGGACCCGTGGTATACAAGTCCGGGACCGCGCTCGGCATCGGCGCAATGCCGGCAAGGATTCCTTCCGGATTAATCCGGCCGGTCGTGACCTGTGTGCTTGGGAGACCCATATGACGAGGTGACCAGCAGGTGTGAGACGAGGATTGACACCGGTTCCCGGTTACCCGAAGCGACGGTGGTGGCGGGTCGACCGGAGCACGACAGCCATCAAGCATCGCGCGGGGGTTGATCGTGATGTGGCACGGGGGGTCACTACCTGGATCCGAATCATGGCTTCAATGCAGTAGAACAGGGCCGCCGGTTTTCCGGGCTGCGCCCTCCCGCCCCCCCCCTGGGCTGGCAAGCGAGCGCAGGATTCGCGGGAACTTCGGCGTGCAGAGCAAGGCGGACTGTCAGCTTCGCAACCCCAATCATGCAGATTTGCCCCATTGACGCAACCCATCCGGTGGCCCGAAGAGCGCCTTGCCGGAAGAGGCCGGAACTCACCCCGCCAGACTTATTCACGGTGTGATTTCCATCCGGACAACGGCCGTTAGGCCCCTTGGGGGCGGCAATTTCCGGCTGAGAAGGGATCCACGCCGCGGCCTTCGTCCCCCCCCTGCCCCCCTGCTGCGGGATCCCAGGGCCAAAAAAATCCATTTTCTAGGCGTCCAATCACTGATAGTGCTG
>CAUZKZ010000469.1:0-4507 GCA_963580345.1 Verrucomicrobiia bacterium | reverse complement strand
CGATCCCATCCCCCCCCCCGCGGTCGGCACCGTCCTCGGCGTCGCGTTCCGAGCAACTGGGGAGGTGCGTCGCGATCGCGAAGGCACAGGCGAACGCGGAGGCGGAGGCAAGGGGGCGGTTCACGGCTTTGGACGGGTTGCAGCGGGGCGAAGGACAATTTCGGTTCCCTCTTCCCGATTTGGCTCATGATTGCCTCGCTCGTCAAGCCCGATAGAGGCTCGTAACGGTGTTAGACCGCCTTCAAGAAAAGATGGGACTGTTGGCGGAGTGGATTTTGGTTCAGGGCAAGGCGCTTGGGAGGGAGTGGAGCGAGCTCCTTCAATCAGTGCTGCGACTGCTTCGTTCTTCGCCGCGCGCCGGCGGTCTTGCCCCCGAGCCTACGCCAGCACCTCTTTGATCACCTTCCCGTGCACGTCCGTCAAGCGGCCGCAATTCAAAATACAAAAAGGAATTCACTCGTATTCAACATGGCGCGGCAGAACGCGAGCGGACCGTGCTCGGCCACAAAGGCCTTCGCATCGGCGACCTCCGCGGCCGTGGCCTGGCGTCCATACAGGATCTCGTACACCTTGCGGATTCCGTCCTCGCCCGCGCCCACCCGCTTCACCAGTTTCTCCGCGTGCTGCATGGTAAAGCGGCTGTTCAAGAGATTGAGCGCCTGCAACGGCGTGGTGGAACGGCTCCGCTGGGGCATGACCTGGTTGCCGTCGGGACAGTCGAAGACTCCGAAGACCGCGTCCTGTTCCTGCCGAATCTTGAAGAGGTAAATCATGCGGCGCCACTCGGCCGGACCGGTCTCCTCCTTGGCGTGATAGTGCACCACGCCCTCGCGCTCGACCTCGAAGAGTTGGAAACTCGGTCCGCCCATGACGCGATCCAGGGTGCCCGCCGCCGCCAGGATACTGTCACGAATCGCCTCCGCTTCCAGCCGCCGGGGCGGAAAGCGCCACAGGTAGCGGCTATCGCCGTCGATGCGCGCCGCCTTCGCATTGGGCCGGCTCGATTGCTGGAAGGTCTTCGAGTTCAAAATCAACCGGAAGGTCTCCTTCATCGACCAGTCGTTGGCAACGAAGGAGGCTGCCAGCCAGTCGAGAAGCTCGGGATGACTCGGCGCCGTTCCGTTCTTCCCGAAGTCACTGGGCGTATCGACCATCCCGATGCCGAACACGAACTGCCAGAGGCGGTTCACCGCCACCCGCGCCGTGAGGGGATTCTCCGGATCGGCGATCCAGTTCGCGAGCTTCACGCGGCGCTCGCGTTCCGGAGCATTCATCTCCAGACCCAGCGAACCGATCACCTGCAGCGCATCGGGTCGGACCTGCTCCCGCTTCGCCATCGGATCACCGCGATAGAGGCGATGCGTGGCGCCGGGTTGGGAGAAATTCGCCAGCCACGTCTTCGGTCCGTTCTCGAGATCGGAGATCCGGCCCCGTGTCGTTTCGAGATTTGCCAGCAGCGTGCGGGCCCGATCGACTTTCTCGGGCGGCAGATTCGCCACGAAGGCATCCGGGGCCTCCTTGCCGCCGAAGGGCTCCCGGTCCCCGGAGTGCGCCACGGTCTTCCACGACTTGGCGTCTCGCGAGACCTCGATCTTGTAATCAACCGCGAGCCGGTCCGAAAACTTCCCTTCCCGATCCCGCGCCCACTCGATGCGATTGAATTCGCGGTCCTTCGCGAACTCGATCTGCACCCATCCCTTCCCGATCTCGCTTGAAATCCAACTCCGGCCGTTCCCGAACTTCCCGTCATTGATGTACTCCAGCTTGTGAGTGGGATCGCCCTCGAGATCCCCGGAAGAGCTTGGCACGCCGCCCAGTGCCACGTTCTCGCCCTCCGGCGAGAAGACCTGGAGCTCGTCGATGCAGGGCTCCGAGCGATTGGTGCGATTGATGGTGAAGCGCACGAATTTTCCGGTGGCCGTTTCGAAGGACTCCGTGTTCAGCTTGATGTTCACAGGCGGACGCTTGGCGGAGGAAGCTCCCGGACTCTTCGCCGCCAGGAGACGCAATTCGGCGAGTTCGGCCTCCATCGCAGGCAGGGCCGCTCGCAACCCGGCCACTTTCTCCTTCGCTTTGTCATCGGTGCGCACCTTGACAGGCCGCTCACCGAACTTCACCCCCGCAAAGATGGCCTGCATCGAGTAGTAGTCTTTCTGCGTGACGGGATCGAACTTGTGGTTGTGGCACCGCGCACAGCCAAGGGTGAGCCCGAGGAAGGCCGTGCCGGTCGTATTGATCATGTCCGCCAGCTCGTCCTGCCGCTGCATGAGGGTCAGGTTCACGTCCGGGCTCTTCACCGTATCGTAAGGCCCCGCCACCAGGAAACCGGTCCCGAGGTCCGCCTCCAGGGCGTCGCCCGCGATGTGTTCCTTCACGAACCGGTCGTAGGATTTGTCGGAATTGAACGATTCGATCACGTAGTCCCGAAACCGGTAGGCACTGGGCCGTTCGCGGTTGGATTCGAAGCCGTTGCTCTCCGCAAAGCGGATGATGTCCAGCCAGTGACGCGCCATGCGCTCCCCGTAGTGCGGACTGGCCAGGACCCGCTCCACCAGCACCGCCCAGGCATCCGGGGATTTGTCCCGCACGAACAACTCCACCTCCTCCGGGGTCGGCGGCAATCCCAGCATCACGAGGTAGAGCCGGCGGATCAGGGTCCGCCGGCCGGCGCGCGGCGACGGCTGCAAACCTTTCTCCCGGAGAGCCTCGTTAACGAAGCCGTCGATGAACCCGTGCCGGTGCTTCTTCGCGACCGGCTGGAACGACCAGTGATCGGTCGTGAGTGCCACCGCCTCGCCGTCGCCAGGCATCTTCGCTCCCTGGTCGATCCACAGACCGATGCGCTCGATCTCGTCCTTGGAGAGTTGGTCCTTTTCTTTCGGCGGCATGGCCTCGTCCGGATCGACGCGGCTCACCAGTTTGAACAGGTGGCTCTCCGCTCGCTTCCCCGCCACGAAGAGCGGCTCGCCCGATTCGCCCCCCTTCCGAATGTGCACCGGCGCATCAAGCCGCAGCTTGCTCTTCTGTTTCTTCTCGCCGTGGCACTTGAAACAGTTCGCTTCGAAGATCGGCCGAATGTGCTCATCAAAGTCAAGCGGAGTGGCTGCCCGTAGCGAATCCGCGATTCCGCCGGACCACAAGGAGGCCAGCAGCAGGAACGACCCACCTGTTTTCATCCTTCGCACGAGTGGAGCATGATGCCGTAGGGCCTGAGGATCAAGGAGACAAAAGCGTGATCCGCATTCTCCCAAACCGGCAGGCCGAGAAGGGTCTGGTGTCTTCGAAAACCAGCGTCTCGGTGCCATCACCATGATCGAGCGGCACTCCGATCGGAACCAATCGGGGCGCCCAACTGACAAGATCGGATCCGAACTCCGCCTCCACTTGCACATCGACCGAGTTCTTCACGAGGCGCACGTGCAGGCGGAGCTCCGGCCAGAACTGAATCACCGTCCCCGACGCCGCGCCAGGCAAGATCCCCCGCCCGAGTCCGTCCGCATTCACGGTGAGGGTGTGACCACCGTCTCGTCCCCGAGCCCGAACACCGCCGCGGCCGGGTCGCAACCCATGAATCCGCGCACCGATTGCAGGCCAAACCGGAACGCCGCAATCCCGACGCCGGAGGCGTCACAGCCTATGGCCGGTGGTTGAGGAGCGCGGCGACGACACCACCGGAACCGGAACGCCAATCGCTCCCCACATCCCGGAGGGATGCCAGCCCTCCAGGTTTCTCCCGCCACGGCCGGAGCGGTCGGCAATGGATTATTTACGGCACGGTTACATTCACGTCGTCGATGTAGAACCCGGCAAAGGGCCCGCCCTGATCGAAGTCATCCGACTGCAGGCGGAACTCGAGCTTGATCGTCTTGCCCAGCGCCTCGGCCGGAATCGGGTTGGTCACCTTCTCCCAGTCGCCCGAGAAGTCGGCAATCCCGGTCTCGATGACCGCGATCACCGAATCGTCGCTGGCGTCGAGGACCGAGACCGTCCCCCAGTCAAAATCGCCCGGCGGCTCGATATCGGTGAACCGCTCGTAGCACAGGGTCGCCCCGGCTGCATTGGTGAGGGGGATCGCCGGGGAGCGCACCCAGGCGTTGGCGTCAAACGCATAATTGTCCGCGAGATTGGTCCCGAAGCAGTTCGTCCCGCTCTTCGCTCCGTTGGGACCGACATTGCTCGGCGTCCCGTGTTCCCAAAGGGTATTGCCGTTCAGGTCATCCCTTCCGGTCGTCCACAGCCCCTGCCCGGACTCGAAGTTGTCCGAGAAGACCGATTCGGGCGGCGCCGCGAATTCCTCCACCACGAAAAGCCGCAACGGATCGGCCGGAAGCGGGAAGGTCACCGAGTTCTCCGGTGGAGTGGCCTCGAGGTCCTGGAAAACGCCGAAGATCGCCCAGTCGATCGGCAAAGCCGAGGAGGGATCGGTCTCGCTGCGCAGGTTGTAGAGCCGCCCGGACTGGCTGTCCCAGCTGATCGTCACCTCGTCGCTCGGCGGATCGTGGGACAC
>CAUZKZ010000468.1:0-4547 GCA_963580345.1 Verrucomicrobiia bacterium | reverse complement strand
AGAGTGAAATTTTCCCCGAGCACAAATTGGGCCAACGAATTCCGCGCTTTCTCCGCATACCTGTTGCCCCATCACTTCCGCCACCCGGTTGCCTCGATGCGCTTTAGCTCCGCATCGAGGTCGTTGCCTTCGTGGAAGGAGAGCCAACCTTTGAGTCGCTGAGTTTCGCCCGGGGCGCAGTCGGGGAACTTGGGATCGGAGTGCAGGCAGGGGCACTTTTCGTTGGCCCAGGGGCGGTCGCAGGGGTCCCAAGCGGTGATGATCCAGTGCTTTTTCTCGTCGTCGTGCACCGCCACGTAGGGGTTCCTGAAAACCTTGTTTTCGTTGTGCTGGCCCCTTGAAGGTTTCCTCCACTTGCACGGTCACGTCGAGCCAGACCCGCTGTTCGGATTCCTTCCCTGGGACGGCCTTGACCCTGGGACGGCCTTGACCACTTTCCCGCGCACCACGAGATCGGCTTTGGCGATGAGAGCTTCCAGGCTGCGAAGGGTGAGGCCGATTTGTGCGCGGGCCCAGGCGTTGGAGAGAACCAAGGCGAGCACTGCGGTGACGAGTGTCTTCATGGGGAAATTCCTCTCGGTTCTGAACCGGAAGCGAGCCCGACGCGAAGTGGTCCACAGGGGAGTTTTAAAAAGGGATCAAAGCACGGGGGATCGCCAGGTGTCCAGAAGGAAGCAAGGGCCGGTGGCTAGCGGTGACCATGGCATGCCCGTCCCCGGACCTCCCGAACTCACAACTGGTCTGCGAGGGGCTCGAGGAGCGGCGCGAGGAGGTTCGCGGTGTCTTCGATGGCAAGGATCCTGGAACGCGCGAAATCCTTGTGGAAGACCCGTTCTGCAAGAGTGCCCACAGCCCTGCGGTCCCAGAACGAGATGTTGAGTTCATCGTTGATCTGCAGGCTGTTGGTATCGAGGTTGGCGGCGCCGACTGTGGCCCAGCCGTCGCAAATCATGGCCTTCAAGTGGGTCATGCCGGGGAAGTGATAGACGAGCGCTCCGGCCCGGATGAGACTCCGGGCGGTACTGAGGTTGGCGATGTCCATGAAATGTGTGCGGTCGGGAATGATGACGCGCACGTCGACTCCGCGGCGCCGGGCGTCGAGCAGGGCATCGACGATGCGGTCGCTGCTGACGTAGGGGTTCTCGATCCAGACGCGGGTGCGGCTGGCGCGGATGGCTTCCAGTGTGACATCGAGAATCTCGTGCCGGCCGTCGATGGAATTGGTCCGCAAGGGACGCACCGGGTAGGCACCGGAGGGAGGAGGGTGGAGACGCCCGATGCGTTCGGGCTTCTTGCGGGTCCACGGGAGCGCGAAGTCTCCGAAGAATCCCGAGGCGCGCCACTTCTTTTGGAATTCGGGGTGAAGTTGGCGCACGATCGGTCCGCGGAGCCGCACCATGAGATCGTGCCACTCCGTGCGGTATTCCCGTCCGATATTCATTCCGCCGATGGTGGCGGTTTTTCCATCGAAGACGAGGAGCTTGGTATGATCGAGGATGAGCAGAGGGTTGAGGGTTCGGCGGGCCTGCAGCGAGGAGTTTGTTCGCAAGTAGCGGAGCATATTGGATGGCGGCGGAAACCCGGGGGGTGGGGGCGTGCGGGGAGCGATGGCAGCCGCGCCGGTGCTGCCGAGGTCGTCGATGATGACGCGGACCGGGATTTCCCGGCCGCGTTGGCGGACGAGATCCGCAAACCGGACTCCAATGTCGTCGATGTCCCAGATGTAGATCTGGATATCGATGAACTCGGTGGCCTGGCGGATTTCTTCGTCCAGGCCCCTGAAGAATTCCTCGCCGCCGACCATGAGATCAACAGTGCCCAGACTGGGTGCGGGAAGTCCGAGGCGGGTCAGGCTTTGCGAGAAGACCGGGCTCCCGGGGGTGCCGGTGGTTCGTGGCCGGGCGGTTAGCGGAAAGGGAATGTTACCGCGAACCAGTTCCTCGGTGCGATCGATCGCCATCCCGGCGGCGACCCTTGCGGTGGTCAGGGGTTGTCGGATGGCGGCCAGGGCGGTGGAGCGAATTCCGGTCCCGGCCAACTCGAGGCCGCCGCGCAGGATCCCGTTGGATTGTCCCTTCGCCAATGCCCGCGAACTACAGGAGACGAGCAGGCCCAGGGTTGCAGCAGCGAGGAGGACGACAGCGCAGGGGGCCTGCGATCCCGGGGGCGAGGTCATGAGGGACACGGGTAGAATTGAGGCGAGCCTACTTTTGTGCGATGCAGTAGAGGGAGCGTTGTCCGCGCAGGAAAAGTTCTTTTCCGGCGAGAGCGGCCGAGGCGCTGAAGTTGTCATCGAGGGTGTTTTGGGCGAGGGCCTTCGGGCTGGGGCCCGCGGTGAACACGATCGTTTCGCCCTCGAGGGAGGTGAGGTAAATGCGGCCCTGCGCCGCGACGGGGGAGGCGTAGATATTGCGGATTCCGGTGAGCCGGGCCCGCGCGTAGACTTCCTCCCCAGTCTTCGCGCTGAGGCAGGTGAGCACGCCCTGGTAGTGGCGCAGAAAGTAGACGTGACCCTGGTAGAGGAGAAGGGAGGGGACGTAGGGCGTGTCGCGGCGCTTGATCCAAGCAACCTGCCCGGTGCCGGTGAGGTCCCCTTGCGCTCCGTCGAGCTTGATCCCGAGGATGGCCTGCTTCTCATAGCTCGAGCCGCATATCACGATTCCGTCTTCCGAAACCGGTCCCGCCACGACATTGTGCGAGAGCCCTCCGCACTCCCAGATCAACTTGCCGCTGGCGAGATCGTAGCTGCGGATGCGGTTGGCAGCGGAGATGACAACCTGCGGCTTTCCCTTGTGGACCACGATGTGGGGGGACGACCACGACGTCGGCTCGTCGCGCTCGTTTCGCCAGCGTTCCTTCCCGGTGCGCTTGTCGAAGGCGGCAACGAAGGAGGGCCCCTCGTGATCCCAATTGACGACCAGGGTGTTGCCGAAGAGGGCGGGCGAGCTGCCCTCGCCGTGGCCGTGCTTGGTGTGCATGTCGCCGAGGTCTTTTTTCCAGACCGCCATTCCATTGCGGTCGAGGCAGAAGAGCCCGTTTGAGCCGAAGAAGGCGTAGACGCGTTCGCCGTCGGTGATGGGAGAGGCCGAGGCGAAGCTTCCGGTGTTGTGCCGCCCTTCGTGAGGGACGCTGTCCCGAACCGTGGTTTGCCAGAGGATTTTCCCGTCGGTGCGGCTCACGGCGAGCACCACGAACTTCGTCTTGCGGACTTTGAGGGTGTTGTCGTGGGCTCCGGGCCGGGTCCCGGCGGGCGGATCGACCTCCTCACCATGCGGAACGGCGGCGGTGAGATAGAGTCGGTCGGCCCACACCACCGGCGAGGAGTGCCCCATCCCGGGCAAGGAAACCTTCCACTTGATATTCCTGGTTTCGCTCCACTCTACCGGCGGGTCGGACTTGGGCGCCACGCCGGTATCGAGCGGGCCCCGCCACTGTCCCCAATAACGCTCGTCCCGGGGGCTGTCCGCCAGGACGGCGAGCGGCAGGGAGGCGGCCAGGAAGGTCCCCAAGCGATTCATCGCTCCATGCAAACAGGGTGTCGGGCCCCGTGTCGAGGCGGAAGCGATTCAGGACCGAGGAACGGCGGGGCAGGACCAGGGTTTTTGAAAATCGCCCCCCGCCCCTCCGGTTGGGGGGCCATGAGCTCTTCCGACCTCCCCGCCCTCGCGATACAGCCCGAGGCCATTTCGAATCTGGTCGAGTGTCTCACCATACACACCACTGCCAGGGCACACCGCTGTCCCTGCTGTAAAAGCGTGGTCTATTCTCGCCGCTTTGCGACTTGCCGCGACTGCGGGGAGGTCCTACCCGACGAGATTCATCTCGGTGCCGACGAAGCCGCCCGCCTCAGCTGAAGACGCCGAACCATATCCTGAAACCAGCACAGGCTCCTAAGGTCGGCGCACCGAAGAGTCGTCTTCCGGTGATCCTTTCTCGATTCCCAGGAGGGCCTTTGCTTCGAGAAACGGCCGTTCCTCGCTCCACTTTCGCGCCTGCTCACGCATCTTGTTGAGGACCTGGCGATGTTCGTTCGCGGCGTCGCCGCCGGCCGACTTGAAGGGCGCTTCGGGCCAGTCCCAGTTGTCGGTGCGGAAGGAGGGAATCGGGATGATGCGCTCATGGTGGCCGGGCTTGGCGGTTCCCCACACCCGGATAGGTTTGTCGCGCTGGATCACCATGTTGTCGCCGAAGATATGGGCCACGGTGAAGTCCACTGCGGGGGCGAGGGGGGCACCGAGGAGGAAGGCGAGGGCGGGAACGGCGCGGCGTGGCGTCATGGCGCCGCTCTATGACAGGACAGGGTGCGTCTGCCAAGCCGTCGGTCGGAAACGGGCACACCGAACTGCCGCTGGCCTGACAGGCCAGAAGAACGGATTCCAGGGCGGCACCTGCGGCGCGCTGCGCTTTGTTGTCGCGGCCCTGCAGGCCATCTCTCAAACTTCTGCCAGTCTCGTGGCGGAGTCCCCGAAGCGGTCGAGGCGGATGTCGAACTTGTCCATGAGGGAGAGGAAGAGGCTGCACATCTGGCGGTGGGACTTGCCGCGGTA
>CAUZKZ010000467.1:0-4551 GCA_963580345.1 Verrucomicrobiia bacterium | reverse complement strand
GACTCGGGGCCAGCGTGACTGGCTTGGTCTTCACTGTGGGACTCTTTCATTCCTTACTTCTCACCGGCTTTTGCCGGCGCTATCAATGGCGCAAGGTTGGGCACGGACGGTGGCCCTATCGCTGCACCGGCCACTCCTTCGACTCCGTGCGCGCGCTCGTCAGCAGCGCCCTCATCTTCTTCGCGATCTCGGGATGCTCCGCCGCGAGGTCCCTGTTCTCGCCCAGGTCCTTCTTCAAATTGTAAAGCCGAAGCGGCTTGTTCGGTCCACTGCGAATCGCCTTCCAGTCCATCCATCGCACGGCCTGCTGGAACCCGCCTTCGTGGAACTCCCAGTAGAAGTGGCGGCTCGGCTCTCTCTTGCCATCGGGGCCGGGTCGCAGGGGCAGGTTCCCGCCCTTCAATGCCGACACGATGCTCATCCCGTCCAGGCCGACCGGTTCTTCCTTGCCTGCCAGCACGGCACAGGTCGGCAGGAAATCCGCGAACCACCACGGGAGATCGCTCACCCTCCCGGCCGGCACGGCGCCTTTCCAGCGCACGATCATCGGAACGCGCAGTCCCCCCTCGGTGAGATCGCGTTTGCGCCCCCGCAGCGGCCCGCTGCTGTCGAATCGCCCTTCCCAGCGCTCCGCCGCTCCATTGTCGGAACAGAAGAAGACGAGCGTCCTCTCGCTCAGGTTCAACTCGTCAAGCAGATCGAGCAGGCGGCCCACATCGCGGTCGAGGCGGGTCACCATCGCGGCGTGAGACTTCTCGTTTCTTTTCCACGGCTTGTCCTCGAAGAGTGCTCCCTCCGGCGGCATCTGGTACTTCGCGTGGGGGACGCAGTAGGGGAGGTAGAGGAAGAACCTCTCCTCGCGGTGGCGCTTCACAAAATCGACGGCGAAGTCGGTGAAGAGGTCATGGGAATAGGTCCCTTCCTTGCCGCCATGGTTCTTCGGCAGCATGACCCGCTTGCGGTTGTGCCACAAAAACTCCGGGTAGTGGTCATGGGCGCGCCGCTGGTTCAGGAACCCGAACCACTCGTCGAAGCCCTGTCCGTTCGGCTCCCCCGTGGTCTTCGGCTCCCCGAGTCCCCACTTGCCGCTCATGCCGGTCACGTATCCAGCCTCCTTCAGGATCTCGGCCACCGTGACATCCTCGCTTCGCAACGGCACCCGGCCCGCTCCACCGCCCAGACCCTTCACGCCCCCCACTCCGAAGTTCCCCCGCACCGTGGTGTGCCCGGTGTGCAGACCCGTCATCAACACGCTCCGCGAGGGTGCGCACACCGTCGAGCCCGCATAGCAAGTCGTGAAGCGCGTCCCCTCCTGCGCCATCCGGTCCAGCCGCGGGGTCTCGATCACCCTCTGCCCGTAGCAGCCCAGATCCCCGTAGCCGAGATCATCGGCCATGATGAAGACGATGTTGGGTGGCCGCGCCGCAGAGGAAGCCGGAGCCAGGAGGAACCAACCCAGGAGCAGTAAGGTGCACCATCTCATCGCGAAAAAGTCGTTCTCGTCTCGCCCTCGACTCACAAGCCCGCGCCCTCGGCGGTCACGGCGAGGTCACCCGGACCCGGATGAAATAGCTCTCGCCGATTTCCGCCCCTCCCGGCCGCGCCACCCTCCATCGAAGGTTGTACCAGCCGGGGCCGGGGCTCAGAAAAAATCGATCCACGGCCGCGGCGAGCGTTTCCCACGACCCCGGCGCCAGGGTGGGGGAGCCCTCGATCACGTATTCGAGTCCACGCCGCGTAGCCGACGCGAGCACGTAGAATGAAACGTAGACCTGGCGCGAGCCGTCCCACGCGACTCCGACCTCGGCGGCCGGGTGGACGTCCGCCGCGAGAGTCACGGCGTCGCGAGGATCGAAGGAGACGTGCAAGCGCGGCGCCAGTCGCGGGGTCATGTCGAAGGAGCGCGCGACCCGGTCGCCTGTTCCCGAAAGAAGAAAGGTCAATGGGTCCCCCTTACTCCAGTCCTGGTGGTGCACCACCTCTTCAACGATTCCGGAGAGGTCGGGGGTGGATTGATTCAAGGTATAAAGCCCTTGCCACCGAGGTAGACTCCAGGCCACCGAAAGATCGGAGCGAGCCCGCGAACTCAGGTTTCCAATTGCAGTCGTAAACGGGGCCGAGGGCGCGCCGAGATCCGCGTGGATCGTCCAGGCGGCCGGATCAATGCGAAGCGCAGCGGGCGCAAACTCGATGAAGGACGCGACGACGGTCGCATCCTTCGGAATGGGAATACCGCGAAAGCGCAGCCCAAAGCTCTGCATCGCCTGCGTCGAATCGATCCCGATGGTCCGACCGGTCAGATCCACCAATCCGAGATCGCTCTCACTGGCATCGTCATCCGAAGCCAGGATCGGGATGCGAATCGTGCGGACAACGCCGGAGGCCGGCTGGATGATGTCCTGCTTCGCAACCGGACTGGTCCGCTGCCCGCCTCGCCAGGTGCTCAACGCACGCACGGTGGTGGGCTGCGCGAGGTGAATCGGGCCCGCGTAGACCGGGCTGGCCGCGGTGGGGGTCGACCCGTCGAGGGTGAAGCGGAGCACGGCATCGTCCGCCTGCGGTTGGGCGAAAAGGTGCAGTTCCGTCTTCCCCGGTTCGCGCTCCGCCATGACGATCGCAGGCCCGTAGGGATCCCACGGATCGGCGAGAGCAACGCGAGGACCCACCTCCCCGCGCTTGACGACCTGGAATTCGTCGCGGACCACCCCGACCAAATTGAGCATGCGGACCGTCATGGTGTCTCCCTCGAGGTCCAGCAGCACCGACCCGACTTCCGTGATCGACTTCCGGTGGAGGGGAAAAAACCCTTGGCGGCGCGCGCTGCGGCCATGCCCCCCAACCACCGCCACCGACCCCTCGTGAGGATGATTGTGAGCGCTCTTCCAATACGCCCCGTCCCCTGCGGGATGACCATCGCCATCATCCAGCACCACTCCCTCGGAGGTGGTGGGAGTGGCGTAGGCGCCGTCAATGAGCATGGAGCGCTCGTAGGTGTGGGAGTGTCCCGCCAGAACAAAGTCGACCCCGTGCGCCTCGAGGATCGGCATCATGACCTCGCGCATCTCGATCAGTTGACCTTCCAGGTCGCTCAGGTGGGTCCCCTGCGAGTACGGGGGATGGTGCCAGAAGGCGATCAGCCATTCGGAATTGTTCTGGGCGAGGTCTTCCAGGAGCCACGTCGCCATCCGGCCCGCCTCGCTGCGCTGCTCGTCGTGGCTGTTGAGACAGACAAAGTGGATGGGACCGAAGTCAAACGAGTAAAAGGCTTCACTGCCGGAGGGAACCCCGCCGGCTTCACCCGCCCTCGGCAACACGTAGGCATCGTAGTAAGGGCCGATCGCGAGGGGGCCGTTGGAGGTCCTCCCCTCGTGGTTTCCCATCGTAGGCCAGGTCACCGTGTTCCGGAGCAGGGAACGATAGATGTCGAAAAAGTTCGCCTGGAACTCGCTGTCCTTTCCGGAGTTGTAAGCCATATCCCCGAGGTGGATGAAGGCGTCCGGGGACCGTCCCTCGTCGGCCACGAACTGCCTCATGGCGTTGAAGGCCGCAATCTGGTTGGCGCTCCCGTCTCCCGAGTCGCCGACCACCCAGAACCGGAGGGGGCGATCGGCGCCCGGCCCCGCTTGGGTCCGGAAGTGATAGTCCTCTTCGCCGCCGGCGAGGAGGTCTCCCCCGTCGAAGATTCCGTAGTAGTAAACCGTGTCCTCGGTCAAACCCGTGAGGTGGGCTTCGTACTGGTAGGTCTCGGCGGGTGCAGAGTGGAGCCGCGGAAGATCCGGAGGGGCCACCAGCCCGGGCGCAACGCGGATCGTCATCTGCACCGGAAGCACCAGGCTGTCCAGGGCGTCGGGCGCGGCCCCGTAGCGCACCAGCGGGATGGTGGGACCAACTGATCGCCACACCAGGACGGCCGAATGCCGCGTCACCAACTGCACCAGGGGACCACGGCTGACTTCCACCGCCTCGGCATCGGCGGGGGCCCGCAGGCTGCCCGCCAACGTCGCAACGAGGGCCAGGGTCCAGGTGAAGAGCGGCCGATTCATGAACGAAACTGTCTTCGATCAGGTTGGCACCGCCACGGGAGGGAGGCCAGCCGGGAGTTACGCTTTCCGTCCAGCCCCCGCCCCGTCACGGTTGGCGCCGGCCGACAGACTGTCACGGCAACGCAATTGACCCGGGGGCACCGGCCTGCCGGCCGTGCCTCCGTACATAGAAGAAGGCAGCCATCTCGGCGGTGGTGAGATCTCCGAAGCCTTTATGGCAAGTGTTGTGTTTGTTTTGGCAGGACTTGGGATCTCACACCTTCGATTGGCTGCCTCTTACCCCCTCAATCGCAATCCGGAGCGCCCATTTCCAAAATAGTGATCTTTTTATCGTGGCGGCGCTTTTCAAGCGCCCAGCCCAACTCCCCCCCGGACCCCACAAGGCCGGGATAACAATACCCCCTATCGACCCCACAAGGCCGTGACACCAAAGCCCCCGTCGGCCTGAAGGGCCGGGATAACAAAGCCCAGGCCGGCAGGCCTGGGTCCATGACAGGACGGAGATCAG
>CAUZKZ010000466.1:0-4554 GCA_963580345.1 Verrucomicrobiia bacterium | reverse complement strand
AGGGCCGCATGAGATCTTGCCAACCGCTCAGCCGATGCTAGATATTGAGCCAGATCTTCTCACTCTGAGTGGGCCACAAACTGGAAGCAGGTCATCACCGTAAACGGAAATATCGACAAAATTACAGGAGGCATACCCAATGACTAATCGAAGACACAACAATGGACAAAACCATGTGACAACCATCGCGTTCGTCACGATCCTTTGGGTATCGGTCGCCGCAGTTGACGCGGGCGAGCTGTTCATCGGCGCGGCGAATGTGAGCATCACGCCGTCCGAACCGGTGGCCCTGCTCGGCCAGGTGCATACTCGAATTGCCAGGGAGGCAGAGAGCCCGCTCACTGCCACGGCGCTGGCGATCGAGACCCGGGATGGTGAGAAGGCAACGGATCAGGCAATCATGGTTTCCTGCGATCTGGCCGGGATTCCGGACGATCTCCAGGGCCTCGTCCGCGAACGGATCAAGAAACGCATGCCCGGCTTCGACGTCAACAAGTTGTTCCTCGCCGCAACGCACACGCACACCGCGCCGGTGACCAAGGAGGGTGTCTACGTCATTCCCGAAAAGGGCGTTATGCAGCCGACCGAGTATATTGAATTCCTCGCCAAGCGTTTGGAAGACGCGGTGGTTCGAGCCTGGGAGAATCGCAAGGCGGGCGGCGTGAGCTGGGGGTTGGGTCACGCCCTGGTGGCGCACAATCGCCGGGCCGTTTACGCGAACGGGAAAGCCCGCATGTACGGTGGGACGAACGGGGCGTCCTTTCGGGGAATCGAAGGCTACGAGGACCACTACGTCGACGTCCTCTTCTTCTTCAATGCGGACCGCAAGGTGACCGCGGTGGCCGTCAACGTCCCTTGCCCGGCCCAAGAGGTGGAGGGCCGCAGCAAACTCAACGCGGATTTCTGGCACGAAGTCCGGCTGCTGCTGCGCAAACGATTCGGCGAGGATCTCCAGGTCATCGCCTGGACGGGCGCCGCGGGAGACCAGTCCCCGCACTTGATGTGGTACAAGCGAGCCGAGGAACGCATGCGCAAACTCCGCGGCCGGACCCGGTTGCAGGAAATCGCTCACCGCATCGATGCCGCGGTGGACGAGGCGTATCAGGGCGCAAAACAGGATATCCGCTTCGACGCACCCCTCACCCACCACGTGAAGAGCATTCAGCTACCCGTCCGGATGGTCACGGAACAGGAATTCACAAAGGCCAAGGCGTTTTGTGACGCGGTTGCGAAGCAGGACAAGCTTGACCCTCGCCAGTCCCTGAATCGGTGGTGGAGTCAGAGCACCGTGGACCGCTACGAAAAGCAGAAGACGAATCCGCACTATACGATGGAGCTGCATTCCCTGCGCCTGGGTGACATCGCCGTCTGCACGAATCCGTTCGAGCTGTATACCGAGTTCGGCATACGAATCAAGGCTCGCAGCAAGGCAGTGCAGACGTTTGTTGCCCAGCTCGCATGCGGTAGCGGGGGCTACGTCCCCACCAAGGAAGCCGTCCGGGGCGGCTCTTACAGTACCGACGTCTTCAGCAACCTGGTCGGGCCCGAAGGTGGGGACTCGCTCGTGGAACAGACAGTCAAAGCGATCAATGCGTTGTGGGACTGACCGTGCCATCCTGACCTGTCCCTTAAACCACCTCGAACTAACTCCGGTACCTCTTAGAGTGCGCCGGCATGGCGGCGCTTTAACCGACGCGGAGCATGCTCCGCGCGGACATCACACCGATGAGTCCGCCGACCCCTGCACCCCCACCAACCCCAGGTCCGGAAGGGCTGGAAAAACATGGCTGAAAAAGGAAATTCTTGGGTGATCCAGAACAGCGCGGTTACATCGTCTCACATGATACTTACTTCCTAGACATCGACACAGTATATGTTAGGTTTTGGCATGACCGAAGCCCTCCAAGCCAGCCTTGCCGAAGCGGCAAAAGACCCGCGCCGGGTGGAGGCGACCCGCCCGGAAGTGGCTGCGGAGGCGATCACGCTGCTGATGGAAGGTGTGAGCGAAACCGCGGTCGAGCGGAAGACGGGCATCAGCAAGCGCACGGTCTACGCGCTGCGGGTCAGGCACAACGAGGTGCTCAAGCTTGGACGGGAGGAAGCGGCGCGGCGCGCGGGACAACTCGCGGAGAAGGCCCGCAGCCTCGCCCTGGTGCGGTTGCAGATCATGGACCCGCGGGAGGCGACCGACGAGGAGGACCGGCAAAAGCGCGAGGCGTTGCTGCTCAAGATCAACCCGCGGGACCTGGCGGTGAGCTACGGGGTTGCCACCGACAAGGGCGAGCGGCTTGCCACCGAGGCGCCGGCCCAGGTCAGCGCCAACGTTCCCTCGCTGGAGTCGTGCCGGAACGCGCTGGAGGAAGCGCGGGCCTTGAGCGCGGAAAGGCGGCGAGGGGAGGAGCAGCAGCGCCAGCGGGAGATGGACGAGGCCATTGCCCAGCAGGTCCAGAGGCAGCTTGAAGCGCGCGAGGGGGCGGCGGCGAAGGTGGTGAAGATGAGCCCGGGGCGTGATACTGCGGGGGCAAGGCTGGCGAAGTAGCGGTGTGGTTGGGCAGGCATGTGACCAATCGAAACCGCCCGGAGCGGACCCGCGAGCCGGGTGGTGTGTGGGGGGCGGGAATTAGTCACGGGGACCCGATTCTGCGCGTATTGGTCTTGGTGTGAACAAATTATCAAGAGTTCCAGCGATTTGCATGCGGCCTGCCCTCGCCAATTTCTATTCGCCATCCTGATTCGGAAACGCGGCCAGTGCCTTGTCGGCCTCGGCCAGCAGCAGCGAACGGTCGTAGTCTTCATTCCGAGACTTGATGCGGCGCAGGATCAGGCCCGGATCATCCTTCAGGGCGGTGATGGTCGTCTTGGTCTCGGGGCAGACTGGAAACATGATTCCACTGTAGGCGTTGGGAGAGCCGCACAGGGCGCCGAATTCGTTCGGGACTACCAGCGTGACGGCTGAGAGCATTTTCGTGTGCTTTCTGGCAAAGGCGCGCACCCGCGTGAGGATCGCCTCGCGACCCTCCACGATCTCGAGTTCATTGGTGAACATCCGGCAGGAATCGTACATCTTGTTCAACTGCGAGGCGATCGAATCTCCTTCGTCAGACTCGGGTATCTTGACGGGCGTCAGCAGGCGGAACTGGTACCGTTCGCCATCCAAACGCTTCCCCTGCTCTTCAATCCCGATTTCCGGACTGGGAGAACTGTCGAGCCGGTTCGGACCGGCCACGAGCATGATCTCGGCGGAGTGGACGCGCATGTACTCGAGGAAGTGCGTGCTCTGCAGCGCCAGCACGAGTTCAAGGCGTTCGACCTTGTCTCCGCGGATTGTCTCGCTAACTTCGAAAACGAGCCGGTAGGGCTTGCCAAACTTCTGTATTCCCGTCAGGGGCTTCTCGTATTCGATCCGCTGGAGTTCGACGATCTTTCCGACATGTATGATGCGGGCGAGTCCTGCATACGCCTCGGTGGAGACGAAGATCCGCCCGACTTGGGCCGAAGCCAAGACCGGTGCCAACGCCAAGAGCAAAACCGCAAAGCCTTGCCGCCATCGGGTGGCGGGCAACTTGGATAGCTTCTCTCTTTCAAAACTAGCGGCCATGGGGAGCACCAGCAGACTATGTAAAACTGCGCGAAAGTTCATAGGGGCATTCGTTTCTTTCTTTGCAGAACGTCATGTGAACCAGTGCCGCCCTGGGCACCACCCAAAAGGACGGCTCTCGCGACCTACTCTGGCGCATGTCCGGCATCTGGTTCCACGTCTTGTGTGTGCCCAGCATGGGCACGTTGTAAACGGGGTTCAAGTCCCCTGTAGGAATACCAGAAATGAAAAGAGACTACCATCTGAAGCCAACTGCGTGAGGGCGACCGAGCGTGGGAAGGAAGGCTAGGAGAAAGCTGCGAGCTGATGAACAAGAACTGCATAGAAGGCCGGCACGGCGCGTCGAGGTGGCACAACACACCGAAGGCGTCTGGTATGGCTGTGAAGGTAAATGCGGCGGCAGTGCAGCGGAGCAACGTGTCATTACCTGGGGAGATCTGTTCCGGGAAGCCGGGGCAGAAGTCAGCCGACGCCATAGTAGTTGAGGAAACGAGCCGGAGTGCGAGGGTGCACAGTAAAGTTGCCGGAGGTCTCACCCGATGAAGGGCCGAACCGATGAGGAGGGAATCGACCCCGTGACGGACAAGCGAACCGATGACGCCAGCGTGCGAGGTGAGCTTGAGAGCCATCACGGAGGGAAGACTGGAGACCCTCAAGAGAGAACCATGATCGAGCAAGTCCTTGCTCCGGAGAACCTCGCCCAAGTCTGGAGACGGGTGAAGGCGAACAAGGGTTCTCCGGGGATCGATGGGATGACCATCGAGGACTTCCCCGCCTTCGCGCGGGAACACTGGCCGAGGATTGCTCAGGCGCTCATGGAAGGAACCTACCGCCCGGCGTCAGTGCGCCGGGTGTGGATTGCCAAACCTGACGGGTCGAAGCGCCCGTTGGGAGTGCCGATCCCGCGGCCGCGGGATTGGATCGAGTGATTCAACAGGCGATCGCGCAAGTGCTGG
>CAUZKZ010000465.1:0-4575 GCA_963580345.1 Verrucomicrobiia bacterium | reverse complement strand
CAGATCCCGAGGCTCGCCGGCGTCTGCATCCTTGACTTTGAATCGGAATTCCACACCTGGATCCCCAATCCAAAGCGGCGAAAATCGCCGCACTCCACATCGTGGCACCTGAAATGGCTGCCCCCTCGGCGCCTCGTCCACTTCACCCGAAAACGAGAACTCCGGCTTGCCCTTGCGCCAATCCACCTACGCCGGTATCTGACCCTCCAGGAAACCCGGCTGGAAAAAGCGATTTCTTGCAGCCGGCGATTCCGAAGCTTGCCATGGGAGAATTCTCGTTGGCAAGGTAGCGAATTGGCAGCACCTTTCGGACCCCTCCCATCCATGAACTTCCCCCAGCCTGCACGTGCGGTCTTCGCGGCCCCATTTTGGGTCTTGCCCCGCTTGTTCTCGCCGCCGCGGCGCTCGTGTCCCTCCTGGCAACCCCGCTCGCCAAGGCCGCTCCGGTCATCAACTTCTTCACGGCGGACCAGTTCTCGGTCGCTCCCGGAACCAACGTCAACCTGAGCTGGAGCGTCGACAACTTCGATGACCTCCTGCTCAACGGCGTCGACGTCACCGGCCTGAACTCGACGATTGTTGTCCCCCTGATCACCACCACCTACACCCTGACTGCCACCAACCCGAACGGCGCCACCTCCGAAGAAGTACGCGTCCAGGTCGTCCTCCCCGGCGAACCGATCATCTCCGAATTCATGGCCGACAATGAAAGCGGGCTGCTCGACGAGGACGGCGAGCCCTCCGACTGGATCGAGATCTGCAACGCGACCACCACCCCGGCGTCGCTCAACGGCTATTACCTTACCGATGATGCCAACAATCTTACCAAGTGGCAGTTTCCCGACACCACCCTCGGCCCGCGGCGCTACCTGGTGGTCTTCGCCACGGGCAACGACCGGGCCGTGGCCGGATCGGAGCTGCACACCAACTTCAGCCTCGACCTGGCAGGCGAATACCTCGCCCTCGTCAAGCCCGACGGCACCACCATTGTCAACGAGTTCGCCCCGTTCCCCAATCAGCGTGCCGACATTTCGTACGGCTTCAACGCTCAAACGCTCCAGGCGGGCTACTTCGTGACCGCCACCCCCGGCGCAACCAATGTCGGCGGCTTTACCGACTTCGTGGCAGACACCACCTTCTCCGTCGACCGGGGCTTCTTCGATACCACCTTCGAGGTCGCCATCACTACCGCCACCCCGGACGCCGAGATCCGCTACACCCTCGACGGCACGAAGCCCACCGCCAACACCGGCCGGGTCTACGGATCCCCCTTCCGGATCGGGCGCACCACCATTCTGCGCGCCGCGGCCTTCAAGGACGGCCTGGTGCCCACCAACGTCGACACCCAGACCTACATCCGCCCCTCCCAGGTCATCGCCCAGAGCAACATGCGGACCAGCGTTACGCAGGATCCGGTCTACGGCCCGCAGATGGATGCCGCCCTCAAGGCTGTTCCCACCATCTCGCTCGTGTTCCAGGGCGATGTGGAGCGCTCCGAAAAGGAAGCCTCGGTGGAATTCATCAACTTCGAGGCCGGCAGCATCCAGCTCGACGCCGGCATGGAGCGCTTCGGCAACTACGTCACCAACTTCTCCAAGCGCAGCATTCGCCTGAATTTCCGTTCCGAGTACGGTCCCACCAAGCTGCGCTTCCCGGTCTTTGACGGCCACGAGTACCCCATCCCGCCCGCCGACCGGTTCGACTCCATCGACCTGCGTTCCGGCAACCACGACATGCAGTCGCGCGGGGCCTATATGTCGAACCGCTTCACGGACGACACCATGTTGGACATGGGGAACATCGCTCCCCACGGGCGGTTCGTGCACGTCTACCTCAACGGCCAATACTGGGGCCAGTACCACCTGCGCGAGCGCTGGAACGGCGCCATGCTCTCGGAGTACTTCGGCGGCTCCAAGGACGACTACGAGGCCGTCAATGCCAACAATAGCGGCAACGAGTTTCAGACCGGCATCCCATACGACGGCACCGGGCAATACTGGAACGAGACCCGCAGCCTGGTGGCCGGCCCCGATCCCTTCTCCAGCTCCGTAAGCCACATCGACGTCCCCGACGTGACGGACTTCATGCTGCTGTGGGTGAGCGGGAATTCCGAAAGCGAGTTCCGCAGCGCCGGATCGGTGCCGCTCGGCGTGCCCTTCAAGTTTTTCATGAAAGATGCCGATGGCTTCCTGCGCCCGCCGGGCCACTCCGTCACCCACAACGGCCCCCTCAACGTGATGACCGAGATGCGCACCGAGGGTGATCCCGACTACAAGATGCTGGTCGCCGACCGCATCCACAAGCACTACTTCCACGACGGGGCCTTCACTCCCGCCAAGAACATCGCGCGGCTGCAGTCCCGGGTGGACGAGATCGAAGTAAGTTTCCTCGCGGAATCCGCGCGTTGGGGCGAACAGACTCCGGCGTCCTGGCTCTCGTTCCAGAACAACCTCATCGCCGGCCAGTTCCCGAGTCTGACCAATACCATGATCAGCCGCTTTCGGGGCGCCGGCATGTATCCCAACCTCGACGCCCCCGCCTTCCATCAGCACGGCGGCAACCTGGCCCCCGGAACCCCGCTCCGGATTACTGCCCCGCAGGGAACCATCTACTACACCGTCGACGGCACCGATCCTCGCGTGTGGGCTGTGCAACTCGGCAGCGATGGGTCCACCGCCCTGGTTCCGGAGTCCGCCGCCAAGAAGGTTTACGTCCCGGCCAACGCCACCGACGGCTTCACCGACGGCGCCGCCAAGAACTGGAAGGAGGTCAGCTACAATGACGGTGGCTGGCGGGCGGGAACCGGAGGGGTCGGCTTCGACTCCGGCGCCGGCAACCGCTTCGGGGAGTACTACGACATCGATATGGAGAGCGAGATGGACGACCAGCGCACCTCGTGCTTGATCCGCATCCCCTTCACTCCCGACCCCGGAGCCCTCAACGGGAAGACCGTCGCTGTACTGCGCGTCCGCTATGACGACGCCTATGTGGCCTACTTGAATGGAACCGAGATTTGGCGGGAGAACTTCTCCGGCGGCCCGGATGGAGACTCCGCCGCGGAAGTCAGCCATCCCGACTCGGCGGCCATCAGCCTTCAGCCCGTCGATATCGTCGCGCACCTGGGTCTCATCAACGAGGGACAGGAAAACGTCCTGGCCATTCACGCCATGAATCTCACCGCCAGCTCCTCCGACTTCCTTCTCTCCGCCGAGATCAGGGTGAGCAACACCGCCATCGGGGCCGGCGCCGGTGGTCCCGCCGGCACGATCTCCGACACCGCCATCCCTTACACCGGCAGCATCCCGATCGATACTCTCACCAGGGTGCGCGCCCGCGCCCTGCAGAGCGGGAACTGGTCCGCCCTCAACGAAGCGATCTTCGTGCCGCAGCAGGACCTGGACCGCCTGGTGGTCTCCGAGTTCAATTACAATCCCGCTCCCGCCACCCCGACCGAGATCGCGGCCGGCTTCAACGACAGCGAGGACTTCGAGTACCTCGAACTGCTCAACACCGGCAGCGAAACGCTCGCCCTGAACGGGATCCGCTTTGTGGACGGCATCGCCTTCGACTTTACGGGCAGTTCCATCACCTCCCTGCCGGCCGGTGAGCGACTCGTCATCGTCGAGGACCGCGACGCCTTCGAGTTTCGTTACGGCCCCGGCCTGCCCATCGCCGGCCAGTACACCGGGAAGCTGAAGGACGAGGGCGAGACGCTGACCTACGCCGACGGCCTCGGCGTTGCGATCCGTTCCTTCACCTACAACAACGTCTTTCCCTGGCCCCTCGCCGCGGCGGGGCTGGGATCCTCCCTGGTGCTGATCGATCCGGACTCGCGGCCGAATCACGACCTGTTCAGCAGCTGGCAAGCCAGCGCCCTGCCCGGAGGCACCCCCGGAACCGGAGAAACGCCACTCCTCACCTATGCAGCCTGGGCGGCCGCCAACGGGGTCGTCGATCCCGAGGGCGACGACGACTTCGACGGCTTGAACAACTTCCTGGAGTTCATCCTGCTCGGCGACCCTCTGACGCCCTCGGGCCAGGGCTCGCTGGGAGTTGAAGTGCAATCCCTGGACGTGGGCGGGGGCCCCGAGGCTTACCTCGTTATGGTGATCACCCACCGCCTCACCGGAAACGAGATCGAAATGACGGCGGAACTCTCCGGTGACCTCGTCACCTGGGATCCGGAAGCGACCGTCCTGCACGACCGGGTCAACCACGGCGACGGCACCGTGACTTCCACCTACCGCAGCGCCGCGCCGATATCCGCCGCGCTCCACGGTCACATTCGCGTCCGGTTCTCGGCAGGTTCCTGAAAATTCGACCGCTAATCGGAGGAAGAAGCCGCCAGGGCACCCTGCACCCCCGCATGCCCCGGACCATCAGCCGCCAGGAACCCCGGCCGAAAAAAGGAATATCCTGGTGAACCGGGGACATAGGTAAGGCGAATTCAAAATTCTAAAGAATATTATCTAACAGAAGGGACACGAACTCGTTCACGCTGCGAGTTTATGTTCTAGTTCTGATGGTGAATTATATCGGAGGATCTTGCGCGGCCTCTCATTGTTCTGGTCCTCC
>CAUZKZ010000464.1:0-4575 GCA_963580345.1 Verrucomicrobiia bacterium | reverse complement strand
GATGGTTGCTCATATTTCTGCATTCAAAAAGACGAATCGCGGCGAAATTGCCATTTCGATCCCTATATGGCGCCGGGCCGGGAAATTCCGGCGCGGTCGTCCCCAGGCCATTCCCGCCGGGAGGCGGGCGGCGCCAGGTGAACGTCGATGCGACAGGGGGGGCGAGGGAGGGAAAAGACGAGGCCTCGTCCCCGGGGCGGATGCGGCTCGTCAGGCCTGCGGAAAGCGCGGGCGTATTTCAGGGCACGGTCACGACAACATCATCGATGTACCATCCCGAGAAGAACTCGATGTCGTCGGAGCTGAAACGAAATTCGATCTTGACGGTCTTGCCGAGGACCGCCGCGGGCAGAGACTGGCTGAACTCCTCCCACCCGGTCGAGGTCCCCTCGATGGGGTCCTCGAGCACCGCCAGTTCGGAGTCGTCGCCCGCATCGAGCACCGCCACCCGGCCGGAGTCGAATCCCTTCTCGATGTCAAAGAACTGGGCGTAGCGCAGGGTCGCTCCGCCCGCGGTGGTGAGGTCGATGGGCGGGCTGCGCAGCCAGACATCGGCGTCCTCCGTGTAGTTCGCGGCGAGGTTTGTCCCGAAACAATTGGTGGGGCTGTGGGCGGAAGCCGGGCCGACGGTGGACGGCGCCCCGAGTTCCCAGGCGGTCCCCGCGACCCCGTCGGAGCCGAGAGTCCAGCCTCCCTGGCCACTTTCCAGGTCGTCGGAAAAGATCGAAACCGGCGGGGCCGGGAATTCCTCCACCACGAAAAGGCGGAACGGATCAGCCGGCAGCGGGAAGGTCAGGCTGTTCTCCGGGGGAGTGGCGGCAATGTCCCGGTTGCTCTCGAAGATCGGCCAGACGATGGGCTCGGTAGCCGACGGGTCGGTTTCGCTGCGCAGGTTGTAGAGCTTTCCGCTCTTGCTCTCCCACCTGATGCTTAAGGCTCCGGTAAGCGGGTCATGGGATATGTCGGTAAGGGAGAAACCGGACTCGGCCGAACCGATGCCAAAGGCCAAATCCGAGAAGCGACCAAATCCCCCGGCCTCCCAGTAGCGGCCGGGAAGAACGTCCGCGGGATTGTTATGTTCCCGCAGGAAGAAGGGGAGGTCGCGGTCGAGGAACTGAAAGCCGTAGCTGGTGCCGGGACTCAGGGCGGTTGGGTTGAAGCGGATTTCAAGGACGCCCTCTTCCGGTTCATTGAGGCCGCCCAGGCTCACCGTGTCGGTCCACAGGACGGTGTCAATGGGCGGCCCCCCGCCCTCCGGATCATTGGTCTGGAAGATCCGGAGTTGCAGGTCACCCGCAAAATCGTCAAACGAGGCGACCGTGTCGAGGCGGTCATACTGGAAGTAAAGAACCTCCGCATTCAGTCCCTCGGGCCCGACCGTGAAGGTCTGCAGGTTGTCTCGCGCATCCGAGACCGAGCGCCCCCAGAAGCTGGTGGCGCTTTGCTCACTCCCGGGTGCGGCGGTCGAGTTGAGGGCCGTGGCGTCCAGGAGGGGATCGCCAGTCGCGAGATCGTGCGCCACGATACCCGTGATGAAGCTTGGCTGCGGCGGGAGGTAGATGTTCTCGTAGATTTCCAACTCATCGATGGCGGCGCCATCCGGAGTCCGGAGGCGAATCCCGGTCGCCAGCACTCTTGAAAATCCTCTTGAAAAGTTGAAGCGGTGGCGGAGGTGGGGCGAGGCAGGGCTTCCGGCCTCGTAGAGGACCGTCCCAAAGGTGGTCCAGTCACCGTCGGGAGTGGACTGGTCCGGGTTGGGGACGGCCGTGAACTGCAAGGTGTATTCGCCGAGGGCACGATCGGTCTGCACGCCGGTGTTATCCCGGCCGAAGGCGAGGCTGCGCACCTGCACCGGATCCGCTCCGAGGCTGACCCCGGCGAAGCTGTCGGGGGTATTGCCGATCCACGCGCTGGCGTCCCCGAAGGTCCCATCGTGCAAGCTCCCAATCTGGCGCCCCGCCAGCACGTCCCTGGCAAAGGCTGCGCCCGAGGCGGCCAGATTGCCGGGCTCGATCCCGCCCCCCTCCTCCGCCGGGGTAAGGACCGGAGGGGCCGAAAAATCGGTGGCGATTCCGAAGGCCATGTCCGAGACACGGGTGGCCGCGGTCCAGCCCTGCTCCCAGTAGCGGCCGCCGCCAAGCGAGTCCCCCGGGTTGTTGTGCTCGCGGATGAGGAAAGGAAGATCACGGTCGAGGAACTGAAAGCCGTAACTGGTGTTGGGGCTCAGAACGGTGGGATCGAAGCGAACTTCCAGGACGCCCTCCTCCGGCTCGCCGAGCCCGGCCAAACTTACCGTCTCGGTCCACAGGACGTCGTCAATGCTCGGCCCCGCGGCCTCCGGGTTATTGGTCTGGAAGAATCGAATCTGCATGTCTCCGCCGAACGGAACGCTGCGATCATACTGGAAGTAAAGAACCTCCGCATTCAATCCCTCCGGCCCGACCGTAAAGGTCTGGAGGTTGTCCCGCGCAGCCGAGACTCCCCGCCCCCAGAAGGTGGTGGCGCTTTGGTCACTGCCGGGCGTAGCCGTCGAGGTGATGGGCGCGGCGTTCAGGAGGGGATCGCCGGTGGCGAGGTCATGGACTGCGATCCCGGTGATCCCGGCCTGCGCCGAGAGGCCGAAGGCCGCCAGCAAGCAGGCAGTCCCAAGGAAGGCCACTCCACATCGAGCGACTTTGCGGTTCGAGTCGTGCATGGTCAGAAGAAATCCATTCAGTGCTACGCCCTGACGACCGGAATCAACCAGTCGTCCCGGATGCCGGGTCTTGAGCGAGCCGGGCCTACTACCCAGTCAGCGGCGACGTCGCGGGACCAGCATACACAACCCCAGCACGGCCAGCGCGAAACCCGATGGCTCGGGGATTGTATCGATTCCGAAGGCCATGTCCGAGAAACGGGTGGCCGCGGTCCAGCCCTGCTCCCAGTAGCGGCCGCCGCCAAGCGAGTCCCCCGGGTTGTTGTGCTCGCGGATGAGGAAAGGAAGATTACGGTCGAGGAACTGAAAGCCGTAACTGGTGTTGGGGCTCAGAACGGTGGGATCGAAGCGAACTTCCAGGACGCCCTCGTCCGGCTCGCCGAGCCCGGCCAAACTTACCGTCTCGGTCCACAGGACGACGTCAATGCTCGGCCCCGCGGCCTCCGGGTTATTGGTCTGGAAGAATCGAATCTGCATGTCGCCGCCGAACGGATCGCTGCGATCATATTGAAAATAGAGATTCTGCGCCGTCAGTCCGCCCGGCCCGACCGTAAAGGTCTGGAGGTTGTCCCGCGCATCCGAGACGCTGCGCCCCCAGAAGGTGGTGGCGCTTTGGTCACTGCCGGGTGCAGCCGTCGAGGTGATGGGCGCGGCGTTGAGGAGCGGATCGCCGGTGGCCAGGTCGTAGACCAGGACGGTCAGCACTGCGTGCGCAGAACTGCAGAGGGCCAGTGGCACCGCCACGGACAGCACCAGTTTCGCCAAGCGAGTCCGGCCTTTCGTGATGGACGTGATCATCGATTTCATCTTTTGGATTCTTGTGGGTTGTAGTTTCTTTCCATCCAGCCGGGCCTGTTTGTCATCGGCTGTCGGAATCACGCAGAGGATCTGGGCCCAACATCCCCCCCCCCCCGCCAGGGCAAGGCTAATCCGCAAAAACTTCCTAAGCTGTGCAACAAATCTACCCTTCTTAATTCCACGCTTTTATTAATAGGCAAGCCGAGTTGAGGCCTGCAACTTGTGCGCTGCGGTGGAATAATTGCAGGGCGGGCGCCTCGCCTGCGCCGAGGTCTGGAAGGCTCGGGGCAACCGACGCGGTCGCCCTACGATCATCTGCGCACCCGTACCGCACCGTTCACCTGTCATCGGTCCAAACTCACCGTGTCCGCCCCGGCGTCCAGGGTGTGTCCGGTCCTTGTCCCGTCCGGCCAATGCGCCGTGATACCGGTCACTTTCGTCCCGGCAGGCACTCCGAAGGAGACCACGGGGGCATGCTGGGAAAGATACCCTCCGCCGCTCTGCCACTCCGCGGTCTGGGTCGAGCCGTCGCTCAATTTGCAAACGACCCGCACCCCGGGCTCGGGCCTGGCGAGCCGCGCCGTCAGGATCGATCCGCGCTTCGGGGCGCGGTGAAGGAAGCTTCGCGGGCGGCTGCCATTGATGCCAACCGCAAGGTCGAGCCGTCCGTCGCCGTCGAGGTCGGCGGTGGAGAGGCTCCTGGCGTCGCCCGGAACCACGAAGCCGCTGTGGTGCGGCGACAGGGTCCGGAAGGTCGCGTCACCATTGCCGAGCAGGACCATTCCGAGTCCGCCCGCCATGCGGCCTGTTTCCGCCTGCGGACTGTAGAAGTTCTGGGCCAGCACGAGGTCGGGCACGCCGTCGCCGTCGATTTCGCCGGCCACCACTCCGAAGGAGGGCGCAATTTGCGCCAGGCGCGGAAGCGGGTGGAAACTGAAGCGCACCTTTCCATCCTTGCCCGTGTCATTGCGGAAGACGCCGCTCTCCAAGGTGGTGGCGCTCACCTTGAGCGATTCGTGGAGGCATTTCGGCGTGTAGATCGAGTCGAGGTCATCCAGCGCAAACTTCCGGAACGATCCGTA
>CAUZKZ010000463.1:0-4602 GCA_963580345.1 Verrucomicrobiia bacterium | reverse complement strand
GGAGACCGGAGACGTCGATCATGATGGGCGGGTCTCGCTGGTCGGCTTTCTCGAGAGCGTTCATCAGCGCCTCCAGCTCGTCCACCGGAATCTTGTAGTGGGGCATGCGGGTAGCGAGGTAGGGGCGCACCTCACCGTGTCCTTCCACCAGGATTTTGCGCAGCCACTCGCGTGTGAGCCGGCGTCCGACGTGATCGAGCCTGGGCGGGATGTTGCCGAAGTCGCCGTAGGACTCCGCCATTTGCTCGGTGACGGCGAAAAAGGGGCGGCGTTTCGCGGAGGGCCCGCCCCTCCCGGGCGAGGGCGGTGGCTACGGCAACCGGTTCGTCCCGCGGCTCGGGAACACCGTGGTGAAGCCAGGCCGCGATGTCGGAAGCCTCTTGTCGAGTGAGCTTGAGGGCGGGCATGAGCGCGGTCTTGGGCTTGAGGAGGTAATCGACGAGAGCCTCGCGGTAGTAATGCTTGCCGAGGACAAGGGGAACGGAATCGGACAGGGGATCCGTTCCGTCCGGTTGGTGGCAGGCAACGCAACCGACGCGGTGGTAGAGTTGGCGTCCACGCTGGCGGTTTCCCGGGAGAGCTTTGGTGAGGCGAGGAGCGGGCTGGAGGGTGAGAAGATAGTGAGCGAGGGCCCGGACCTGCCGAAGGTCCTGGTCGTTCTCACCGAAGAGACGCGGCATGCGGGTGTCCGATTTGACGGCAGCCGGATCGCGAATGAACCTTTCGAGGTGGGATGGCGAGAGACGGCCTCGAACGTCGTGCAGGAGCGGGCCACCTGCGCCGCGAGGGAGTCCCTCGTGGCAGGCCCCGCAGTTCTTCTGGTGAATGAGGACGCGGCCCTCCGCGACATGGTTTGGCGCGGCGGCGTGTGCTCCGCAGATGGCCGCGCACAGAATCCCCGCGCAAACTCTCATGCCGTGGCCGGTTGGGCGGGCGATGAGGCGGCCGCTTCGCGGGCTTCGTCGAGGAGTGAGATCCACTTGCCGACGAAGTGCCCGTTGTCGTGAAAGGTGCGGCCGCTGACGAGGTTGCCGTCGATCACGCAGGGCTCGTCCACGAAGACGCCGCCGCAGACTTCGAGGTCAAACCTGCACTTGGGCACGGTGGCCATGCGGCGCCCGCGGACACAGTCGGCATAGGCGGGAATTTCCACGCCGTGGCAGACACAGCCTACCGGCTTGTTTTTCTCGAAGAAGTGCTTCGTGACGCGCACGAGGTCTTCGTCATATCGAATGTACTCCGGGGCGCGGCCGCCACTGAAGAAGATGCCGAGGAAATCGTCGGGGTCGATTTCGCTGAAGGCGAGGTCCGCTTCGATGGAGTAGCCCTCCCACTCCCTTGTAATGGTCCAGCCCGGTTTGACCTCATGGAGGACCATCTGGTAGCGCCGTTTTTCAGGAGCTGCGATGACCGGTTGGTAGCCGCCTTCGATGAGCCGGTAAAAGGGATAGAGGGTATCGACGGTCTCGGTGGCGTCGCCGATGGTGATGAGGACTTTGGGGTCAGAGGGCATTGTGAGTTGGCTTATGGCAGCTTCGCGGATAGCGAATGAATCTAGGTTCTCTTCAGACACGCTTCGAGGTAGGCGCGGGAGCGGTTGATTTCGGCGGTGACTCCTGCGGTGGTTTCGTGGATGGGGATGCCGCGCGGGTAGGGGTGCATGAAGGGTTCGGTGAATCCGGCGAACTTGATTTTCTTGAGACCGCGCAGGAGGGGGGTGAAGTCGAGTTTGCCACGGCCCGGCATTTGAAGGCGTTCCTTTTCGCGGGGTTGCTTCCGGTCGGAGCCCGTGCCGGACTGCTGGCCGTAGAAGAAGTAGACCTTGTCGCCGAGTTGGGGGATGAGGTTTCCCTGCAGTTCCGCGTCCTGCGGAAGGTGATGGGGGGCGAAGGCGATGCCGAGTTGGGGGTGGGTGGACAATTCGGCAAACCACTTCATGCCGTCGGGGGTTGCAAGGATTTGACCGCTGTGGTTTTCGACCGCGATGCGGACGCCGTGTTGGCCGGCGGCATCGGCGTGTGGCATCATCTGATCCACGAACTTTTTCACTTCGGCCTTCAAGGCCTGGCCCTTGGCATTCTTGTTGCCGCGCGCACCACACACGATGGTCGTGCAGCCGAAGCGCTTTGCGACCGGGAGCTCGGGGGCGAGACCGAAGGGGCCGAGCTTGTACTGGGTGAGGACCCCGAGGCGGACCTTGTGTTTTTCGAGCAGAGTCTGGAAGGCATCGAGACCCATCTCGGCGACCTGCTCGCGGTGGTTGGCGTGGGGGCGCGGCCAGATATCGATGGCGCTGGCACCAGCCCTGGCAACCTCGGGAAGAACCTCCGCGAGCGGGGTCGTGCCGTACATGGCCGAGGAGAGCACGTAGTCGAGTTGGAAAGCCCCGGCAGGCTTGGCGGCGCGAACCGGGGTCGCAGTGACGGCGGCGGCGGATAACTTGCAGAAGGAGCGACGGTTCATGGCGGGCTGCTTTTCCTGACTAAAATGCACGATCCTCGGGTCCTGTCAGGGCTGAATCGCGAAATCAGGCCATCGATTACGTTCCAGTCGGGCAGATTCTGGTTTGGAATCTCCAACCAGAGATGTTTAGCCTGCGCGGGATGCGACGCTTGAGACATCGGAGTTGGGCCGGGGGGATGGTGATGTCCCTGATTCTCGGTTGGTGCGCGCCGGCGTGGGGCAAGGGCACGTTGAAGTGGGATCGGCTGCCGGATCTTCCCGACCAGGAGGGATTTGCGGGGGTTTTTTCCGGGATCGTCAGAGACGGGGACAGGGATGTGCTGATCGTTGCAGGGGGGGCGAATTTCCCGGACGGCCGACCGTGGGAGAAGGAGAAGAACCCGAAGAAAATCTACCATGATGGAGTCTTCGCCCTGGAGCTGGGAGAGAAGCCGACTTGGAAGACTTTGAGCGAAAAATGGCCGGTAACGGTGGCCTACGGGATGTCGGTCACCCTTCCGGAGCGCGGGTCGAGCCTCTTCATCGGAGGAAAGAATGTCGATGAGGCGAGCGGAAAGGAGCGCGTCCTGAACGGGGTGTGGGAGGTCCAATTCAAGAGCGGAAAACTGGTTGTGAGGGATGGGCCGGCCCTGCCGGTTGAGTGCGTCGAGGGCGTGGCGGGCCTGGTGGGCAAGAAGGTGATCGTGGCGGGGGGGGCGACCAACAAATCTGCGGATCCAGCGGATGGCTTCGTTGCCAGCAGGAAAGTCTTCGTGCTGGACACCGGGAAGAAGGAAGGAGAGTGGGCCTGGGAGGAGCTGGCCTGGATCGAGGAGGGAGCGAGGGGCCGCATGTATGCCGTCTCGGGTGTGCGGGGTGACCATTTTTACGTCTTTGGAGGCCGGGACTTCGCGGACTCGGAGGAGGAATCCGAGGAGCGGGTCATGGAAGTGAAGCTCGATTTGCTGGCGGAGTGTTACGCCCTGAACGTAAAGGAGCGGAAGTGGAAACGGCTGGCAGATCTTCCGATCGGACTCAGCGCGGCGCCGTCGACCGCGATTCCGGCCGGAACATCGCACCTCTTGATGCTGGGCGGGGTGACGGCGTCCCACTGGCGCCAGCAGTTCGCAGACCGCCCCGAGCTCGGCGGAGCGGGCTACGACCATCCCGGATTTGAGCCCACGATCTGGGGCTACGATGTGCTCACCGACACCTGGGCGCGGGCGGGGGATCTGCCGGTGGAGGTGAAGGAAGACTTCAAAATCAACGCGGCGGGGAGCACCTGGGTACCGGTCACCACGCCGGTGGTGATGTGGGGGAAGAAATTCATCGTTCCGAGCGGCGAAATCAAACCGGGGATCCGGTCTCCGCAGATCCTGGTCGGCGAAGTTGTGGAGAAAAAGGCCAGTTTGGGACTCGTGAACTGGATCGTGATCGGAGTCTACCTCCTGGCGATGGTGGGGATCGGTTACTGGTTCATGAAGCGCAAGGCGGCTGCGACGACGGAAGCCTACTTCCGCGGGGGGCAGCACATTCCCTTCTGGGTGGCCGGGCTATCGATTTTCGCGACCGTCCTGAGTTCCATCACCTTCATGAGCATCCCGGCACGGGCCTACCAAACCGACATCAGCTGGTACATCGGGCAACTGGCCATGCTGCTGATCGTTCCCATCGTCGCCATTTGCTACCTTCCGTTCTTCCGAAAGCTCGATCTCACCAGTGCCTACCTTTACCTGGAACGCCGATTCAACCTGGCGGTGAGGCTCTTCGGAAGTATCTCCTTCATCGTCCTGCACATCGGAAGGATCGCGATCGTGCTGTATCTACCGGCGGTGGCCCTCGCGGCGGTTTCGAATTTCGACGTCAACATGGCGATCCTGATCATTGGGATCCTGTGCGTGATCTACACCGTGATGGGAGGTATCGAGGCGGTGGTGTGGACCGATGCGGTGCAGGCCATCGTGCTGATGGGAGGTGCGATTCTTTGCCTCGTCCTCATCGTGGCGAACATTGACGGGGGAATCGGCGGATTGATGGAGATCGCGAACGAAGACCAGAAGCTGCTGCAGAACCTCACGCTTGAGTTCAACGTGAAGGACGGGACCACCACGATCTATGTCCTCTTCGTGGCGTTTTTCTTCAGCTCCTTCCTCCAGTACA
>CAUZKZ010000462.1:0-4610 GCA_963580345.1 Verrucomicrobiia bacterium | reverse complement strand
CACAGCATGAGCGGACGCTTCGCCATCCGGCACGGGAAGTGGAAACTCGTCATGGAGTCGGAACGAAAAAACGAACACCGCGAACTTTACGACCTCCTCGCCGATCCGGGCGAAATGAACAACCTCCTCCAGGCCCACCCCGAGGTAGAACAGAAACTCCTCCCGCAACTCACCCACATCGTCACCAGCGGCGCCACCCGGCCCGACCTCCAGTCGCCCAACGACACGCCCCCCTGGAACGACCTCGTCTGGATCGAAAAGTAATCCTACCCATCGATTCTCGCCTGGCCCCGAGCGCCGACGGCCCCTCCAACCTCTCGGGGTGTTCGCCAGGCAGTTCATGCGCCTCCGCGTCAGTCACGTCCCGTAAGCCCCCCTTTCCGTCACAATTCGGCTTCCCGATTCGGGCCGGGAACGATAGACCCCTTCCGCATCCGCTCGCGGATTCTCCATGGCTCAACCCGTGTCTACCTCCTACCAACGCCCGCGCCGGCTCCGGGCCCGCTCGCGGCTCGGAAAATACCGCATCGAGGCCCTTCTGGCGGAAGGCAACTACTCGAACGTCTACCGCGCCTTCGACACCATCGAGAACAACCGGGTGGCGCTTAAAGTCCCACATCCCCACCTCGCCGACGAAGCCTTCCTGGACGGCTTCCGGCACGAAGCCCGCCTCGCCACCAAGATCCAGCACCCCCGGCTTCTGAGCCTCAAGGACGCCAGCATCATCGACAGCCACTTCGTGCTGGCCTACCCGCTCGGTCTCGAGAGTCTCTCCGACCGCCTCGGTCGCCGCATTTCGAGCGACAACCTCCTCCTCTTCATCGACCAATGCCTGGAAGGCCTCTCCCATCTTCACCAACACCGCGTCATTCACTGCGATATCAAGCCGGAGAACTTCATCATCTTTCCAGGCCCCTCGATTCGCCTCGCCGATTTCGGAATCGCACGGCTCGCGATCCGCACCCTGCAAGCCTCCGGATCGGGCACGCCCGGCTACATGGCGCCTGAGCAAGCCATGGGCAAGCCTTCCTTCCGCTCCGACGTCTTCGCCATTGGCCTCCTGCTCTATCGCATGATTGCCGGACAACTCCCGGATTACCCGTTCAAATGGCCCCCGCCCGGGTGCGCAAAGCTGCGGCGCAAGGCTCGCCCCGAGTTCGTCGCCCTCATCCGCAAGGCCCTCGAAGTCTCCCCCCGCCGCCGCTTCCGTGATGCCGACGCCTTATACCGGGACTTCCGGCGCCTTCGCAAGAGTGCGTTCTACTAACCCCGCGACGTGAACGAGGTCTCTTCATCTCAAAGCAACCCGGCGGCGGCGACGCTCCTCCTGGAAGCCAATGTGGAGACGCCAATTCTCGTTGCCCTTCCGCACGGCACGGCGGCGGCGCTTTCCATTCCCCACCCCACCCGTGGCACCGTCAACCAAGATGCCGCCGCGATCCTCCCGGCCGGTCCCAGCGACGTCCTGCTGGTCGTAACCGACGGCATGGGCGGGACCCGCCGCGGCGGAGAGGCAGCCGCCACAGTCATTCACCACCTCTCCGAACGCCTTCCGGTCGAATCCCAGGGCCTTCTCGTGCGCACCGCCATCCTGAATGGCATCGAGTCCGCCAATCAGCACCTCCTCGCCAACGTGCCCGATGCTGGCACCACCCTCGCCGCGGTCGAAATCAACGAGAACTCCATCCGCCCCTACCACGTCGGCGATTCCGTCATCCTGGTGACCGGCCAGCGCGGCAAGCTCAAGCTCCAGACCGTCGCTCATTCCCCGGTCGGCTTCGCCGTCGAAGCCGGCCTCCTCGACGAGGACGAAGCCCTCCACCATCACGAACGCCACCTCGTCCTCAATGCCATCGGCTCCGCCGCGATGCGCATCGAGCTCGGTGCCCCGCTCGCCCTCGCCCGTTACGATACCGTCCTGCTGGCCAGCGACGGCCTCACCGACAACCTCACTCTCGACGAAATCATCGCCCTCCTCTGCAAGGGCCCACTCGACCAGGCCGTCGCCAGGCTCGCCGCCCTCGCCCGGGCCCGCATGCTCGCCCACGAACCTGGCGCCCCGTGCAAGCCGGATGACCTGACCATCCTCGCATACCGGCGCTCGGCGTGACGAAGAAAGTCGAAAGTTCGAAAGTCCGGAGGCGTGTATCAGGGGATGACAGCGCCCCTCCCCTTCCTTCCGCCGCTCCCCCCAACATCATGAATATGACCACCACCCGCTTCGCTGCGTTCCTCCCTCTCGTATCCTGCATCCTCTGCCTTGCTTCGGCCGGCCCCACCTGCGCAGATCCGCCCGCCACGGCCAAGACCCGGGGCCAGGACGCGCTCACAGACAAGAAACGCATCCTCTTCCTGGGCGATTCCATCACCGCCTCCGGGCATTACATCGAGTACCTGGAGGCCGCCCTTCGGAAATCCCATCCCGACACCGAGTTCATCAATCTCGGCCTGCCGAGCGAGGGCTGCACCGGGCTCTCCGAACCGAAACATCCCTTTCCGCGCCCCAACATCCACGAGCGCCTGGACCGCGCCCTCGCCAGGACCAAGCCCGATCTCGTCTTCGCCTGCTACGGGATGAACGATGGGATCTACTATCCCTTCAGCGAGGATCGGTTCGCGAAGTACAGGATCGGCATCGACACCCTCATCGTGAAAGTCAGCGAGCATGGCGCCAAACTCATCCTCCTCACTCCGCCACCATTCGATCCCGTTCCGCTCAAGAAGAAAGGCAACCTTCTCCCGGCCGACGCCAAGGAGTTTTCCTGGATGAAAATCTACGAACACTACGACCGCGACGTCATCGCACGCTACGCCCAATGGCTTCTCAATGAGAGGAGTACCGCCGCTCATCTCATCGACCTCCACGCCCCCATCACAGAATTCGTGACCACAAAGCGTAAAGACGATCCCGACTTCGTTCTCTCCGGCGACGGCGTGCATCTCAACAAGGACGGACACCGCCTCATCGCCGACGCCATCCACCAGGCGCTCTACGAGAAGCCGTTGCCCGAGATTCCGCCTGCCACCTTGAACCTCGTCGCAAAACAGCAGCAGATCATGCATGCCTCCTGGCTCTCCCACGTCGGCCACAAGCGCCCCGGAATGAAAGCCGGACTTCCCTTGGAGGAAGCACGGTCCAAGGCCGCCGCGCTGGCAGAAAAGTAACAACCGGCACGGCACAACTCCCTGAGCCACCCGCCCTCCCCGCGGTCGGATCGTTGAATCCTTGTGAACCCGGGTCGCCGGAGTGGGTCTCCCTGGTGCGCCTCGTGCCCTCGCTCTTACTACGAGACCGCATCCACCCGCAAATCCCGCATGGTGCGCAAGTCCGATCGCACCCCCCGCAGCTTGCGCGCCCCATCGCGCCTTCGTCTTCCGAAATATTCCCGCGTGGCGGCATGGATCCCGTTCACGAAATTCTCGCTCCCGATCACCAGTCCGTCGATCAAGTAGCGCACTCGGCAATACAACATCTGGGTCTCGCTCAACTGCCCGCCGCTCGCCAGCACCTTCGCGACCTTCCTCGGCGAAATCCCGAGCCGTTTCTTCTTTCGATCGCGAGGCTTTTCCTCTCCGTCCTCGAATAGCACTTCCCGATACTTTCGCACCACCTCCCGCCACGAGGCCACTTCCGCCGCCGCGCGTTTTTCAGAAGTGACTGTCGATAGCTGCTCGAACAACACCAGCCTCAGTCCCTCCCTGGCCCGCTCCTTTCCGGCCACTGCCTCTCCATACCCGCACCACCGGTAGTCCTTTGGATCCGTCGCGAGCCCGGCCCGCACCGGATTCAGGTCGATGTATGCCGCCGTGATGCGCGCCGCGTGCCCGTCCTCTACCAGGACGCTCTTGAAGCGGTCCTCCCACAAGGTCCCGCGCCGGGCGTGCACCCGGTTGAACCACTGCGTAAAGCGCTGCTTGAGCACCTTCATGAAGGCCGACAGGTCCCACATCCGCGCGAAAAACCTGTTGCGCAATCTCTCCGCCCCTTCGGCGTTCTTCTGCGCCCGGTAGTGCTCCAACTCCCACCGAATCTCCCCCACCTTCTTCTCGGAATACAAGCCGCCGAGGTGGGCGAGAAGCTCCTCGTCCGACCACGACGCCCCGCGGTCCCGGGGAGCGGACGGGACCTCCAGCAGAATATGAAAGTGATTCGACATCACACAATACGTCAGCACCCGCACCTGGCAGAACTCCTCGTAAGTCCGCATCAGCTTCACGAAGCGCTCCCGCTCCGGCCCTTTCAGCACGAACCGCCGGTCCACCACTCGCGACAAAACATGGTAGATCGCCGCTTTGCCCCGCAAGCCCGCCAGCGCCCCCGCCATTTTTTCCGGATCGCCTTCCTGTTCACTGAAATCCAACCCGTCCAACCCCTCGCGATGCCAAGGGGCCAAATATCGTGCCTGCCGCATGACCCAGGATAGAATACCGTGCACCCCCTGCAAGGCCTTTCTCTATAAATTACCTGTCCCTTTATTATTCACGCATCGGTGTCCGAAACTAGGGCCGCTTATGCGGCGTGGAGGGTGCGGGGAACAGCGAGGCTGGCACCTGCGAGGTCGATCTCGCCGGGGGTCGCGAAGTTCGGAAAACTCCTGAATACCAAGCAG
>CAUZKZ010000461.1:0-4614 GCA_963580345.1 Verrucomicrobiia bacterium | reverse complement strand
GAAGTTTGGCACGCTGACTGGCGGTCAACTCGATCACTTGGGCCACTCTCATACTACAAGTATAGTAGTTTCAGATTAAAGGTCAATCTGTAAGGCGGACTACACTAGCAATTGCACCCCCACCAACCCCGCCCGACAGGCGCCCAGGGACGCCGGGGTCAGAAAAGCGATTCCTTAGCAATTAGCAATGTGACAGATTGCTGCCGCAAGCACGGTAGGCCTCTCGACGTCCGCCGCGGGTTGAGAATCAGCATGAAGACCGGATCCATCGCGACCTCCATCCGCCCTGCCCTGCCGAGCCGGGATGGCCTGCGGAAATGTCCGGCCATCCCCTGCTGCACCGCGGCCGTCGCGATCCTTCTCGGTGGAAGCGTGCCCGGCATGACTGACGAGATAACGGATGACGGCAAACGCGTCCCTCCGAACCACGGGTCCGTTCTGGCGCTGGAGCCCGCCGGTTACTGGCCGGCGGACGAGGGAAAGGGCGCGACCCTGCACGACCGATCGGGACACGGCAACCACGGCCGGATTCATTCCGTGCCATGGAGGGGCGGCTCGCTCGCTTTTGAAAACGACGTCTACCAGTGGATCCAGGTGCCTTGCCGCGAGTCCTACTGCAGACGCAGCTTCTCGATGGGAGGATGGGTGTTCAATGCCCTCCACAAGCGGAAGCGGGCGGCTGAATCTCAGGAGAGCCAGTTCAAGTTCGGTGCGCTGATCATCGGTCAGCCGTTTCAACAGGCAAACGGCGGCAAGCTCAAATGGGAAATCTGGGGCGACAGGCTGCCTGCCAAGGGAGCAATGCTGAGGTTTGGCCTGCCCTCAGAGAACAACCTGTCGGAGATCGAAGTCATCAGTGGCAGCCAAAATGACGCGGCTGGGACCCGGAAGGCCAAGGTCATGCTGCAGTCGGGAAAGTGGCAGCACGTCTTCTACACCTACGACCAAACAGGCGAGGCCAGGCTGTATATCGACGGCGAGTTGGCTCATTCCGCCAATGGCGTTTCCTACACGCCGGCCGAGACTCCGTTCGTGTTCGGCGGTGGCCGTTGGGGGACCTATAATCTGGGTGGGACGGTCTCCATGGCGGGTTCACTCAGGAGCATGGCGATCTTCGGCCGGACGCTGCGCCGGGAGGAGATCCGGGAGCTCATGGCCATGACGAAACCCTCCGGGCCGCCCGGAGAGGTCGCTGTTTCCAACGAGGAAACCCATCATATGCCGGACGATCAGGAGTCCTTGATCACGATGATCAAGGACGAACTTCTGGACCGTGACCGGCGGGCGGAGGCGGTGTTGAAACTGGCCGCGATGGGGAAAGCGGCGAGCGGAGCGCTGGGCGTGCTGGCCGACGAGCTTGAGAGGATCGAGCGCGAGAATGGTTCTCATCCTCCCCGAATCGAGGAATTCCTTCGCAACGCCCTGCTAAAGGCCCTGCTCAGCATCGATCCAACCCACGAGAGATCTGAAGCCCTGTTGGCGGAAGCCTTGATCGAGCCCTACTTCGCCACGCTCGACCTCTCCAGGAGCTATCTGGACGAACCCCGGGTGTTGATCCGGAAAGGAAGGGCAATGGAGGCGTTGGCGAAGCTCAAGGAACACTTCGGCCAGGTTCCCCCGCTGCCGAAACTGATCGGATGGGGATCGGCCGAGCGAGCGAAACAGCTTGATGACATTCGCCCCTTTCTTCCCCTGCGGCCGGAGTATTTCGACAAGTACATCAGCAAGGGGATCCCTTTCGCCGACGCCCATTACAATGCATACAACCAGATCGACACCCACGACGGGGCCACCTACTTGACGCTCATCGAGCGGGTTCCCTATCAAGAGGTGATGGACCTGTTCGACCGGCAGTTGAGATCATTCGCCGGCAAAGAGCCCGATCCCGACGGGAAATGGTCCCGGGTCAAGATCGTGAAGATCGGATCCGACGGTGCCATGGAGCAACGAGTGCTGGCAGGCGATTGGTTCCTCTTCGACGCACGCGATGCGAAGATGGATGGCTGGGCGGTGGCGTTGGACCGGGATGGCTACATCCACCTGACCGGTGGACAACACAACCGGCCCAATCAGGACAACTATGTCCCCGGAAGCTGGAAGAAGCTCGCGATCTCGGAAGGGACCAACAGGCCGCAAGTCATGTATTGGGTTTCCTCCGCTCCAGGCGATATCGGCTCCCTTGTTTTCACAGGCCAAGAGAGCAACCCGCGCAGCGTGGCAGGCTGGATGAACTACATGAACTTCGCCCGCAGCCCGGAAGGCGAACTCTTCCTTTACGGCCGGGGGCGGACGTGGACCTGGGCACTGTTGAGCTATGACGCCAACGAAAAGCGCTGGACGGAAATCAGTGGCAGCGCGAGGGAGATGCTCCGCCATGCGCAGGCAGAGAATCCCCCGTGGTTTGGATCTCTTGGCGAAACCGTTCCCTACCATGGCCCGGCTGACGGCTTGGTCTGCGCCTGGCAACCCGGAGCTTACAATTTCAATCGTGGGTGGGCAGGAAGAGCGCTGACCTTTGACAGAACGGGCAGAATGCACATACGGATGCCGATTCTGGGAGTGGGCGAAGACGGCCGCCTGACGAGCGGGCCGGTCTACGCCTACTCGGATGACTCGGGAAGATCCTTTCACGCCGCCGATGGAACGCCGCTGCTGCTTCCCCTGACCGTGAATCCCATACCAAGTCACAACGCCGACATGTCGAACGGCCCCCTGAAAAAGCGCTACGATCTGTGGATTTCGCTGGTCAGGGAATTCGGTTCATGAACGAGGCATCCACTGAAAATGAACAACCCCGCTGCAAACTGCTTCAAGAGATCGCCGCTTAAGCGCATCTCAACTAAATGGGCACTATCGATGTTTCTCGCAGGCATTTCGCTGCCGGGCTGCGCAATGGAGCTCTTCGTCGCTCCAGATGGGATCGCTGCCAATTCCGGCGCCAGGGACTCCCCCATCTCTTTCGAGGCAGCCCTCTCCAGGGCATCGATCGCTCTAACGGATGGAGGCCTTCCAGACGACGGTCTGCGAATCACGCTGCTTGGCGGCCGTTATCCGTTCACATCCACTTGCACCCCCACCAACCCCGCCCGACAGGCGCCCAGGGACGCCGGGGTCAGAAAAGCGATTCCTTAGCAATCAATCGGATTTGGGCAGAATCGGACTCCGCCCTCCGGGAAACAACTCCTTTCTCCTCGACCGTGGCCCGGAGCCTTCGCCAATCTTCCCGCAAGAGCGCATTTTGGTGAAATCTGACCCCTTCCGCCCCCTGCACCCCCACCTTCCCCGGCTCCTGGCCCTCCAGGAATCCCGGCTTGAAAAAGGAAATCCCAAGCAGCCCCAACCCGGACGCGTCCGGAGTAGGACATCGATGAAACTTGCTTGAGCAGTGAAGTTTCATAGGGATAATTACTCATTCCAAATGACAAGCCCCTCCCATGGAGGGAACGTGAGGTTCTGAATATGGACCGTGATCTCGAACAGCTGCCGCACCTGATCTCCCTGCTCGACGATCCGTCGGAGACGGTACAGGCATCCGTTGCCGACGCACTGAAGGCCTTCGGGGATTCGCTCAACGAGGCGCTCGATTCGCTCGCCAAGCCACCGGACGATGCGCAGCGGACGGCGATTCGGAAACTGATCGCCGAAGACGATGCGCCTCCGTTTGCGGTGGGACAGCTGGTGCAGCACAAGCGATACGCGTATCGGGGCGTCGTCGTCGACATCGACGAAACCTGTCAGGCGAGCGACGAGTGGTACCAGCGCAACCAGACACAGCCGGACCGGGATCAGCCGTGGTACCACGTCCTGGTCGACGGTTCGGATCAGTCCTACTACCCCGCCCAGACGAGTCTGGAAGCCGATGTGTCCGCGGAGGAGGTGCGCAATCCCTACGTGTCCGAGTTCTTCTCAGACTTTCTCGACGGCCGGTATATCCGCAACGACTGTCCGTGGCCAAAGGGCTAACCCGGGCTAACCCTAAAGTTTCAAGAGCCTCACCGCGAAGTGTCCAAAACTGGAATCGTCGATTTCATGCGGCATCCCGGTAGTAGTAGCGAGGCAATCCGCCAAGCCGCTCGCGGCAGTTCACTTCCCCCTGTTGTTCGCGCTGACTGCGTCAACGTCTTCTCTCCCCTTGTCTCTGCGGGCGAAGTACAAGACGGAGAGAAACGAAACTCCCGCCGCGGCATCGAGCACCCGCCCCGCGCATCGCCATCGCCTCGGCCTCGCGCCCAGATCAACTCTCCGAACAGGGCGCTGACCCCGCACCCAACTTCAACGCCAGCTAATCCATCCTCACCACCACCTGGTAGAACCACCGCTGCGAGAACGGAGGCCCCAGCGGAATGCTCACTGTGGAGCCCGTGCCCACGAAGGTGACCACCTCGTCCCAGTCCTTCATGTTGATGGACCGCTCCACGCGGTAGCTCCGGCCCGAGAGCGCGGGGAAGCTCACGCTGTGCTCCGAGGACGAGCGGGCGAACTCGATGGCGAAGCGGGAAGCGCCGTCCAGGGGATCGGTGAGCAGGAGCACCACCTCCTGCAAGTTCGTGAAGCCGTCCTTGTCCAGGTCCTCAGCGGCATCGCCCGTGCCGTTCCCATCGCTGTCGGCAAGAA
>CAUZKZ010000460.1:0-4622 GCA_963580345.1 Verrucomicrobiia bacterium | reverse complement strand
CCCTTCCGGCGTGGGCCCGGGTGCCGCCAACAGCCCTCCGAACTGCGCCGCTACCAACCTGGACGGTGCCTACGGAGTGGACAGCGACATCTATCTGCGCACGCCGGCGATCGATCTGACCTCCGCCAGCGGAGCCACTCTGAACTTCGCCCAGTGGGTGGATATCGAAGCCAGGTTCGACTTCGGACGAATTCGCCTCCTCGATGCCGATGCTGCTGAAGCCGAAATCGCAGTGCTCGATATGACCATCGACGGAGAAGACCCGGCCGACTGGGAATCTTACAGCAAGAAGCTGCCCACCTCTGCTCTCGGCAAGAATGTTCGCTTCGAATTTCGCCTCAATACCGACGACTTCGATCCCGACCCCTTCGCGGGATGGTACCTGGACAACGTCGTAGTCACCGTCCCGTGAACACGAGGAACTGCGGGACAACGCGTGGGTGCCTCTGCTCAGGGGCGCCCGCAATCATCCGGATTGCTCTCCTCCTCTCTCTGTCACAGTCTTCCACCGAACATTCGTTCTCCGCGTCCCGCGGAAATCGTTCACGCACTTCCTAAGACCTCGAGCCCAACATGACCCGAACTGCTCTTCCTCTAACAACCGTGGTGTTCCTTTCGCTCTGCCCTTCCCCAGCGTGGGCTGCCGATGGCAATCGCCTCGTGCACCTCGATGAACCGAACAATCCCTGGCAGTTCCACCGCGAGTCGCCCAAGCTCATCACGCCACAGTGGATCGGCGAAAAGGGTGTGCACGGGGTGGCCGTGCTCGCCATCGACGACATGTCGGGCGACGGCCAGCACTTCCGCAACTATCTGAGCCCGATCATCGATCGGCTCAAGCTCATCGACGGCCGCGGTCCGGTCAGCATCACCTGCAATCGTCCGGATCCCACTCATCCCAACATGCAGTGGCTGCTCGGCCAGGGCGTCTCGCTGGAGACCCACACCCTGAGTCATCCCTGTCCGCTCCTGCATCACCTCGACTTCGCACGGGCCGCCACCGACTACCACCGCTGCGTCGACCTCCTGGCCGCCATCCCCAACAACCGCTCGGTGGGATTCCGGTTCCCCTGCATGGACGGCCAGAACACGCCGAGCCCTCGCGCCTACGCGGAGATCCTCAACGGCGTGAGCGAAATGGGGAATTTCATGTCGTCAAGCACCAGCGTGGGCATCGTCTTCACGCCGACGGACCTGGAACTGCCGCGCTCGATCTTCGAGGGCGACCCCGCCGGCGGGAGGCGCTTCTCCAAGTACCTGATGACGGGCTTCGTCAACTACATCGAAGATTACCCGTATCCCTTCACGGTCGGAAACCTGATCTGGGAAGTTCCCTTTGTCTACCCCAACGACTACACCGGCCAGGCCCTGAACGGAGCCCAGAACCCGGTCATGATTGCCGATTTCAAGGCGGCGGTGGATGCCACGGTCGCGAAGCAAGGCGCGGTTTCGCTTTGCTTCCACGCCGGCGGATGGATGCGCAATGACCAGATGGTCGAAATCGTTGATCACGCCGACCGGACTCACGGCAAGAAGGTGAAGTTCCTCACCATGCGGGAGATGGACGAACGCATGGTCGAGAACATGCTGGCTGGCCATTCCCTCCGCAACGCGAAGGGCGGTGACAATGGCGTTCGCATCTTTGATATCGACGGCAACGGCTACATGGATGTCGTCATCGGCAACGACAGGACCAGGCTGAGCCGCATCTGGAATCCGGAGAAGGAATCCTGGCACGAGTCCCCCTTCCCGACTCTCGTCACTCCCGCCCTGCGCTTCGGGATCCTCGACAAAAGCGGAAGGGCCGCTGCGATCGAAACAGACGGGCGCGGCGTAAACCGTGCCTGGCGCTTCGACGGCAAGGCCTGGGTGGCCGACCAGTCACTGGTGGCGGGACTGGCCGGGGTGACCACACACCGCAAGGGCGCCGACGGGGGCGTGCGCCTGCGCGATGTCGATGGCGACGGAATCTGTGAATTGATCGTCGGGACGCCCACACAGTCCGCGGTTTATCGCCTCGGGAAGAAAGGCTGGCAGAAGCTTCCCTTCGGACTCCCGGAGGGATCCTCGCTTGTAACCCAGTCCGGAGGCGACGCGGGACTCCGCTTTGCGGATATCGATGACGATGGGCAGCAGGATATCATCTTTTCGAACGCCGAGCGCTACGGGACCTGGATGCTCGAGTCGCTCAAGAGCGGCTGGTCACGGAAGGGCCTCCATGGCAAGCGCCAGGGCGACGGAGTGGGAGAACAACACACCCGCGTGCGCACGGCGCTGGCTCCCATCGTGCGCAAGGACGGCACCAACAACGGCGCGTGGATCAAGCGCGGACATCTCTACTGGCAGAGCGAAGATACGGGCGCGATCATGCCGCACCACATCGACCAGCGCAGCTTTGGCGACCTGTTGGGCGACCAGGTGAACCAACCCCGGACTGCGAACTCGTCCTTGCGCGCGATGCAGGCACGTTCCGGCTTCCGGGTGGAATTAGTGGCAGCCGAACCGCTCGTCATGGATCCGGTCGACGTGGCGTGGGGCCCGGACGGTCGTCTGTGGGTGGCCGAGATGGCTGATTATCCAATGGGCCTCGATCACAAGGGCCAGCCCGGGGGCCGAATTGTCGCTCTTACCGATACCGACGGAGATGGGCGCTACGACAAGCGCACTCTCTTCGCGGACGGTCTCGAGACCGCCAACACCGTGCTTCCCTGGCGCGATGGTGTCCTGGCGATCGCACCGCCCAACATTTGGTTGCTGCGCGACACCACTGGCGATGGCAAATCGAATCTCAGGGTGCTTCTTTACGAAGGATTTGGCCGGGGAAACGAGCAGCATCGAGGGAATGGATTGGTCTGGGGACTCGATGGCTGGCTCTACGTCTCCAACGGGGACAGCGGCGGGACGATTCGATCCATCAAGACCGGTAAAAGACTCAATCTCGGTGGATTCGATCTGCGCATCCGGCCGGACACCGGTGAGTTTGAACCCGCTACTGGAGTCACCCAGCACGGCCGCAACCGCGACGACTGGGGAAACTGGGTGGGAGGAAACAATTCGAACGGCTGGCAAATCGCACTGGAAGATCACGAAGTACGCCGCAATCCAAAGGTGAATCAGCCATCGGTCCGCCATGCCCTCACGGGCGTGATCGACCTCTACCCGATCAGTCGCGTGCTCAGCCACTACAGCGGTTACACCCCCCCACCCGCCGGATCGCCGGGCAAGCTCACCTCCGCCTGCGGCTACACCTTCTATCGTGACCGGTTCTTCGACGACCATATTGCTCCCTCCGTTTACTTTTCCTGCCCGGTCCACAATTGCGTTCATCGCGAGGTCATCACCTGGAACGGAGTCCTTATGGAAACCGAGCGCGCGAGCGACGAGGCACGGAGCGAGTTTCTCCGCAGTTCCGATTCCTGGTTCCGTCCCACCGCCATTCGCACCGGACCGGACGGCGCGATGTACGTGGCCGATATGTACCGGCTTGTTATCGAGCACCCGGAGTGGATCGACGACAAACTCGAGCAGGAAATGATTGCCGACGGCCGCCTGCGAGCCGGTCACGACCGCGGGCGGATCTACAAGATCTTTCCGAGCGGGGCGAAATTGCACAAACAAGCGAGTTTAACTGGAAAGAACCCCGCCGAACTCGTGGCCGCGCTGGACTCCTCGAACGGCTGGCAGCGTGACACCGCCCACATGATGTTGACCTGGCTCCAAGAGTCCGAGCAGAAGAAGGCAATTCCGGGGCTCGTCAGTGTGCTGCGGAGCAAGCATGCGGCCGCTCGGGCCCAGGCCTTGAGCGCGCTCGCAGATCTTGGCGCGCTTTCCGCGGATGCGCTGAAGATCGGTCTCGACGATTCACACCCCGGCGTGCGGCGCAATGCGCTGCGCGTAGGCGCTCACCTCTTCAACGACCATCCGACCCTGGGTCAGCGCGCGGTTGCCCTGCTCAACGACGAAGATGCCCACGTGCAACAGCAGGCTGCCTATGCGTTGGGCGCCTGGACGCACAAGGAAGCTGGGAGGGCCCTTGGACGTTTCCTCGTGAAGAACGCCGGTCGTCTCTACCTCCGTGCCGCGGCCCTCACCTCGGCGGGGGCACTCCCGCATGAGGTCCTGCTCGCCGTTCTCGGGGCTGAGCGGACGCCGGTGACCTCCGCCCTCAGCGCGGAGCTGATGGGGATGCTCGGAGCCGACGCCAAAAAACTCGTGCCGCCCGTGCTGACGCGCATCGCGAGCAAACCGGACAACGGCAAACACTACCAAGCGTGGGAGTTTCATGCCGCGACGCGCCTCATGGAAGCCATGGGCGACGACGAAGCTGCTCGCGCGCTCGTGCCCGCCATGCTGGTTAAAGCGCGCGGTACGGTGATAGATGGGAAGAGGGACTTGGAGACCCGCCTCTCCGCGGTTCCGTTCCTGGAACGGGCTTCCCCCAACGCTGATGTCCGTCTGCTCACCTCTCTTCTGAAGCTGACGACGCCGATCGAATTGCAGATCGCGGCGGTCAAGTCACTCCTGCGGCATGAGAATACCGGCGTGGCCAAGAGTCTCTTGGCCGGTTGGTCCGCACACGGGCCGGCGGTCCGCGGCGCCATTATCGATGCTCTCCTGGCCCG
>CAUZKZ010000459.1:0-4631 GCA_963580345.1 Verrucomicrobiia bacterium | reverse complement strand
TTCCGGTTCGGCCCAGTTCCGCCAGTGATTGACCCTGCTTTTCCAAGCTTGCGCAAAGTCGCTGCCGCCTGTTTTGCCGAGTTTCCGGAGGAGGTGAAGTTCGTGGAGAACATGCCCGGGTTTCTGCGCTTCTTCAAGTTCTCTTGGTTGGAAACCTTCCAGTGCATTCTTCCAGTCCTGAGCAATGGCGATGCGCACATCGTCCTTCAGTTCGCGAAGTTCGTTGTGATGGGTTTCGAGGAGCTCGGCGGGCTGGATGGGCGCGGAGGACGGACGCGTGGAACTGAAGATGGAGTAGAGCGCGTGGAAATCGGCCTGGCTGATAGCGTCGAATTTGTGATCGTGGCAGCGGGCGCAACTGACGGTCAAACCAAGGAAGGCCTTGGAGAACGCGTTGATTTGGTCATCCGTGAAGCGGACGCGTTCATCGAGCGGATCGGTGGGGTTCCAGGCGTGGTAGACCATGCGCCAGTGAGCGGTGGCGACCAGTGATTCGTTGATCTTGAGTTCGGCGTTGATGCGTGGCTTTTCGAGCAGATCACCGGCGATGTGCTCGCGCACCAGTTGGTTGTAGGGAATGTCCGCGTTGAGGGCGCGGATGAGGTAGTCGCGGTAGTGGGTGACGCCAGGGATTCGCGGGTCACCTTCCGAACCATGGGTCTCGGCATAGCGAATCCAGTCCATCCAGTGACGGGCCCACTTTTCGCCGAATCGTGGGGATTCGAGAAGTTCATCAACAAGGTTTTGAGTGGCGGCGTCACGATCTTCGGCTGCTGCAGATTCGAACGCTGCGATCTGCTCAGGAGTTGGCGGAAGGCCGATGAGGTTGAAGTAGATTCGTCGAACGAGAATCGTCGGAGAAGCTGGATTCGCCGGAGTTAGTTTGGCGTCAATGAGTTTAGACTGCACGAATCCGTCGATGGCGTTTTCGCCAGCAGGGGCTTTGGGCGCGGTGACAGGCTGGAAGCTCCACCAGGCCTTGCGGCGTTCAAAGATGGCAGGCCAGTCCGAATCGACGGCGAGCTCTTCCTTGGGTGGTTCGTGCAGGCGGGGATCCTGCGCACCCATCTTCACCCATTTTTCAAAATCGCGAATGATTGCGTCATCGAGTTTCGGCGACTTCGCCGGCATCTCGTAATCGTTTTCATGTCGCAGCGCCCAGATCAAGATGCTCTTGTCCGGCTGGCCCGGGACGATGACTTTCCCCGACTTACCACCCGCACGCAGTGCGGCTTTGTAATCGAGGGCGAGGCCACCCTTCGCCTTCCCTGAACTGTTGTGGCATTCATAACAATGCTCAACAAGCACGGGCCGAATTCTTGACTCGAAAAACTCCAAGTCAGAAATGTTTGGACGTTGACTCTTGCGGCGAAAGTAATCGTGCTGCGAATCGCCGCCGCTGATGAGGTAGGCGGTCAGGTCGAGGATCTCGTCCTTTGTCATACGATTGAACAGACCCGCCGGCATCGGTGATGTCTTTGATACCATCAGTTCCTCAATCGTCTGAGGATCGATGTTCACACGTTGGTTGGGGTCGGCGAGGTCTGTGTTGAGCATGTATCCGCGACTGCTGAGGTTGACCACGACGCCCGTGTGGACGCGGCCGTCTTCGGTGACGACCGTCACTGCGGAATATTGGTCGTTGATGACTTTGCTGGGATGGATCACCTGATCGAGCAGGTCGTGCGAGGAATACCGACGGCCGGCGGAAGTCAGATCCGGTCCGGTCACGCCACCCTGATCTCGAAGACGATGACAGGCGAAACAACCGGCCGCCGCAAACATCCTGCGACCGTTCGCAAAGTCTCGATGCTTCAACTCCGTCCGGGCGGCCTGCGACAACTCGTCCAGCGTCCACTTGGTTTCAGTCCGACCGGCGAAGATGGAACCGAGGTTCTCAAGGGCCGACTTCTTCACTGGCTTCTTCGCGAGGATCTCTTTCAGCGACTCCTTTTGAGATTCGCTCAGCGACGCGACGGCGTCCTTGCGAATGGACTGGACGAACCTCTCGAAACTGCGGCCGCCGCGGTAATTCGCGGCCTTGAGGAACCACTCGAAGTAAGCCTTGTGTAATTCGTCAGTTCAGCCTGCCTTCAGCATGCGGATCGAGCGGGCGTACTCTACCTGCTCTTCCTGAGTCGGAGCAACCTCAATCAGAGCGATCGCCTTCTCCGCGACGGTCGGCGACTGGAGATAGGCGAGGGTCTCGCAGAGGAGCCGATTCAGCGAGAAGGACTTCGCGGGGAAGGCGGGATCGAGATCGGCGATGAGCTTCTTCGTCGTCGCCTCCTCGGCACCATCGAAACGATTGAGTGTAATCTGCACGGTACGGACCAGAGCGCGCCGGGAATCCGGTGAGAGTGCGTCGAAGTCGATCGCGATGAGGGCCCCGAGGATCTCGTCGCGCAGGGCGGTGTCCGCCGGTGGTGTCGGCGTTGCGCCCTCCGGGAGCGGCGCCGCTTCGATGGCGGGCTTTCCGGCCGCCCTTCCGAGCGGCCTGGGCGGGACGCGATGGTAGGGGCAGATGCCGCCGACACGGCTAAGCGCAAGGAGAGACTCGATCTGCTTGGCGGGATCGGGCTCGGCAAGGGCCCTGGCCTTCCACGTATCGATGGGCTGGTGCTCAATCGCGGTGCGGGCGGCCCAGCGGATGTGGCGGTCGGGATGGGAGAGGTGAGGCCAGGCGGCCTCGATCGCCCTGGGATCCGGCTTGCCGTGGAAGGCCTCGAGCTCGTGACGCAGCTTTGCCTCGGCGGTGAGCGATCTGTCGGGCCCGACCCGGCTCGTGTCCTCGTTACCGGTGTAGGTAACGCGATAGAGCCCCGACTGGACGCGGCGTCCGCCGATAGCGAAATACATCGCCCCGTCCCGCGGATGGATGACGACATCGGTCACGGGCAGAGGCGCGCCGGAGAGAAAATCCTCTTTCACCGCGGTGTAGCTCGCCCCCTTCGGCTTCAGGTGGACGGCGTAAACCTTGCCCCAGCTCCAGTCGAGGATGAAGAGGGCTTTCTGGTAATTCGCGGGAAACTTCGCCCCGTAGCCGAAGGTCATGCTCGTCGGGGATCCGGGCCCGATGTTGAGCGTGGCGGGAAGGTTGTCGGCATAGAACTCGGGTCGTTTCCCTGTGCCGTTGCGCCACCCGAATTCCCCGCCGCTGACGACGTGGTTCACCCGCGCGGGGCGATACCACGGGGTGTTCATGTCCCATTCCATGTCGGAGTCGTAGGTGAAGAGCTCGCCGGCGTGATTCACCGAGGCGTCGTAGATGTTGCGGAAGCCAGCGGCGATGAGGGAAAAGGATTTCCCGTCCCGGGAAACGCGGTAGATCATGCCGCCGGGGGCGGGGACGGTCCGATTGTGGCCGAATCCATCGGGCATCCGCGGGAGGAGGTGGTCCTCGCCCCAGATCGCCGGGACGGGCGAGGTGGGATCCGACGCCGTCGGGGCGACTCGGTTGCCGCAGATGAGATAAAAGTCGTCGCTGCCAGGCACCGGCACGACGCCGTGGAGCCCGTGGTCTCCCCCGCTCCGGTGGCCTCCCGGCGGCCCCATCTCGCGAAGGAGTTCCACCTTCTCGAGGCGGTCGTCGCCGTCACTGTCGGTGAGCTTGTAGAAGCCAGATGGGATCTTTCTTTCGTAATCGTTGACGCCGACGTAGAGGGCGCCGTCGGCGAAGTGCATGCCGTTCGCCGCCCGGATCTCGGCGGGGACGGTCTCGACGGTCTTCGGATCGAGTGGCTGTCCGGGAGGAGGAGCGGGAAACCGATAGAGTCCGCCGTATTGATCACTGGCATAGAAGCGACCCTTGTCATCGACGCAGATGGCGACCCACGAGCCCTGCTTGTTTGCGGGCACGGAATAGAGCAGTTCGACCTGAAACCCTTTCGCAGCCTTGATGCGGTCAACAGGGGTCGCCCTATTGCCAGCAGACTGGGCGACCGCCATCGACTGCGCGACGAAACACGCGACCACGGCAAGGCCCACGGCGATACATCTCAGGTCGAAAGAAGAGCGTTTCAATATCATTGTGGGGTGTTGTTTCACGGTTGTCTCTTACTGCCGGCGTTCATAAATCATTGTGCATACGAGCGGCGCCTTCACCCGCCAGCTGCGTTGGCCACAGTCAACGGTACGCCCTCCGGGTTCGAAGTTTCTCCATCATGATCGGCTCGGGAACCAGACCTAAATCTAAATCGCCAACGTTCTCCTGCCACTGCTTAGTCGCCTTACGCATTTTCTCCAGCGTTTTCGCGTGCTCGGGCTTCCCGGCGAGGTTCACCGTCTCATGGGGATCCGCGATCACGTCGTAGAGCTCTTCGATGGGCTTTCGCTCACGAAACCACAGCGACTGGATCGGGTCCAACTTGCCCTCGGCATGCAGGCGACGCAGGTCGACCAAGGTGGGCATGCGGTTCATGTAGTCCAGGTTCTGCGCGTAGGTTCTCTCGGGTTCGTAGTTGCGGATGTACTTGAACCGCTGGCCCCGCGCGGCCCGCATCAACTCATACGCCTCGTCCATCCGGTCGCGATGGAAAAACAAATACACAGGCGCGGGTTTCGTCTTCTCCCCCAAAAACACACGGCCCTGCATGTGCTTCTGTGCCGGAGCGCCGGCCAGCGTAAGCATC
>CAUZKZ010000458.1:0-4657 GCA_963580345.1 Verrucomicrobiia bacterium | reverse complement strand
GCAACGCACCGAGCTGGCGAATTACTATCTTTCCATTTCGCCCGCCCTCGCGGAGGCCCGCGCCAAGGTGGAGGCCGCCAAGAAGGAGAAGGCCGAATTCGAGAAGCAATTGCCAGTGACCCTCGTCACGTCCGCCACCAACCCGCGCGAGATGCGGATCCTGCGGCGCGGCAACTGGCTCGACGACTCCGGCCCCCTCGTGACCCCCGCCATCCCGGCCTTCCTCGGCAAGCTCGATACCGGCGACCGGCGCCCTACCCGGCTCGACCTCGCCAACTGGGTGGTGGACCGCGAGAACCCGCTCACCTCCCGCACCTTTGTGAACCGGATCTGGAAGCTCTTCTTCGGGGCCGGGATCTCGCGCAACGTCGATGACCTCGGCGCGCAGGGGCAGTGGCCCAGCCACTCCGAACTGCTGGACTGGCTGGCGGTCGACTTTGTGGAGAACGGCTGGGACGTGAAACGACTCGTGAAGCAAATCGTGACTTCCAGGACCTATTCGCAGTCGTCCAAATCGACGGTGGCGAGCCGCAATCGCGACGCGCTCAACATCCTGCTGGCCCGCCAGGCCCGCTTCCGCCTCGACGCCGAAATGGTGCGCGACAACGCCCTCGCGATCGGTGGAATCCTCGTGGAGCGAATCGGCGGGCGCAGCGTGAAGCCCTACCAACCCGACGGCTACTGGCGCCACCTGAACTTCCCCGGCCGCAAGTGGGCCGCTGACGGCGGGGACGATCAATATCGCCGCGCCCTCTACACCCACTGGCAGCGCAGTTTTCTCCATCCCAGCCTTCTGGCCTTCGACGCCCCCTCGCGGGAGGAGTGCACCGCGGAGCGTCCCCGTTCCAACACACCGCTGCAGGCCCTCGTTCTGCTCAACGATCCAAGCTACGTGGAGGCGGCCCGGGCCTTTGGGGAGCGTATCGTGAAGGAAGGCGGCAACGACGTGGTGGCCCGGATTCGCTGGGCCTTCAACGAAGCGGTTTCACGGACACCCGGTACCTCCGAGCTCAAGCTCGTGGCCGATCTGCACGCCGAGCAACTGAAGCGTTACCTGGCCGACGAAGGCGCTGCCAAGGAGTTTCTCGCGGTTGGCATGCGAGCCGTGCCCGCGGACCTCCCGCCCGCCGATCTCGCCAGCTGGACCGCCGTCGCCCGCACCATTCTCAACCTCCACGAAACGATCGCGCGACAGTAATGATTGGATAATTGACCATTCGATATTTGGCGCTGCGCGCCCCGAAATTGAAAATTGAAACTTTAAACCTGAAACTTCGTTCGATGGACCCTGCAACCTACATCAACCGCCGCTCGTTCCTCAATCGCACCGGCACCGGAATCGGCGCGGTGGCGCTCGCCTCCATGTTGGAAGAGAGCTTCGCCGCCGAGAGCCGGGAAAAATGGACCGGCGTCATCAAGCAGCCGCACCTTCCGGCCCGGGCCAAGCGCGTCATCCATCTTTGCATGGCGGGCGGGCCGTCGCACCTCGAGACCCTCGACTACAAGCCCAAGCTCGCCGAGATGAACGGCAAGCCGATGCCCAAGTCGATCACCGAAGGACAGCCCATCGCGCAACTGCAGGGGAGCGCGAACAACCTCAAGTGCCTGGGCCCGCAGCACGAGTTCAAGAACTTCGGGAAAAGCGGCCAGCACATCAGCAGCATCTTTCCGCACATCGGCGGGATTGCCGACGACATCGCGATCGTGCGCTCGCTCGTCACGGAGCAGATCAATCACGATCCGGCCCACACCTTCATGAACACCGGCACCCAGATCTCCGGGCGGCCGTGCATGGGATCGTGGCTGCTCTACGGGTTGGGCGCCGAGGCCGATGACCTGCCCGGATACGTGGTGCTCACCTCGGTGGGAGGCGGACAAAGCCAGCCCATCGCGGCGCGGCAGTGGCACAGCGGCTTCCTCCCCAGCCGCTTCCAGGGGGTGCCTTTCCACGCCAAGGGCGACCCGGTCCTCTACGTCAGCAACCCGAAAGGGGTCTCGCGCGACGACCAGAAATCGGTGGTCGAGACCGTCAACGCGCTGAACAACATTCACCGCGAGGAGGTCGAGGATCCCGAGATCGCAGCCCGCATCGCGCAGTACGAGATGGCTTTCAAGATGCAGGCCTCCGTTCCGGGACTGATGGATGTCTCCAACGAACCGAAGCACATCCTCGACATGTACGGGGCCAAGCCGGGCGACGGATCGTTTGCTTCCAATTGCCTGCTGGCACGGCGCCTCGCGGAACGCGGAGTGCGCTTCATCCAGCTCTACCACCGTGGCTGGGATCACCACGGCGGGGTGAAAAACGGAACCAAGGGGACGGCCGGGCTGGTCGACCAGGGCAGCGCGGCCCTGATCAAGGATCTCAAGGAGCGGGGCATGCTGGAAGACACGCTCGTGATCTGGGGCGGCGAATTCGGCCGCACCCCGATGGCGCAGGGCGATGGCCGCGACCACCACATCAAGGGATTCTCGATGTGGTTCGCGGGTGGCGGAATCAAGGGCGGGGTGAGCCACGGCGCCACCGACGAGCTGGGTTACAACGCCGAGAAGGACGTCGTGTCGGTACACGACTTCCACGCCACCCTCCTGCACCTCTTCGGAATCGATTACCGCAAGTTCAGCTACAAGTTCCAGGGCCTCGACTTCCGCCTCACCGGAGTGGAGCCCGCCAAGGTGGTGAAGGCGATCCTCGGGTAGCGAGTGCTTGGGAACTCCATGCCGCAGACTCTGATTCGTCCCGCCCCATGGAACAAGACGCGAAGAGCGCCTCTTCAAAGTGGCCGGGGCGCGCATGCCGGAGGGGATCAGCAGCCGGAAGGGAGCGAAGGCACCCGTCCGCCGGGCCGGGTCACTTGTCCTTCCCGAGGATCTTTTCCGCGCTGGTCCGGTCCACCACCAGGTGGGTGGCGATGGGCCTCCTTTGCCCGAGCACCGCCTTGGCCACTTGCGATTTCTCCTCGTAACATTTCGCGCAGGGGGCGAGAATGAAGAAGACGTCGCGGCCCGCCTCGACGTGCTCTGCCAGGTCTTCCAGAGTGAGGAGGGTCATGGGGCGGTACTTGAGAAGTTCTGCAATGTCGTCGGAGAGACCCTTTTTGAGATCCCTGAGGCTGAAAGGCTCCGTGGAAGTCAGGGGCAGCCAGAAGTAATCTCCCTGCACCCCGTTCTCGATCAGGAGTTCGGTCAGGCGCTTGTCTTCGTAGTAACGCCGGAAAGTGCCGTGTCGATCGCTGATGCTGCTCCCGCTCGTCAGGATGATGTCGAACCCTTTCTCGTCGTAGTAGTGCCGCACATTTCTCAACACCTCAATCTCATTGATGATGTCCCGGCCCTTCCCGATTTCCACAAAAGGCATCGCGTTGAAGATCTTCACGGTGGTCCGGGGGGCGAGAACCTCGTCGTTCAAGAATGCTGTCAGGAAGGCGATGGGATTGGTGTGCGATTCCGGGTCGAAGCCCGAGACCAGGTTCACGAAGACCAGCTGCATATCGACATTGAAGCGGCGCTTGATGATCCCCTCCAGCAAGGCGAATTCCTTCCGCTTTTCTTTCTTGAGGAACTCCAGGATCCCGTCCTTCAATTTCTTCTCCCACTCCTCGATCTGGTCGGCGATGACGTGGCCGAGATCGTGCGCCGTCAGTGACATCGTATTTCCGCCGCTGAATCCGATCCGCACTTCCACTCTCAGCGGCAGGGGTTCGAGATCCTTGCGCTTGCGTTCTTCCTTATCCAGCTGGGCGAGATCCCGGATGACTTCCGCACCGTCCTCTCCGGGAAGCCGGATCGGGAATCCCCACGGTTTCCGTTGCTCCCTGTCGCCCTCCTTGCTGCCCCTCGCGAGGCCCAGGGCCTTGGCCTTCGCAATGTTATAGATCGCCCCCGCGCAGAGGTGGGCTCCCGCTTCCATGACCGTCGTGTGCTCCCCACGGCTCGGGACAAACGCCTCGAGAAGCCCCTTGTAGCGGCTCTTCAACCCCTCGCTGAGCTCCTGCTCCCGCGGGGCGTCATACTTCAGCCAGCGCCGCGCCGTCGCACGCGAGATATCCTGGTAGGGAACGTCCCGCGCAACCTCGATCCCGTGGTGATCCTTCAGTTGCTGGACAATGTTGGGAATCGACATCCCCTCTACAAAATACTTCAGCACCAGGTCCATCCGCACCCGCTGATCACGCGATGGGACCGTCTTCTTCTCTTCCTTCTCCCGGCTCATTGCTCGGGCGATCCCCTGCCCAGTCAAAGCCAAGGTCCGCTACCGCCTTCTTACACCTTCCGAGACCTCTAGGCAAATTAAACGTAGCAGAATAATCTTTTCTACGTCCAGGAACTTATAGTAATCTACCGAACACAGATTACAGAATACTGTGATGGGTGGTTATACAGGAGTTATGGCGGTGGTCGTTCCAGGGTTCTGGAGGGGGTCCGGGAGGGCCCCGCTTCGGGGTCTGGGAGGTTCTGAGCCGCGGGGCTCGCGAATGGGCGATGCTCGGAACTCGGAGCAGGGCGCCTGCGAGCGGGGCATGCCGGGTGGTGAGAGCTTTCTATTACCCACAAGTATCATGACTGCGTGGCCAGGTTCCAGCCCTCCGTCAAATCGGACAGTCGCTTCCAACCCCGCCAAAGTGTCATCGTTCCCGGAGGACCGTCGCCCTTTCTC
>CAUZKZ010000457.1:0-4665 GCA_963580345.1 Verrucomicrobiia bacterium | reverse complement strand
GAGAATCAGGGTGGCGAGGTCTCGCTCGGTCTGGAATTTAAGATTGACCTCGGCGGGCAGCCCGGAAAGTCGGCGGTCGAGATCGCCAAGCGCCGGATGGAGCAAGCCGAGCTCGGTTACGGCAAGGCCCGCAACTCGATTGCCCTGGAAGTCGATACCGCCTACCGCCGCGTCCTGAACTCCCGGCAGCGCCTGGAAACCGCCTTCCAGGCGCGCGGCCTGGCCAAGCGCAATCTGGAGGCGGAGGAGCGCCTCCTGGAGCAGAGCAAAGGAGATCTCGACCGGGTCATCGAGCGCCAACAGCTTTACGGGGATGCCAATGCCGCGGTGGTCACCAGTACCGCCCAACTGAGCAAAGGGGTGATTGCTCTCTGGTTGGCTTCGGGGCAATTATTCGAGCGCTATGGGATTCGCGAAGAATGGATCAACACGGTGGTCGATGCCTCTCCGAAGCAACAAGCACCCAAGCGCGATTACGGCTCCTTTGGCCTCCCCATTGTCAATCGAGGCAGCCGACCGGCAGCCCGGCCTCCCAACCCCAAGGGCAACGGCAAGGGCAAGGGCAAGAAAGAGAAAAAAGAAAAGAGAGAGGAAAAGACAGATGCACCGAAGACTCGCACTTATCGTTCTTTTGGCCTGCCCTTCGTTGATCGAGGCAGGTGAGACCCAGGTGGAAGGCAGCACCATGGCCTGGGAGCGCACCCCCGTGAGCTCTCCCGTCGAGGAAATCTTGTCGGCGGTCATGGTCGAGGAGGGGCAGACCGTGAAGAAAGGGGACCTCCTGGCCCAACTTCTGGCCCGCAAGCAGGAACTCGAAGTGCTGCGGCTCGAGCAATTGATCGAAAAGGCTCGCTTCATCTACGAGGCCACCGTGTCCCTCCAGAAGGACAAGATCGAGAGCAAGGAAACCCTCATGGAGAAGAAGTCGGACCTCGATCAGTTACTCATTGCGCGCGAGGTCGCGGCGGCCGATGTGGAAGACCGGCAGATCCTTGCCCCCGTTTCCGGGATCATCGTGCACCGTCTCAAGGATCCCGGGGAGTCGGTGGAACGCGTCGGACCACTTTTTGAGATTATCGATGTGAGCCGCCTGAAACTGATGTTTTTTCTGCCGGTGGGGCAACTTGCGAATCTCGTGGAGGGCATGGAGTGCGCGGTGGAATTTCCGGATTTTCCCGATCAGAAGTCCCACCGGGCCACCCTCATCTTCATCGACCCGCAAGTCGATGCCCGGAGCGGTCTCTTCCGGGCGCACTTTGAATTCGACAATGCCCAGGCGCAAATCAAGCCAGGTGTGCGCGTGCGTGCGAGTATTCCGAGTAGCAAGTGAGAATCGGAGGCATTCTCTTGAGGCGGAGCAGCGGTTATGTGGAGTGCGGCGATTCTCGCCGCTTTGGATCGACTGGCATGGAGTCGAGGCGATCAATTTTGAGCTCGGCCAAGCCATTCGCCCCGGTCGACCGCTATCCAAAGCGGTGCAGAGCCCCGCACTCCATAGCCCGCGCATCCGGTTTAACCCGGTTATGTGGAGTGCGGCGATTCTCGCCGCTTTGGATCGACGGGCATGGAGTCGAAGCGATCAATTTTGAGCTCGGCCAAGCCATTCGCCCCGGTCGACCGCTATCCAAAGCGGTGCAGAGCCCCGCACTCCATAGTAAGCGGAGTAAAATCGTCCCCCGGTCTACGCCGCGCCCGCGCTGGCGTCTCCGGGCTCGCACGCACGCAAGCGAGCCGCGTAGCGGCGCGGGGTGAGTTCGGCCGCCTGCGCAGGTGTCGGCTCCGCCGGCAACTGCCGGATCACGTCCTCAAGGTAGAGCTCCGGGTCGAGTCCGTTGAGCTTGCAGTTCTCGATCAGGGTGTAGAGCAGCGCGTTGTGCACTCCCGCCTCCGCGCTTCCGAAGAAGAGGTAGTTCTTCGCCCCCAACTTGGTCGGCCTACTGACCTCTATTCTTTTTGAAGAAGAGCAATCAGGACGACCTTTTCGAAGATGACGGTGTCGGCAACGACCTGCCGGCGGCGGTGAACGACATCATCATGACGCTTCCCGGTGTTGCAGTGACCATGATGGATCTCGCGGCGAATGACATCGACGATGACGCGCTTGACGTGACGCGCGTGATCCAGCCGCTCTTCGGGTCGGCGAGTCTGGAACCGGACGGCAGCGTGACCTACACGCCGAAGGCCGGCTTCCAGGGCTTCGACACCTTCTACTATGTTGCCGAGGATCCTGACGGGGCGGTCACGCTGGGTGTTGCCGGTGTCCGTGTCATCTACGTCAATTTCGCGCCAATAGCGGAGGACGACTTCGCGAGCGCCGCCCTGGACGAAGTGAGAATCGATGTCCTCGCGAACGACATGGATCCCGAGGACGATATGCTGAGCATCGAGAGCTTCACCCAGCCCGAGTTTGGCACGGTGATTTCCAATCACGACGGGACGCTCTCATACGTGCCGCGGCTCTCCTTCACGCGGTGGGATGAGTTCACCTACACGGTCGGCGACAGTGTGGGGAACAGCGGTACGGGCACTGTGTTCATCACGCGCGCGCCGATGGACGGGACGCCCTTCGAAGTTCTTCTGGGGGTGGACGAAATGGGCGGCACGGCGGGAGCGCCTGGCGAAGTGGTCGTTTCGCTGGAGGGAGCCTTCCACCGGATTACGGATGCCACGCGTGCCGTGACAGGCACCCTCGATCTGGGCAATGGCGCCGTATTGGCGCTCGATACGATTCTCATGCGGGAGGGCGATACCGATTTCAACGGAGTGGTCAACGACCTTGACCTCCTGAAGGTGTGGCAAGATCAGGGCAGGACGGCGGCGGATGCCAGTCCGGGGAGCGACGTGAATGGCGATAGCGTCGTGGATCAAATCGATCTCGCGATGGTCCAGGAGAATTACTTCGGGGCGGCATCGGAAGAAGAGCTTGCGGTCCACCATTACGTCTTGAGTGCCGAGGGGGTATTCGCCCTGGGCGGGGAATACGAGATGACGCTCACCCTCAGTGTTGAGGGCGGTCTGCGATTCGAGCAGGTCTTTGAATTGAACGTCCCGGAGGTGGAATCCCAAAGTGCCCCGGCAGTGGTGCCGAGGGAAGTTGTCTCCGAAGGCACGCCTTCCGTTCCTTCCTCAGGCGGGAGTAGCGAGCCGGCCGTGAGCTTCGAGGAAGTCGAGTTCGTGGAGGAGGCGGCCCTCTTGCACAAGATTGTGATCGAAGATGCCGCGGCGACGGCCATCCAATGGGTGACGCCCACCGAAGCGGAAGTGAGTATCTCGGCGGTGCTTCGTTACTTCGGCGACGCCGCGGTGGAGCCGCAGGTCGAGGTAGAAGTGACCTCGGGCGAGGCGGGATCGCCGGGAGTGCAGCTCGATCTTCTCCCGATGGGCGATGCCAACTACGACGGACTCGTCAATGACCTCGACTTGCTGGCCGTGTGGCAGGACCAGGGGCGTGCGGCCGGGCGGTCCGTCCCCGGAAGCGACATCGACGGTGATGGGGACGTCGATGAGACCGATCTCACCTTGGTGCAGGCGAATTTCCTGAGTGCGCCGCAGACCGATGGTGTGGCCATGCAGCGTTATCTATTGCGGATCGCTGGAATCTTTGCGTTCGAGGGTGAATACGAGTTCACCGTGAGCGTGAATGACGGCCAGGGACTGAGGGTTCAGCGCGTCTTCCAACTCGCGGTCCCGACGCGTGGGAGCGGAGGTCTCCCGGCAACACAGCTGGAGATCCTGGCGAGCGGAGGGAACTCTCTTGGTGAGCCCCGATCCGGCCTCAACCAGCTCGAGGTTCGATTCAGCGAGAATGTTCCGTTGCTCGATATCGGGTCGGTTCGCATGACCGGCAGAGACGGGAGCCTGATCCGCAACTCGGCTTTCTTCTTCGATGAAGGAAACTTCACCGGAGTGTGGAGTTTTGAGCGGCCTCTGGCAGAGGGTCTCTATCGCCTCGCGATCGACTTCGATGGCGATGGAGAAGCGGACGAAGGCTTTGAATTCGTGCTTCTGAATGACACCATGCTGGTTGAGTCGCTCGGCTCCACGCTCAGCAGCTGACGAAGCCGGCCATTCGATCAGGAATAGACCTATTTGAACTAGCAGTTCTAGATACTATAGATATAGTAGATACGAGCCTCGGTGGCACGGGATTATTCTACTATGCTCGTAGTAAAAAGGAACTCCATACATGGGCCGTGAAGGTTGCCTTGCAAGGGCGGGGCGGAAAGTTGGTTCGTGACCCAGAGTCACCGATTAGCGTGGGCCGGAGGAACTACGGGAAAAATCGCGGACCTTGGTGGTTTGCTCGACACTTACGGTCCGACCAAGTTGGTCAGCGTGCCGGAGCATCTTGCATTGCCGACCGCGCTGTTCGGATCCGAGGTCTGCTAAAGGCAAGAGTGAACGTGTCTGGAGGGATTGTAGACTCGAGATGGGAACCATACCAGCTCGTCGAGATCACCTGCACCCCCACCAACCCCGGCCCCGAACAGGCGGGAAAACAGGCCCAAGAAAGGAAATTCCTGGCAATAGCTGGCTGTTAACCCGACTTTCACGATTCGGCGAGGGTCTGATTTTTTTCCTTCAAGAATTCCGCCGGTCTGATCGCGCCGCGGCTGGATTTTCCAAAATTGTGGTCGGGGGTCGCTGACTTGCCTTCGAGTTTTT
>CAUZKZ010000456.1:0-4666 GCA_963580345.1 Verrucomicrobiia bacterium | reverse complement strand
CCCCAATCATTAATCTTGTGGCGGCGTCACTCAATTTCGCCCTGGACCGGAAAATTCGGGGCGGCGCTCCAAATCAGGGCTAATTCAACAGGCTCCTAGACTGCGGCGTCTCGAACCGCGGTCTGTGCGGTGGGCAAATGCATATCGCCTATGAAACGGCCCGTCATCAAAATCATCGGAGTCCTCCTCTTCATCGCCTTGCTCGGCGCGGTGGTATTCTGGCCGGAGGCCGAGGCGCCGGCCGGCGGAACAGCCGCCGGCGATGCGCCGGAGGTCTTCGTCCTGAAAGGGGCCTCTCAGTTTGACGAGAACCATGCCTTCACCCGGACCCTGCGCAGGTTCGAGGAACTCGTGAAGGAGTACTACGGGAAGCCGGTCGAGTTCACTCTCTACCTCAATAGCGAGCTGGGACTGGAGAAGGATTACTTCGCTTACATGAACCAGGGTGTTTCCCTGGACTATGCCATCGTATCCCCTTCGCACATGTCCACCTTTTCGGTGGCCGCTCCGTTGATGGATATGCCGTTTCTCTTTCGTGATCACGATCACTGGAACAAGGTTCTCGACGGCGATGCGCTTCAGCCGATCGCCGACGACGTGTTCCGCAAGGCCGACGTGATGCTCATCGGTTTCGCCGGAGGAGGCACCCGCAACCTGATCGTCAAGCGGCCCGTCACCAACATGAAGGAACTGCAGGGGCTGAACCTGCGCGTGATGGGCGCACCGATCCAGACCCGCATCTTTCAGGCCGTAAAGGCGGCCCCGACCGTCATCGCCTACAGCGAGATCTACAACGCCATCCAGACCGGCGTGATCGATGCCGCGGAAAACGAGGCGTCCGGCATCCGCCAAATGAAGTTCTATGAGGTTGGACCGGAGATCTGCCTGACTCGTCACGCCATCACGGTTCGGCCCGTGGCCTTCAGCGGGAAGACCTTCCGCCGCTTGCCCGCCGATCTGCAGGCGGCGATCGTGAAAGCCGGCCGCGAAGCCGGGGCGCATGGCCGGCACCTCGAATCCAGCGAGGACGCCGCCATCCTGGCGGAGATGGAAAAGGAGGGGAAGTTGCGGACCCATTCGTTCACGGAGAGGGACGAACTGCTGCGCTTGGCCGAACCGGTCAAAGCGGAGTACGCCAAGTCAATCGGTGCGGAGGACGTGCTGGCGCGGGTCAATGCGGTGAGATAGCCTTCCGGAGCCACCCCGGTTCACCGGTGCATGGGTCATGAACATGCTGATTGAGCGCTTCCACAGGTTCCTGAAAGTCGTCCTGACGGTGCTGATGGGACTGATGATCGTGCCGGTGACACTTCAGATCGTGTCCCGTCACACGGGAATCATCCCCCGCTACATCTGGACCGAGGAAGTTGCGCGGTTCTGTTTCATCTGGATCATCATGATCGGATCGATGATTGCGGTGCGGGACGGAACGCACTTCAACGTGAATTTGCTCCGACAGCCGGCCTCGCCGCGGGGCAAGGGTATCCGCGACCTGATCATGCATGGGGCCATGGCCTTGCTGGCGCTGTTTTTTCTGCGCTACGGGGTCGCCTTCGCGAAATCCGGCTTCATCCAGACCTCGGAGATGAGTGGCATCAACATGCTGTGGATTTACATTTCGTTTCCGCTCGCGGGTCTCACCTGGGTGATCTTTCTCGCCGAGAAGATCATGCAGGATTGGGAACTGATTTTCGGCGCCGGAAGAGCGGAGGGGCCGGAAAGTTCGCCATGAGTCCGGGCGAGGTGTCGGCGATCATGATTGGCGCCTTTGTGGTGCTGGTTGTCCTGCGCGTTCCGGTCTCCTTTGCGCTGGGACTGGCCTGTCTTCCGATCCTGCTGATCGAGGAGCGACTGACCCCGGTGGTGCTGGTCAACGAGATGTGGAAATCTTACAACGCCTTCATTTTGTTGGCAGTTCCATTCTTTCTGCTGGCGGCCAACCTGATGAATGCGGCCGGCATCACCCAGCGCCTGGTGAACCTGGCGCAAGTGGTGGTGGGACATCTTCCGGGCGGGTTAGGACACGTCAACGTGACGGTGAGCATGCTTTTCGCGGGCATATCCGGTTCCTCCACAGCCGATGCGGCCGGAATTGGCGCCCTGCTGATCCCGGCCATGAAGAAGGAAGGCTACGACTCGAGTTTCACGGTGGCCATCACCGCTTGTTCATCTGTGATGGGAGTGATCATTCCGCCCAGCATCATCATGATCGTCTGGGGCGGCCTCATGTCGGTGTCGATCGGTGGTCTTTTTCTGGCGGGAATTGTGCCTGGGGTCCTGATCGCCCTCACCCTGATGGGCGCCACCCTGGTCTTTGCCCGGGTGCGGAACTACCCGGTCGGCAAGCGCTCTTCAATTCGGGAATTTCGCCGGGCCTTCGGTCAGGCCGCACTCGCCCTCGTGACCCCGGCGATCATTCTGGGTGGGATCGTGTTCGGAGTCTTCACGGCGACCGAAGCGTCGGTGATCGCGGTCTTGTACTCGCTGGTGCTGGGAGGGCTGATCTACCGCTCCATCGGTCTGCGAGAACTGCGGAAGGTTCTCTACGAATCGGCGCGCTTTGCGGGGATCTCCTTGTTTTGCATCGGAACGGCGTCGGCGTTCGGTTGGCTGCTGGCCTATTTTCGCGTGCCGCAGGCGCTTGCGGACGTTCTCGCGGGCCTACATGCCGGTCCGGTGGCAACGGGAATCCTGATCGCCCTGGCCTTCCTCGCGATCGGAATGTTCATTGACGCCATCCCGGCCATCATCGTCCTGGGCACGATTCTGCTGCCCGTGGCGGAGGGGGTCGGAATGCACCCGCTGCACTTCGCGATGATCGGGGTGGTTTCGCTCGCGTTCGGCTTGGTGACGCCGCCCTATGGATTGTGCCTGCTCATCGCCGCTTCGCTGGGACAAGTGAAGATGGTGGATGCCCTGAAGGATGTCGCGCTCATCCTTCTCCCCATGGTCGCAATCCTCGTGCTGGTGGTGCTATTTCCGGAACTGATTCTCTTTCTCCCACGCCTTTTTGCGCCTCAGTTTCTCTAGCTAGCAGCGCGATTTTTCGACTTTGTTGGTTCCGTCTCCGCTCCGCTTCGCCGTGGCAGACACACGTCCTTATCGGACACTAGACGCTGAAAATGCGAAGTTCGAAATGGCCTTGGCGAGAGCGCCCAGTTGTGGTCCTGAGGCGCGGTCAAGACCTGCCCGCGGTTTCTTCAAAGAAGCTGATTAATACCGGTAAGATATTTTATCCCACCCAAATTGAGAGGTCAATTCCACGCCCCGAACCCACAAGGTCGGAGAGGTCTTTGTGGCTTGGCATGTCGGGATGGAAACCTCTAGAGTGCTCACATGAACTCCTTAGGAAAAGTCGGGCAAACCCTGCGGCCCGGCCAGCATGGGACCAGGCGGCATGTGCAGAAATACGGAGATCAACTTCTGTTGGTCCGTTACCGCTACGACGCCACCCGCCAGAGGCGTCTGACCACCGTGGAGTTGCTCGTCGAGGAGGTGCCCTGGGTGCCTCCTGCCGATCAAATCGTCCAGGTGCGGGTTGATTACGAAGAAGCAGAGCTTCGCCAGCGCTTGAAAGCGGCTGGCGCTCGCTGGAACAAGGAACTGCGCCGGTGGGAAACCACCAAGGAAGTCGCCCGCGAGCTCCAACTCGAGAAACGCCTCGACTCGGGCCGAGGGCCTCTCTACCGATAGACGGAAATCTCCAGATCTACCCAGATCTCTACACTCGTAGGGAGCTAGAGAGATGACCTTATACACTGTTCGGCAGAAAAAACTAGCACCCAAGAGGCATGGCAAAACCACGAGTCTTCATCAGCTCAACCTATTACGACCTGAAACACATCAGGAACTCTCTCGAGGCTTTTATCGATACGATTGGGTACGAGGCGGTGCTATTCGAAAGCGGCGACATTCCGTTCCATCACGACCAACCCCTTGACGAATCGTGCTACGCGGAGATTCAGAGTTGCCACATGTTGGTGCTCATTGTGGGGGGGCGCTATGGCAGCCCAACATCAGACGCCAAAAGACCCAAAGGAAAGGAACTCGAAGCTGCTTACAAGCGGTTCAACTCAATTACAGCAAAGGAATATCAGACTGCGAGAGACAGAGACATCCCCATATTCATCTTTGTGGAGAAGAATGTTTTAGCCGAGTATCAGACCTTCAAGGACAACCGAGACAACGAGACGGTCAAGTACTCCCACGTGGACAGTGTGGACGTATATCACCTCTTGGACGACATCCTGTCGCAACATCGAAACAACTTCGTGCGCGAGTTTGAAAAGTTCGACGACATCTCAACTTGGCTCCGATATCAGTGGGCGGGCTTGCTCGCAGATTTTCTATCGAAAGAAAAATCCGAGACGGCATTGAGCGCCCTGTCTTCGCAAGTATCCGAACTAGGCAGTGTCACGAAAGTGCTGAAGGAATACACAGAATCGATGATGCGGAAGATTCAACCTGACAACTTCCAAGCAATCATTTCGGAGCAGTCGAAGAAACTTCGGGCAACAAAAATCCGTCGCTTTTCTCAGGAGCCGATAATCGAATACTTGTTGGGTCGCTCTCCAAAAGGAGTCGGTCCTACTGACCTGCTTCCAGTTTGTGGCCCACTCAGAGTGAGAAGATCTGGCTCAATATCTAGCATCGGCTGAGCGGTTGG
>CAUZKZ010000455.1:0-4687 GCA_963580345.1 Verrucomicrobiia bacterium | reverse complement strand
TAGGGTTTCGTGCCGGTCCTGCCTGCCAAAGCCATCGAGCTTCACGACCGGGTCGCCGTCCGGCACGTCGTCGCGGTTTTTGTCCGGGATGTAGAGGAGGTTCGGGGGCGAACCCACGTAGACGCCGCCATGCCCCAGCGCGATCCCGGTCGGGAACATGATCTTGTCCTTGAAGACCTTCCGTTCGTCCATCGTTCCATCCCCGTCGGTATCGGTCAGGATCACGATTCGGCCCAGGGGGCCCAGCTTGTAGAGATCCGATCCCCGCGTCTCGTAGTTCAGGTTTTCGCACATCCACACCCGCCCCCGCTCGTCGAAGGTGAAGGCGAAAGGCTGCTGGCAATTCGGCTCCGCTGCGAAGGCATTCACCACGAAACCTTCGGGGTACTTCATCTTCTCGATCGCTTCCTGAGGCGAGAGATACTTGAAGGCGGCTTCCTGGGGCGGTTCGGCGTGGAGAACCGCGGTGGTCGCGAAGAGGGTGAGGGCTCGGACGAGGCGTGCTGTCATTGGGCCAGCCTCACGCCCAGCCCCCCACCCCGTCAAGACGGCTTCCCCGCCCGGACCGGATCCGCCACCGGGCCCGCCATCCGCTCCATGGGGCCGGATCACGGCAGTGGATTTCGGTCTGTCCTTTCCCGCCGGGACACTCTTACATTCCCGCATGACGATCGCACGAGCCCTACTTTCCGCAATCGGTTCCGCCTTCCTCCTGGGCGCCAGTGCCGCGCCTGGCCAGGGCACGCTCAAAGTCGCCTGGGAGTTCAACAAGGGAGTGATGGCGCCCGAGAGCGCCTACCTCGACGCCGGGTCCGGTTTCCTCTTCGTGTCCCAGATTGGGGCGGGAGGGGGAAAAGCAAAGGACGGCGACGGCTGGATCTCGCAGCTCACCCCCGACGGCAAGGTGGTGAAGGAGAAGTGGTTCACCGGTCTGCACGCGCCGAAGGGGATGCGGAGTTTCAACGGTGTTCTCTGGGTGTCGGACATCGACCGCCTGGTGGGCATCAGGATCTCCAGCGGAACAACCTTCCGCGTCTACAACATCGAAGGCGCCAAGTTCCTCAACGACGTTGCGGCCGGACCGGATGGAACCATCTACGTCTCGGACATGGCCACCAGCACCATCCACCAGTTGAAGGGCGGAAAAATCTCGGTGCTCGACCAGGGGCAGCATCTCGATAGCCCGAACGGCCTCCTGGTGGTCGGCACCAGGTTGCTGATTGCGGGGTGGGGCAAGAACCCCAACGAAGCGTTCGAGGTGACGACCCCGGGTCGGCTTCTCTCTTTCGACCTCAAGACCAGGAAAGTCACGCCCATCACGGACACTCCGGAAGGGAATCTCGACGGCTTGGAACAGGATGGAAAAGGTGGATACTTCGTGAGCGACTGGGTCGCCGGCAAGATTTTCCACATCACCGACAAGGGCGCCGTGACCCCCGTCATGAGCCTCCCCAAAGGGACCGCCGACCTCGCCTACCTCCCGGATAAGAAGCTCCTCATCCTGCCGCGCATGCTGGAACACAAGGTCACGGCCTACGATTTCTCGGAATTCAAACCCTGAGAAGAAATCGGCGCCCTGCAATAATCCGCGGGGAGGGTCGTAAAGGGTTGAAATGAAGAAGGCCCGTCGCCAGTTGACTGTCCGGCCCTTGCTGGGCTGGACGCTGGCGGGTCTGGCATCGTTCTCCCCGCTCGCGGCCCAGCGGGTCACCAGTGGCTTGCAGGTCCTCTACGATTTCGAGTCACCGGGCGGAACGCTCGTGAAGGATCGCTCCGGAGCAGGGCAACCGGTCGATCTCCGAATCCCCGACCCCAAAGCGGTGCGCAGAACGAAGGGAGCGCTCGAGATCCGCGGCAAGACCCTCCTCCGCTCCGGCCAGGCCCCCCACCGCCTGATCGAGGCCGTCAAGCGCTCGGGTGAACTCACGGTCGAGGTCTGGGTGAAACCCGCCAATACGAATCAGGCCGGACCGGCGCGCATCGTGACGATTTCGCAGAACAGCACCAATCGCAACCTCACCCTCGGGCAGGACGGAAACAAGTTCGACGTGCGCCTCCGGACCACCGGAACCAGCCAGAACGGGCTTCCTTCCACCTCGTCAGGGACCGTCACCACGAAGCTCACCCACGTGGTCTACACTCGCGACCAGGCCGGCCTGGCCCGCATCTACCTGGACGGCGGGCAGGCCGCTGAAAAGACCGTGCCCGGGAACCCCTCTAATTGGGACGGCTCCTACCATCTCGCGCTCGGCAACGAGCACGACGGCAATCGCCCCTGGGAGGGGAGCTACTACCTCGTCGCGCTCTATAACCGTGACCTTTCCCCGTCCGAAGTTGCGCGGAACTTCAAGGCCGGCGCAGGCGCCAAGTCCGCATCGGCGGCACGCTCGACCCCCGATCCCAAGGCCTCGCACTTCGAAACCCGCGTCGCCTCGATCTTCGCCAACCACTGCCTCGAGTGTCACGACTCCGCCACGCGCAAGGGTAAACTCGACCTGTCGCGCAAGACCACCGCCTTCGCTTCGCTCAAGAAAGGCAAAGCCCTCGTCCCCGGCAAACTTTCCGAGAGCCTCCTCTGGAAGGCCGTCTTCAAGGACGACATGCCGGAGGAGGGTGACCCGCTCACCGGAGAACAAAAGGCCGACCTGAAAAAGTGGATCGAAGACGGCGCCACGTGGACCCTCGATCAAATCGATCCCGCCAATTATCTCCAGAGCGCCGGCGGAGGGGGAAAGAGGTTCGTGCAGCGGCTGACCGTCGAGGAATACATCGCCACCGTGAAGGCCGCGATTAGCGTCGATATCGGGGCGGAGGCCCGCCTGATTCTTCCCCCCGATCTGCGCGCCGACGGATTCCAAAACACGGCCTACAACCTCGGCGTCGATCTCAAGCACATCGATGCCTACGCCCAGCTCGCCGGGATCATCGTGAGCCGCATCGATCCCGAAAAATTCGCTTCCCGGTTCGCCGGCAATCGCCGCTTCACCGACCCGGACATGGAGGCTCTCATCAAGCCGATGGGCGCCTGGGTCCTCCGCGGCCCGCTCACCAGCCGGGAGGTCATCGTCTACCGCGGCATCTCGACCCGCGTGGCGGCCTCCGGCGGGACGTTCAAGGAAGCGGTGGGCTTCATGCTCCGGGCCATGCTGCAGTCTCCCCGCTTTATTTACCGGATCGAGAACCAGCGGGGCGACGGATCGGCCTGGCCGGCCGATGATTACGAACTGGCCAGCCGCCTGAGTTACATCATCTGGGGCGCCTCGCCCGACAGGGAACTGATGCGTGCCGCGGATGCGGGCGGCCTCTCCGAACCGGACAAGCTGGACGCTCAGGTGAAACGAATGCTGAAGGATCCGCGCGCGGTCGACCGCTCCCTGCAATTCGCCACCCAGTGGCTCGACCTCGGCCGGCTCGAGAACATGCAGCCCAGCCCGGAGAGATTTCCGAATTGGGACCCGCAGCTCGCCGCGGACATGCGCGCCGAGACGCTGGAGTTTTTCAAGGAGGTCGTCTGGAAGCAAAACCGCCCGCTTGCGGAATTGCTCAACGCCCAGTTCACCCATGTCACGCCGCGACTCGCGGCCCATTACGACGGTAAACACCAACGGGGCGGGGCAGCGGGAAAACAGGAAACCGAGCGCTACGATCTGACATCGAATCCGGCCCGTGGAGGGCTGCTCACCCAGGGGAGCGTCCTCACCATCGGCGGCGACGACGCCTCCATGGTGACGCGCGGCTTGTTCGTGATGCAGAACCTCCTGCGCGGCGTGGTGAAGGACCCCCCGGCAGATGTCGATACCACCCCCGTCCCGCCGCGCCCGGGCCTCTCGCACCGCGGCGTGGCCGAGCGACGCATCGCAGACCGCTCCTGCGGCGGATGCCACGGAAAATTCGAGCCGCTCGCCTTCGGACTCGAAAAGTACGACGGCCTGGGGACTCTTCACGAAAAAGACCGGCACGGGAACCCCCTGCGCCAGGACGGCGAGGTCCTCTTCCCCGGCGAGGCGAAGCCCGTCGCCTACAAGACCTCCGCGGAGCTGATGTCCCTGCTCGCCGGAAGCGACCGCGTGCGCGGAGCCCTCACCTGGAAAGTCACGCAGTTCGCCCTGGGCCGGCCGCTCGGTGCCGCTGACGCCCCCGTCCTTGCCAGGATCCACCGGGAGGCGCAGAAAAATGGGGGCACCTGGGCCGGTCTCCTCACCGCCATCGTCACCAGCGACCTGGTGCGCACCACCACGACGGAGGCCGCGGAGTAAGTCCCGGCGGCCCTTCCAAGCATTCCGTAGTTTTCTTTCCCTCCAAAACCGACTAACAAGGAACGCTTCTCATGAAGAGGAAAGAGATCAGCCGCCGCACCATGCTCCGCGGAATTGGAACCGCCACCATCGGGCTGCCGTTCCTGGAGGAGATGCTCGTCTCCACCGCCTCCGCCGCCAAGGCGGGCGTGATCCCGGTGCGCTCTTTCAACCTATTCTTCGGCCTCGGCATTCCGGCCCCGCTCCAAAAGGAAGGATTTGAAGGTATCATGGAGCCGCTCAAGCCGCTCCGCGACAAGCTCCTCATCATGCGCCAGGTCGACCAGGTGCGCTGCGATGGAAAGGGAATCAACGCCCACTTCGATGGCTCCGCCGGGGCCTTCACAGCCACCCCTCCCAATGGCGAAGCGCGTTCCGGCGGCGCCTCCCTC
>CAUZKZ010000454.1:0-4708 GCA_963580345.1 Verrucomicrobiia bacterium | reverse complement strand
CCTCCTTCTCGGTTAACAACCCGTCCACCCCCGGCAGGATCCGATCCCCCCGGCCGGCCCCCTCCGGGACCACTGCCACGCGATCCCCGTGCACTTGTTCCGCCCGCCAGAGGTCTCCCCACCCAAAGCCCTCCGCTGCTACCGCCTGGCGGTGCATCGGCTCCAGCAAGGCCAGCGTCTCCCACTTGTCCACAGTGACGGGGACTCCTTCCGCCCGGGGTACAAAGGCGGCACGCACCCCCCGGATCGAGGTCAATCCCCCCAGAAAGCAAAGCGCCCTCGCCATGGGATGCACCATAGCGAGGGCGTCTGGGCTGCGCCAAGTTTCCCCGGCGCAAAGTAATCGAAAGTTATTAACGAGTGCGGCCGATCACTGCGCGCCGGGCGTGATCGACGGTCTCGGCTTCCTCTTCGTCCATCTCCAACATGATCTCTGCGAGGTTCGAGGCGATCTCTTTCCGCATGTGCGCAACGAGTTCCGTCCCCTTGTGCGTGATTCGCACCATGATCTTGCGGCGATCTTCGGCGGCGTGGATCCGCTCAACGTATCCGAGCTTTTCGAGGCGATCGACCAACCCCGTCGCGGCGGCGGTCGAATGTCCCATCTTCTTAGCGATATCGGACATCGTGAGATAGTCCTCGCTTGATAGATAGGCCAGAAGGAAAAACTGGGGGAATGAGATGTTACCCCGGTTCAGTTCGTTCGAGAGGTTGAGGATACAAGAGCGCTGCGTGAACAAGACGAAGTCCGCGAGGCGATCCGCATCAGCTTGGACCGCGCCTCTTGATTGATTGGCTGTGCTTGATTTCATGACTGTTCGACTGTGATGGTATTGGGTAGTTCATTGGGTGCCCAGCAGCTTCGAGATAGAAGATATCCTAGTTTTTGTAAATTTTTCAAGGGTAGAATTAATAAATATTAAGTAATCCACCTGCGATCAGCTATTAAGAACGCTTAAACACCTGGAATTACGGTATTTTTTACAATACGGGCTCCGGAATTTTTTTCTCCGGGAGCCTCCAGACCCGGTTTTGGGACTCGCGAAGTGGGCTCCGGAGGGTCCGGACGGGGTGTGGAGGGCACTTTCGAGCCCTCCGGAAGGCGTCGCAGGATCACCACATCACCCTTGCGCGGAGTCCCCTCCTGGATGTCCGCGGCGTTGAAGCGCCCCAGCCGCTCTCCCGTCAACCGCAACGACGAAGTGGTCCCGTCCGGATTGAACGAGGCCACCAGATCTCCGGTCCCAAACCTTCCCTGTGCGAAGCGCCGGATCAGAACGAAGCCTTCCCCCGTATGCACCGAAGCGATCTCCCCCACCGAGCGCATCGAAGGTTCTTTCATCCCCTTCCCTACCTGCTCGCTCCCTTTGGCGGGCTTCCTTCCGTCGCGCTTGAAGAGCCGGCCGAGCAACCCGCATCCCGTCAGCCCGGTCGCCAGGATGAGCACGAGAAAAGAGCGGAACCACCGCCGCTGGGAACAACTGAGCACACCCACTACTTAAGCTCGCCCGGGCCCCGCGCACGAAAATTCATTCCCCCTGCGGCCCCGTGATTGACGAACATCGGCTGCTGTGGTTTCCCTTTCTCCTCATTCGACGGAGCGGTGGCTGAGTGGTCGAAAGCGCTCCCCTGCTAAGGGAGTATACCTCAAAAGGGTATCGAGGGTTCGAATCCCTCCCGCTCCGCCATCTAAATGTCAGTCAGTTACAGCGCGAGCGCGCCAAACTCAGACACATTCTCGTATACTGATCGGTCACATCCGCCGCGGTTCGCGGCTGTTCGTCGGGGCCCAAGAGCTGCCTGACGATCAGGATCGCTTTCGCGGTCCCCCTCCCCTTCTCATTCATCGGACCGCGCCCTCCAGCTCCTTGTGCTCGGTCTTCCACTGGTTCCAGGTCGTCATACCCTACCTCGAGGAAATCGGCCATCTCGGCGTCGGTCCCTGTGCCAAAGGAATGGATATGGAGGTCGGCGCGCACGAACTCCGCTCCTTGCGTTTGTTTTTCGATGGCGTTGGCAAGTTCCATAACTGAGAGCCCCTCCATTCTAGCACAATATGCGTCCAAGGGATCTACACAATTTTCGCCTAGATTGATCGCAGAGAATCCGACCCTGCTCTTGAGCTATATGAGCCGGACCCCGAAAATCGGGCCAGTGGTTAAGCTATGATTGTAGTGGTGTTTGGTTGGCATTAAACCAAGCCAAACGAACACCAGATGAAAGCAAAAAGAAGAAGACCCGCCGCTGAATTCAAGGCCCGAGTGGCCTTGGAAGCCCTGAAGGGCATCAAGACGATTCAGGAGATCGCGAAGCAATTCGACGTGCACCCGGTGCAGGTCTCGGAGTGGAAGAAGACCATGAGCGAGGGCGCGGCCGAGATTTTCACATCCTCCACAGGGAGGGAAGCCGGCGAGGATTTCGAGAAGGAGCGCGATAAGCTGCACTCCAAGATCGGGCAGTTGACGGTGGAGATGGACTTTTTGCGAAAAAAGTCAAAGCAGCTCGGTCTGTAAGGGATCGCATCGAGTTGGTGGAAAAATCGCATCCCAAATTGAGCATGAGAAAGCAATGCGAACTGCTGGGCGTGGCCCGCTCCTCGGTGTCCTACGAACCGGTCGAGCAGAGCGAGGAGAACCGCCGCATCAAGCGTGCGATGGACGAAATCTATCTGGAGGATCCGTGCCGGGGAACGCGCTCGCTGGTGACGATTCTCAACAGGGATTACGGGCTGAAGGTCAACCGCAAACGGGTCCAACGGCTACGCCGCGAGATGGGCCTCGAAACGATCTGGTGCCGGCCGCGCACCACCATCCCGGACGACGGGGCGCGCAAGTATCCGTACCTCCTGCGCGAGCGAAGCATCGAGCGTCCCGACGAGGTGTGGTGCGCCGACATCACCTACGTTCCGATGCCGGGTGGTCACGCCTATCTGTGCGCGGTGATGGACTGGTATTCACGCAAGGTGCTGGGATGGTCGTTGTCGAACACGATGGGCACGGAGCTTTGTCTGAAGGCCCTGGAGGAAGCTTTGCGGACCACGGGACGCCTTCCGAAAATCTTCAACACCGACCAGGGCTGCCAGTTCACATCGGCGGAGTGGATCGAGCGGCTCGAAGCACTAGGCGTGCAGATCAGCATGGACGGTCGCGGGCGTTGGATGGACAACGTGTTCATCGAACGCTTGTGGCGCAGCGTGAAGTATGAAGACATCTACCTGCGCGAGTACGGCACGCTTGCCGAGACGCGGGCGGGGCTCGAGCGCTGGTTCGAACGCTACAACACGTGGCGGCCGCACCAGGCGCTGGGCAACCTCACCCCGGACGCCGTCTACGAGACGGCGATCGAGACGCCTCAGAACCCGTCACAGGAATTGCGAGAGGCGGCCTGACCCCCGATCGCGACGGATTTTGGAAGTCTCCACTCCAGGTTCGGCACTCCACTTCGCTACGCTTCGTGGCGAGCCTCACCCTTGCGTTACGACTTCCAAAATCCGGGCCCGTCCTGCTTACCCAAAAACAAGAAAGCCTTGACCTAACAAGAACAAACAACGATGAACCAACCCGCCATCCTCGCACCACTCGATCATAGCTTAGGTTAGCCGATTTGTGGCCGGAACTTCGGGTCCACCTCTTTCTGCGGTTCCAGATTATTCTTTAGCAAATTGAATCCGCGACTTTTGCCCTTTGACTTGGTGACGAATTTAGCCTAGTCCCCGAGTGCGCCGGGAGGCGGGTGTAGTTCAATGGTAGAATGCGAGCTTCCCAAGCTTGAGGCGAGGGTTCGATTCCCTTCACCCGCACCACTTTATATTCACGTAATGACCGGGGGCGCACTGAGCGAGCGCGAACCACTACGTATGTAGCGCCAGCACAATTCCTGCGCCTTCGAAATGCCGATTCGTCGGCAAGCCACCGGTTCCGGTTCGCCTTCGGTGGCCGCCAGCGCCCCGTGCCGGAAGGCGATCACATCCACGCCATGAGCGCGCCCATCGATGCCGAGCGCCTGTGTTAGTTTGCCGGGTCCGGAACATAATGCTTCGGTATTCTTACGTTTTCGGCGTGCCCTCATGCGCCTCAATCCCTCCACCGGCTCGAGAGCCCGCACCAGCACAAATCCGTTCCGCTCCCCCTTCACGAGGAGATTGAAGAGCCAGTGCACCCCGTAGTTGAGATAGACGTAAGCGGTGCCCGCCTCGTGCTCCGCCACGAAACGCCGGGCACTGGGCCGGTAGTGGGTGTGGCAGGCCGCGTCTCCCTCGGACTCATAGGCCTCCGTTTCGACAATCACCCCGGCGCAGCCCTTCCATTCGAGCCGGCACCCAATGAGTCCCCTCGCACAATCGATCGGGGATCTCATAAAGAATTCCCTGTCTAATAACTTAGCATTTTGAATCATCTTCAATACTAAGAAATCAAAGCCCGCTCGGATGATCGAGGAACCCCCACGCCACCCCAAAGCGATCGGCCAGGTGGTTCCCGACGGCGCGCACCCCGAAGGTCTCGGTTGCGTAGTGACCGCCGTAGAGCACGTTGAGTCCGAGTTCCTCTGCGGTCGTAAAGCTCCAGTGCGGACCTTCTCCGGTGAGAAAGGTGTCGATCCCGCACGCGGCGGCCGCTTCCACCTCCGAGCCGGCGCCCCCCGAGATAACGCCCACCAGGCCGGCGAGTGCTGATCCTCCGGCACACACGTGGGGACGTTCCCCGAGAAT
>CAUZKZ010000453.1:0-4749 GCA_963580345.1 Verrucomicrobiia bacterium | reverse complement strand
TCCCATCCGCTTCCCGGAGGATGCGGATCTTCTCTTCGGTCGTGTATCTCTTGCCTTTCATTTTCTGGGTCCTTTGTAGGCACCCAGACTAACTTTTCAAATGGCCCAGTTCTCGTAACCTCAACCATACCTGGCGGATGCGGTCGGATACCTCGGCTACGTCGCCGTGATGTTCTTCCGCCAGTGGGTGTCCAGCGAGATCGACTTCCTCGAATTGATGATAAATTCCTCGCTCGCGATCGCGGTGGTCACGCTGTTGATCAGTGGGCTACTGGCTACATACTTCGGCCGGCGCCTTCCGCGGAGGGAGGGTGGCGCTGCGCAAAGCTCTGGATGAAGGCGACCGCCGCGGTATTCGATGCGCCCGGAGCACCACTCCGGTTGCAGTCCTTTGCGCTGCCCCAGCGGCTCGCGGCCGGCGAGGCGCTGGTAGAACTGGAGCTCTGCACCCTGTGCGGCAGCGACCTGCACTCCATACGCGGCGACCGGGAGGTGCCGAGACCGACGGTGCTCGGTCACGAAGTGGTCGGGCACCTCGTCGAAATCGCGGAGGGGGGCTTGCGGGACATCGACGGAGGTTCGCTGTCGATCGGCGACCGCGTCAGCTGGGCCATCAACGCCGCCTGCGGAGAGTGTTTCTATTGCCGGCAGGGTCTGCCGCAGAAGTGTGAGAACACGTTCAAATACGGGCACCGGGCGATCGACGATTCGCACCCGCTGAGCGGCGGCCTAGCCAGCCATTGCCATCTCGCGCCCGGAACGGCCTTGGTGCGCGTTCCCCATGCCGTGTCGCTGCCGGCGGCTTGTCCCGCCAACTGCGCGACCGCCACCGCCGCGGCGGCTCTCAGGGCGGCCGGCGAATGCCGTGGACGATGCGTCGTGGTTCACGGTGCGGGTTTGCTCGGGTTGACGGTGGCGGCGATGGCGCGCGCTGCAGGCGCGACGCTGGTGTTCGTCTCGGAGCGCAGTGCGCCACGGCGCCGGCTCGCTGAGCAGTTCGGAGCGACCCATACCGAACTCGGGAAACTCATCGAGCAAACCGGCGGCCGCGGCGCGGACATCGCCTTCGACATGTGCGGCTCCCCCGAGGCGATCGAGTCATCCATCGGGCAGCTGCGCACCGGCGGCCGGCTGATCCTCGTGGGTGCGGTCTTTCCCGCCCGCCCGCTCGCGATCCATGCCGAACAGATCGTGCGCAAGTTGCTGCGTATCGAGGGGGTGCACAACTATACCCCGGCGGACCTGGCCATCGCGTTCGAGTTCCTCGAAGGCGCTCGCGACCGCTACCGATTCGAAGCCCTCATCGGCGAAACCTACCCGCTGGAGAAGACCAACGAGGCGGTTGAAGCCGCGCTGACCGGGGGCGGAATTCGTGTTGCGGTCAGGCCCTGACGTCAGGAAATAGGGGTCGAGTCAAAGGACTGACCCCTAAATTCTCACTCTTCCGACAACTCCCGCCGCAACTCGATCCGGTCGAACCAAACCGGGCCACCCATGGCGGTGGGCGCGATTCCGGTGAGAGTGAAATCGCCAAAGTCCTTCCAGAGATCGCGCGTCACCACGGTCCATTCCTCCGGCAGTTTTTCCGAAACGCGGGTGGCCTGCCATTTGGTGGCATTCACACCGCTGAAGTAACGGCGCTTCGGGCTATTGGAGGCAGGCCAGGCCCCATTGTGGGCCAGTTCCACCATGGCGCCCCGCGCTCCCGGCGCCTTCCAGGCCAGACGAAGGTAGCGGAACTCGCCCGGGGCCGGGTTTTGGCGGATTGGAAAGTTCCAACCGGGAATCTTGTTGGAGTACCGTTGTGGCGGAGTGACGCGCAGTGAGACCGCGCCGCTGAACCTGTCATCGCTGACAATGCTGGCCGTTCCGCCACCCTGGGTGAGCAGCTTCACGAAGTCCTGTGCCTCATCGAAGAGAAGGCGGCGGGAAGGAGGCTGTCGGAGCCAGGCGATCACGTTGGCGACCTCGGCGGGCTTGAGGACCTCCGCCAAGGCCTCCGGCATGAGCGACACCGGCAGGGTTTTCAGGGACTTGATTTCCTTGCGCAGCGCGGTGGATTGAACCCCGCCCGCCAGACTGAGAGTGAGACTATTGGCGGATTCATTGACCAGGATGCCACTGATGGTGCGCCCGTCCTTGGTCTCGACCAGATAGGTTTCATGGCCGGCCACGATGTTGTCACTGGGGGCGAGGATGTCGTGGACAATGGTCTCCTCGGCGCGGCGAAACTCCGAGGTAAGATCCGGTCCCACCGCAAAGCCGAGACCATGGGCCTGGTGACAGGTAGCGCAGTGCTGGCGGAAAACCGCTTCGCCTGCGGCCGGATCGCGCTTTGCTTTGAGAGCTGCCATAAACTTCCTGGCGAGGGCCGGGTCGGGAGTTTTCCGGGTGGCCAGGAGGGCCTTCGCGCGCACACCCGGCTCGCCCTTCTGCCCGGTGAGGGCTGCCCGCTGGATCGCGCTCAAGGCAGAGAGAGGCAGTTTCTTTTTCTCCAGGGCGGTCACCACGGTGGGCAGGTAGGCGGTTCTTGCGAAGGCCGCTTCCAGAATGGCGCGCCGAATGGCCGGGGTGGCCGAGGGGTAGGCGTTGAAGAGGTCCTCGACCAGGGCCGCGTCGTTCTCCGAGGCCAGGGCGCGAACGGCGGCCAGACGGCGGTCGGGCGCGAGCCCGAGATCACCAGCCTCCCGCAAGGTCTTGGCCAGGCGGGTCTTGCGGGAGGCGGCCGATTCAAGGGAGAGCACTCGAGTCAGTTCAAGAGCCGCAGTCCGCACGGTGTCATCGTCGGCAGCTACCAGTTTCTTCAACGCTTCGCGAGCCGAGTCCTCGAGCGCCACTTTGGTGACCGACTTGAAGGCCGCGCGCACTTCCTGCAAGCCCTCGGTCTGCAGGCTGCGGTCTGCCAGCCCGGCCAGGAGGACGATGGTGGCTGACAGTTCGGCTGGATCGCGCCGGTTGGCGACGCCCCGAAAGAGCCGCTTCACAATTCCGCGTGCCTCACCATGGCCGGGAGGGGTGGTAAGAAGCAGGGAGAGCGCATCGCCACCGCGGTTGCCGAGCGAACTGAGGATCGCACCGTCCATCCAGGTTTCTTTCCCATCGTTCCTCGCCAACTCGGTCAGGATCGCCATTGCGCCCGGGGCCTTACTCTCTCCCAGAGAAAGAGCGAGTTGCAGGCGCACGAGAGCGGACGGGTCTTCCTCCAGTTTCAAGGCAGCCGCGAGCAATTCGGGTTTCGCGTCGAAGCGACGCTCAGCCAGCCGCAGGGCGTGTCGCCGCACACCAGGTTGCTGGTGTGCGAGGGCCGCCTTTAGGGTCTTCTCATTGAGACCGTCGAGTCCGTCGAGAGTGTAGAGAGCATTGACAGCGACCGCAGTTTCGGCCTGCCGCGCGGTAAGAGAGAGCAAGGCCAGCGAGGGGTCGTCGAGCTGCCCGGCTCGCTCAAGAAGCAAACGGCGAGCGGTCTGGCGTCTCCAGGCGCGCGCACTTCCCACTTCGCGAACCAGCGCAGCGACCTCAAGCGCGCTCATGTCGCTGGAGGGCGCCTTGGGCATGTTCTTGTGCACGAGCCGCCAGAGACGGCCGTGGTTCTCCCCGTCCTTCAAACCGTAGAGCTGTTGGAGGTAGCGGGGAATGGCCGAGTAGTCCTCGATTATTTCCCGGTAAAAGTCGGCGATCCAAACCCCGCCGGCCGGACCGATGCCGAGATGAACGGGGTGAAACCAGACGTCCTTCGAGGCGAGGAATTCCGCGCGTTCTTCTGCGGGCACACGCCGGAGGTAGAGCTGGACGCCGTCCCTCACGATCTGCGCGCGGTGCACCATGTTCTGCGCAGGTTCGCAGCTCAGCAGTTGCCCTTGCAGGCCCGGCAAAGCGGAATCCACATAGACGAGCGGTGAACAAGCCGAGGTGAAGTAGCCGTCGGGAATCGATTCGGCGGCTCCATAGCGGTCGCTATAGTATTTGCTGAAGCCGGGATCGGCGTGCCGTTTGGTGCGCCAGGGATGCGGCTCACTGACGGGAAAGGTCCGCTTGTAGCTGGCGGAATTGTGCAGCGGTGCGGAGAGGGCCACGTCCGGATTGCGAGACAGATAGTGCCAGGGAAGAGGCGCGACCTGGATGCCCGGCCGTCCGGTGGAGACTATGAAGCGGTCGCCGTCCGCATTGAAGGTGAACCCGTAAGTTCTAGTGTGGCCGCTGATAGGTTCGATCGCCGAGCCGTCGGGCTTGAAGCGAAATCCCGTGACCGGGATGTCTACGGGCGCCGACAGCTTGGGCCCGGTGATGCGGCCGCCCTGACCGCCGTCCACGTAAATCCAGTTGTCCAGACCCCATTGCGGCGAATTCACGCGCCGTTCGATGATGCCGGTCTTGATTCCGGTGAAGAGTTTCTCTCGGACCTCCGCTTTGCCGTCGCCATCGCGGTCCGCCAGGAAAACGATATCGGGTGCGCACACTACAATGACCCCGTCGCGCGCCGGGGCCAGTCCCAGGCAGACCGGGAGGCCATCGGCCCAGACCTCGGCGCGGTCCATGACGCCGTCGCCGTTGCTGTCGAGCAGCCGCTTGACCGCGCCGGTCTGAATCTTCTCCGCTTTGCGGATGGCCTCAGGAGGAGCGGGAATGCGCCGCACGATGCGGTCGAGCTTGCCCGTCTTGTTGAGTTCCTCGATGTCGAACTGGCCTTCCATGTTGTAGCCGTGCGCCTCCGTGACAAAGAGGCTGCCATCGGCCGCGAAACAGAGGCCC
>CAUZKZ010000452.1:0-4753 GCA_963580345.1 Verrucomicrobiia bacterium | reverse complement strand
ACGGGAATCCGGTTGGGGTTCCATCGCTTTTCATGAGGAGCCTGGCGCGCCTGCGGGCTCCGCGGCCGGTTGGGAATCCCCGCCCTGCGGCGTGGCCGTGGCCCTCGATTTCTGGGGGCGGAGAGCCGCCATGATTCGTGAACCAACACCATCAAGGGTTGTTTTCAATCTGTCTCAACCTATCGGTCCGGGGGCAGGGCGATTGGCTGGTTAGGTCGTGAATGGGCATGCACCCAAGGAAGAAGGGGCGATTACGACCGGGAAGAAAATTCATGATGAGACAAGGATGGTTGAAGAAGACGGTCGTGCCCGTGGTGTTGGTGAGTATCAGTTTACAGCTTTTAAGCTGCGGGACGCTGTTTCATCCGGAGCGGAAGGGGCAGACCGGCGGAAGGATTGATCCCGGCATTGCGATTCTGGACGGGCTCGGGTTGCTCCTCTTCCTGCTCCCCGGCGTCATCGCCTTTGCGGTGGATTTCTCCAACGGGACGATCTACCTCCCGGGGAGCCGGAGGGCCTCCCTGGATGAGCAATCCGGGGAGCAGCAACTCATTGCGATCACTCTCGAGGATCAAGAGCTGAGCGAGCGGAATATCGAACTGGCTCTGCGGGAAGAGCTGGGCCGGGCGGTGGACATCACCGCTCCGGAGGTGCGAGTGATCCGCCTCGATCTGCTAAAATCGGCCGGAACGATCGTTCCGGCCAAGTAGTAGTCTGTCGGGTAAATAAGGAGAAACCGGGGCGCAGTTCCTTGGACTGCGAGCCGTCCCACGACCGTCCCACGGCCGCGGGATCGCGTTTTATTGAGGCTGCCGTCGCGCCGAATCGATGGTGGCCCGGGGCTTGCCCCAGATTTTTGCGAGTTCCTTCACGAGGACCGGATCGCGCTCGACGAGGGCGTCACGTTCCGCCTTTGTCCCGAAGTAACGGGTCGTCACTCCGGCGAAGAATTCTTTGTGGTCGCTCTTCACCCAATCGTTCTTCGGGTAGGCCGTCCCTTCGACCGCCCGCTTGTAGGCCGCCCAGATCTCGGGATGATCGAAGGTGAGGACCTGGTCGTGGTAGGCGTGCGCCAGTTCGTGAAGGAGAACAGTGACGGTTGGGTCGGGCGCTCGCTTGGCGAGCGAGGCGGCGTTGCCATACTCGACGCACTTGTGCTTGGCGGGATGGAAGTCCATGTCGACCAGCCAATCCCGGCCGGGGTGATACTGGTAGGCGGAGGTGGGTCCCCACGGCCCGCGGGTGGAATTGACCTCCACCCAGGTCTTGACCTTCTGCAGGCGGGCGAAGCGGTCTTTCTCCATCCACCCCTGCAGTCTGATCATGGCGTCCTCTAGATTCTTCAAGGCCGCTGCACCGGTTTCGGCGTGTTCGGCACCTGGCAGAAGGTCCTTGTGCACGATGAGAGGAAACCCAGCCACGGTCCGTTCTGCGTAGTGGGAGATCGGTTCGTAGACCCCGGCGCTCTCGGGGGTTGGCGTGGCGGTGCCTTCCGGCAGGAAGCCGCTGGTATCCAACCAATCGCCCAGTTGGGCTCTCCACGGGTTGGGTTTGCTCGTCACATTGTGGCCGCCCTGCGCATAGAGGTGGAGATCCGTCGCAACGCCGGCCTTCTTCAGGGCCTCATGGAAGAGGGTGCTGTTTCCCGAGGGGACCAGTTTGTCGTCTTTGGCATGGGCGAGGAAGGTAGGGGGCGTTTCGGCGTCGACCTGCAGTTCGTTCGACAAATGGTCGAGGAGTTTCGCAACGGGTTCGGGACCCAGCAAGCGTTCCACGGAGGGCCGATGGGGATGGTTCTTCATGCTGACCACCGGACAGAAGAGAGCCAGGAAGTCGGGGCGGGAACTGAAACGATCGACGGGATCGGGCGCGTCGGGATTGCCGGCTTCGAAGTGCGTTGCAAGCGTGGTCGCGACGTGCCCTCCCGATGAGAAGCCCACCACCAGAATGCGCTTGGGATCGAGGTTCCACTGCCCGGCCTTGGCGCGGAGCGTTGCGACCGCCCGGCGGGCGTCCTGCAAAGGCGCAGGGTGGCGATATCCGTGGACCGGGAGGCGATACTTCAAGGCAAAGAAGCGCACCGGGCGGCTCGCGAAAAACTTCTGGTACTCCGCGTAGCCGGAGAGGTGCTTGTATCCGCCCCCGGGGATCAGCAGCACGGCGGGGAGGGGACCCTTTGCTCCGGGTGGGGCGGGATAGATCTTGAGAGCCGGCGTGTCGTTCTGCTCCGTGCCTTTCGCTCCGGGGGCCCCTGCGGGCCAGAGCTTGAGATCCTCGCTCTGTCCCGCCGCGGCGGTGACCAGGAGCGCGACCACTCCCAGCAATCCGGTGCGGGCTCGAAGTCCCGTGCCGGGGGTGTGCTGTAACAAGCTTCCGAGGTCTTCGATTGGTTTCCGCAGCCGGGGCATGGCGGCAAGGGTAGCCCGCGGTTCTCACGACACAACCCGGATTCTACGGGGCGAACGACTCGTCATCCTCCGCCACTTTACAGCCCGAAGATCCGGGCTTAGGCTCGGCCTTCCCCTCATGGACCCCCGCCCCCGTTCCACCCTGCCGGCAATCCTGTTCTTACTTGGGTCAACGCTTTGCTCCCTGGCAGTCATCACGGTCAACGAGGGCGTGACGCTCACGATCGGGCCCGGAAGCGTTGTACAGCTCGACCCCGGGGTGGATATCCAGCTCGACGGACTGCTGGACATCAAGGGAACCACCGCCGACCCTGTTTTCACGAAGGCATGGCCTGGTCGGGTGGCGGCCGGACCGTGACCGTTTCGAACGCGGTGGCCATGAACTGCGGGCAGGGGATCGAGGCGGGGTGGAGCGACGGATCGAACAGCCCGATCGTCAATGTGACCGATTCCCTCTGCGTGGGAAACCACGTTGGATGGCGTTTCGGCGACAACTACGACTGGGATTACGACGGGCAACTCAACGTCTCGAATTCAATCTCCTCTGGCAGGGCGACGCGGGTCTCATCCTGCAGTCCTCCACCGCCCTGGAGACCGACTGGACCGACCTGCCCAACGCCAACAGCCCGCTCCTCCTCACCCCGGGGGAACCGGACCCACGGAGGTTTTTCCGGTTGTCGCAGTAGGACCGGCCCGCCCTTTAAAGACGGCAGGTCCTGTGCCTCGCGCAGGTCAAGCTGCCCCGAACCGGGCAAGCCGGACCAACCTCAAGGAATCCCGTACCAAAAACCGGGAAGTTGGCCCCGGTTTGTGGCGTTATTGTCTCTGTCATGAGATTTCCAATGATGTTCTTCCTGTCTCTCGGCGCTGCGCCTCTTTCGCTGGCAGCCGCGCCTCCCGAATTCAAGTGGCGCGAGGTCGAGATCGACACGATCGAGATCGGGTACGGCCTGCAGTTGGCCGACGTGAACGGGGACGGGAAAACCGACATCGTGCTGGCCGACAAGAAGACGATCCAGTGGTACGAGAATCCGGGCTGGACCAAGCACATCATTGCAAAGGACCTGACGGAGCGGGACAACGTGTGCGTCACGGCGCGGGACATCGATGGAGACGGCAAATGCGAGATCGCGGTGGGCGGCCAATGGAACTTCCGCGAAACCATCAAGGACGGTGCGGTCTTTTACCTCCTGCCGCCCGCGGATCGCCGCCAGCCGTGGACGCCGGTGGAACTTCATCACGAGCCCAGCGTGCACCGCATGCACTGGCTCAAGGGGGCAAACGGGAAATTCACCCTGACGGTGAAGCCGCTGCGTGGACAGGGAACGGTCGACGGAGTGGGCCCCGGGCTGCGCCTCCTCGAGTACTTCATGCCGGATGATCCCAAGAAGGAATGGAAGATGCGGGTCGTGAGTGACTTCACGCACCTCTCGCACAACTTCCATCCCGTGAACTGGGACGACGACCCGGAGGAAGAATTGCTCACAGCCTCCAAGGAAGGTGTTTGGCACTTCGATCGAAAGGATGGAAAATGGAACCGACGGCAGCTCACAACCGATTTCGCGGGAGAGATCCGGGACGGAAGATTGCCGAATGGAAAACGATTCATTGCCACGGTCGAGCCGATGCACGGCGACAAGTCGTCTGCTTACGTCGAGCCGGATGATGGAAAGGGACTGTGGAAACGGCTCGCCTTCCTCGACAAGTCGATCCTGGATGGCCACGCAGTGGCGGTTGCGGATTACCTCGGAGTGGGATCCGACCAGGTGGTAGTTGGGTGGCGGGCCATGCACCCGAAGGGCGATCCGGGAATCAAACTCTTCACGCCTCTCGACAAGGGAGGCGCCAAGTGGCGCGAGACCGTGATCTCCGGCAAGGCGCTGGCGGTCGAGGACATCAAGACCGCCGACCTCAACGGGGACGGCAGACCCGACATCGTGGCGGCGGCGCGCCAAACCAAGAACCTGAAGATCTACTTCAGCGCGCTCTAGGGCTCTCTCCATCCTTGACCATTCGCGCCGACAAGCAGCGCCTCGAGATGAAGGCCTACGTCATGCAGGACTACGACCTGACCAGCTTCCGGTTCAACAAGTAAGGGAGAGCGGACCGCCTTCGCCTTCCGGGGAGCGCCGAAGGTTCCCCATTGGGTAACTTCCAACGGCCCGGGGCGGAAGGGGAAGCCCTTCCGCTACGATCACCTCGCCCGGATGCCGATTGAGGTTGGCGGCGCTTCCCGAGCGGTCATTCGCGTCAAGTTAAGCATTCCGTAGCAATTTGGAGCAAGGATTTACGGGATCTCTTGTCCATTTGGACGTGCCGGAGATCGGGATTGTAGTCTCCGAAGC
>CAUZKZ010000451.1:0-4764 GCA_963580345.1 Verrucomicrobiia bacterium | reverse complement strand
ACCAGTCGAAGAGCGTTGCTGCGACCCTTCCAGGGTCGGGTTCCCCTCGTATCAATGTCCAGGGGTGTCGCTGCGCTCAACCCCTGGCTACACGCTGTGATCCCTCTGGGATCGAGAAGGCCGCTTATCCTTGTGCCATTCGGCCTAGGCCAGGACCTCCTGGATCACCTTCCCGTGCACGTCCGTCAGGCGGCGCTCGATCCCGTTGTGGTAGAAGCTCAGGCGTTCGTGATCGAGACCCAGGATGTGCAGGATGGTGGCGTAAAAGTCGTAGACGGTGGCGACATCCTTGACCGCCTTGTAACTGAAGTCGTCGGTCGATCCGTAGCTGAACGGCGCCTTCACGCCCGCTCCCGCCATCCAGGTCGTGAAGCCGCTCGGGTTGTGATCGCGGCCGCTGGCGCCCTTCTGGAAGGTGGGCATGCGGCCGAATTCCGAGCAGAACACCACCAGCGTGTTTTCGAGGAGGCCGCGCGTCTTCAGATCCTTCAGGAGCGTCGCGGTGGGCTGGTCCAGCACCGGGCCGTGCACCGAGTACTGCTCCTTGATACTCTTGTGCCCGTCCCAGTTGCTGACACCCTCCCCGCCGGTCTGGTAGGCCCCGTTGAAAAGCTGCACGAAGCGCACCCCGCTCTCGATAAGACGCCGGGCCAGGATGCAGTTGCGGCCATAGGAGGCGCGCAGGTCCTTGATCTTGTTGCCGGACTGGTCCGCGGCGTAGGCGCGCAACACGTACGCGGGTTCGTCGGAGAGATTCGTCAGCTTGGGGATGCTGAGCTGCATCCGGGCTGCCAGTTCATAGCTCGCGATGCGCGCGGCAAGTTCGGAATCGCCGGGAAAGGATTCGAGGTGCCGCTTGTTCTGACGCTCCAGGAAGGCGCGCGTGGCGGCATCGGTAGACTTCGTGATACCCTTCGGAATCGCGAGGTTGCGCACCGGCTTGGCCGCGTTGAAGTCGGTGCCCTGGAAGGCCGCCGGCAGGAACCCAGGGCCCCAGCAGTTGACGCTGGACTGCGGTGTCCCGCGCACGTCAGGAATCGCCACGTAAGCCGGCAGGTCCTCCGCCTCGCTGCCGAGCGCGTAAGTCGTCCACGCCCCGGCGCTCGGAAACCCATCGAGGGTGAACCCCGTGCACATGAAATTCTCGCCCGGCCCGTGCGTGTTGGTCTTGCCGGTCATGGAGTGGATGAAGCACAAGTCGTCGGCAAGCTCGCCCAACTGCGGAATAAGTTCCGAGATCATCTTTCCGCTCTGACCGCGCGGCTTGAACTCCCACGGACTCCGGGTGAGGTTGCCCTGCGCCCCCTGGAAAGTGATCAGCTTATCCCCGCCGGGCAGCGGTTGGCCGTGCCGCTTGATGAGTTCCGGCTTGTAGTCCCAGGTGTCCACCTGGCTGATCGCCCCGGAACAGAAGATCATGAGAACCTGCCGGGCCTTCGGTTCGAAGTGGGGCAGCCGGGACGCGTGCGGATTGGCTGCATCGATCGCAGGCCGAATGGGCGTCTTGCCCCGCGCACTCTCCCGCTCGGCCCCCAGCAACCCTTCCCGACTCAAGAGGGACGCCAGGGCCACCCCTCCCAGTCCATTCACCGAGTGCGAAAGGAAGTTCCGGCGGTCCAGGAGATGACGTTTATCGATCATGGTAGTATAAGTAAAATTGGCCCGTCACGGCGAAGCTGGAGGCCAAGACGGCTTCAAAACACAAAAAGAAATTCACTCGTATTCAACATCGCGCGGCAGAATGCCACCAGGCCGTGCTCGGCTGCAAACGACTTCGCGTCGCCAACCTCTCCGGCCGTCGCCTTGCGCCCATAGAGGATCTCGTAAACCTTGCGCATCCCCTTCTCTCCCTCGCCCACCCGCATCGCCAGCTTTTCGGCCTGCTGTATGGTGAAGCGGCTGTTCAACAAATTCAATGCCTGCAACGGGGTGGTGGAACGGCTGCGCTTGGGAATGACCTGGTTGCCGTCCGGGCAGTCGAACACTCCGAAAACCGCATCTTGCTCCTGGCGAATCTTGAAGAGGTAAACCATGCGCCGCCACTCCGCCGGACCGGTTTCCTCCTTGGCGTGATAGTGCACCACATTCTCGCGATCCACATCGAAGAGATGGAAGCTGGGACCGCCCATCTTGAGATCGAGCGTCCCGGCCGCCGCCAGGATTCCGTCGCGGATCGCTTCCGCTTCGAGCCGCCGCGGCGGAAAGCGCCACAGGTAGCGGCCGTCGGCATCGATGCGGATCGCAGCGGCCTGCGGCCGGCTCGATTGCTGGAAGCTCTGCGAGTTGAGCATCAAGCGGAACATTTCTTTCATCGACCAGTCGTTGGCGACGAAGGCGGCCGCCAGCCAGTCCAGCAGTTCGGGGTGGGTCGGAAGGGTACCGTTCGCCCCGAAGTCGCTGGGGGTGTCGACCAGGCCGGTGCCAAACACGAACTGCCACAGGCGGTTCACCGCCACGCGGGCCGTGAGCGGGTTGTCGGGCCTGGCAATCCACTTCGCGAGGGCCACGCGCCGCTCGCGTTCCGGAGCGTTCATTTTGAGCCCCAGGCTGCCGATCACCAGCAGGGCATCGGGCCGCACTTGTTCGCGCTTCGCCATCGGCTCCCCACGGTAGAGACGGTGGGTGGCGCCCGGTTGCGAGAAATTCGCCACCCACGCCTTGGGGCCGTTTTCCAGGTCCGCAATCCGGGTGCGGGCCGTCCCGATATTCGACTGGAGGGCACGCGCCCGTTCCTGGTCGGGAGCAGGGAGCTTCGCGATGAAGGCGTTGGGATCGCTCTTCCCCTTGTACGGCTCGCGGTCACCCGAGTGCGCCACGATCCGCCACGCTTTCCCATCGGTGGATAGCTCGATCTTGTAGTCGATCGCGAGCCGGTCCGGATATCTCCCCTCGCGGTCCCGCGCCCATTCGATGCGATCGACCTCGTGGGCCTTGGCAAATTCGATCTGCACCCGGCCCTTGCCACTCTGGTTCGAAATCCAACTGCGCGAGTTGCCGAACTTCCCGTCATTGATGTGCACGAGCTTGTGGATGGGGCTGTTCGGAAAATCTCCCGACGAGGTTGGGACGCCGCCCAGAGCCACGTTTTCACCCTTCGGATTGAACACCGAGATCTCGTCGAGGCACGGTTCGGCGCTGTTGGTGCGGTTGATCGTGAAGCGCACGAACTTCGCGGAGCTCGCCTCGAAGCTTTCCGTGTTCAGCTTGGTATTGACGGGCGGCCGCTTGGCGGAAGGAGCGCCCGTGCTCTTGGCCGCCACCGCGCGCAACGCATTCAATTCGCGTTCCGCGGCCGCGAGGGTTTTGCGCAGCTTGGTCACTTCGCTTTTTTTCTCTCCCCCGGACTCCACCTTGATGGCCCGCGCCCCGAATTTCACTCCCGCAAAGATGGCCTGCATCGAGTAGTAATCCTTCTGCGTGACCGGATCGAACTTGTGATTGTGACAGCGCGCACAGCCGATCGTGAGTCCGAGAAAGGCCGTGCCGGTGGTATTGATCATGTCCGCCAGCTCGTCCTGCCGCTGCATGAGGGTCAGGTTGACGTCCGGGCTCTTCACGATGTCGTAGGGCCCCGCCACCAGGAAGCCGGTCCCGAGGTCCGCCCCCAGGGCGTCCCCCGCAATGTGCTCCTTCACGAACTGGTCGTAGGGTTTGTCGGAATTGAACGACTCGATCACGTAGTCGCGAAACCGGTAGGCGTTCGGGCGTTCGCGGTTCGTCTCGAACCCGTTGCTCTCCGCAAAGCGAACGATGTCCAGCCAGTGGCGCGCCATACGCTCCCCGTAGTGCGGACTGGCCAGCACGCGCTCCACCAGCACGGCCCAGGCCTTCGGCGATTCATCCCGCACGAACTGCTCCACCTCTTCCGGAGTCGGGGGGATGCCAAGCATCACGAGATAGAGCCGGCGAATCAGGATGCGGCGGTCGGCCCGCGGCGAGGGCTGCAATCCCTTCGCTTCGAGGGTCTCGCCTACGAAGCCGTCGATGAATCCGTGCCGGTGCTTCTTGGCGACCGGTTGAAATGACCAGTGCTCGGTGGTGAGGGCCACCGCCTCGCCATCGCCCGGCATCTTTGCCCCCTGGTCGATCCACAAGCCGATTTTCTCGATCTCCTCTTTGGAAAGCTGGTCCTTCTCCTTGGGCGGCATGGCCTCGTCTGGATCGACCCGGCTCACCAGTTTGAAGAGGTGGCTCTCGGCGCGCTTCCCGGCCACGAAAACCGGCTCGCCGGACTCGCCTCCCTTCCGGATGTGGCCCGGCGTGTCGAGGCGCAGCTTGCTCTTTTGCTTCTTCTCGCCGTGGCACTTGAAGCAGTTCGCTTCCAGCAGGGGACGAATGTGCTCGTCGAACTCCACCGCGCTCGCGGCATGGACGCTTGCGGTTCCGCCCCAGAGAGGAGCGATCACGATTAGGGTTGGCCAAAAATTTTTCATCCGCTTGGAGGGCGCTACCATCACTCCGCGCAGGGAACAATTCAAGGAGACAAAAAAAGAGTTGGCGGGAACCCAAAAGGGGCCCCGCCACGGGCTCGGAGCCTTGAAGGATCATTGGTTGGAGGCAGCCGCAGGGTCCCGTCAACCGTGGCAGGTCCGTCCCGGTCGTGAAGATAAGAACCCTCAACCGGTCCCCCCTCGTGGCTGGCACCTGGGGCTACTTGGGGCTTCCTGAATTAATTAGCTCTGCTGGAATCGCAGTCGTTAATTAAGGAATCCTGAAGGTGAAGTGGACGGGTTTTTGTGGTACTGCTTCGAAAAGCTTGCACCT
>CAUZKZ010000450.1:0-4772 GCA_963580345.1 Verrucomicrobiia bacterium | reverse complement strand
TCTCGCGGTGGGCGGCGAGCCGTTGGCGCACCGGGAGGGAGGCATCGATGCGGCTGTCCTCCAGGGCGGGCACGTCGGGCGGCGGGGGCGGAGGCGGGGTTCCGAGGAGATTTTCGAGCACCCAATGACCGCGCAAAACCGGAGAAGTTCGGGTGGCGTAGGACGTGACGGTCAGGATGCTGCCGTGCCGCAGGATTCCGCCGCGGTGGCTGCCGGGATCTATCATCACCTTGCGAAAGCGTTGGCCGTAGACATGCGGGATGCCGTAGTGCTTGGCCAGCCGTTCATTCAGGAAGGTGTGGTCGCTTCGCAACAGGTCGAGCACGCTGCGGTCCTCGCGCAGCACGCTGGCGAAGAGCATTTCCGTCTCGCGGCGCATGGCCTGCCGCAGGTTGTCGTCGAAGTCCGGATAGAGCCGCCCGTCGGGTGTGATGGCGCCGAGATTGCGGAGGTAGAGCCATTGGCCGGCGAAGTTCTCGACCAGGGAGATCGAGCGCGGATCGGCCAGGAGGCGCCGGGTTTGCCTGGCGAGTCCCTCGGGGGTGCGCAACTCGCCGGCATTCGCGGCATCGAGCAGGGCCTCATCGGGAATGCTGCTCCACAGGAAAAACGACAGGCGCGTGGCGAGGTCGAGATCGTCCAGGGTGTAGGGTGTTTGCGGTTTGGCGTCTTTCGGATCGCGCTCGACTCGGAAGAGGAACTTCGGGCTCACCAGGATGGCGGACAAGGCGGACTCGATTCCGGCTTCGAACCCACCGTCCTGGCTTGCCTCGCGATAGAACTCCATGGCGCGGACGAGATCGTTCTCGTCCGCGTGTCCGCGAGAGGCGTGCCGCAACAGGCGTCGGATCACGGCTGAGGCGCCGTCCTCGTCCCGCGCCGAACCTTCCCCGAGGATCCGCCGCCGGCTTGCCGTGTTTCCGGTGCCCTGCGGATCGAACGGCCCGGTGACGGAGACCTGGTAGAGGGCGGGGGAGCGCCGCGGGTGGCGGTGCGTGTTGAAGGCGGACTGGTAGGGTCGGCGCAGTGACTCGATCAAGTCGGGGGGCGGCTTCACGAAGGTGACGCCGAGTCTGCGGACCCCGGCCTCGACCTCGATGCGGGTCGAGAGATGGGCATCGACCTTGGTATGATCGCTGCGGTCTTCCGGCGGACGCACTTCGAGGGTGGCTGCGAGCTCGTCATCGACGAGGACCTGCAGCTGGTGCACCCCGTTGAGACCTTCGACCTTTTCGTCGCGGTCGCGCATGAGGTGAATGCGGAGTTCGTACTTCCCGGATTGCGGAAATGTGTGCCGGATGAGGGCGCCCCCGCGCGTTCCCGGCGGCAACCCGTCGACCTGCCCTTCCTGGGTCACATCGGGACGGATGCGCACCGTTCTTCCGTCAGGCGAATTGCCGGTCCGCCCGAGCGCCAGGCGGCTGATTTTCCGGGCAGCGCCAATGTAGCGGCTGAGGAGGGCGGGCGGGAGATCGCCAACCGTGACGTTGTCGAATCCGTGGCTGGAGGGATCCGGAGGCAGGAGCGACTTGGCGTCGATCTCGAGCACCAGCAAGTCGCGGATGGCGTTCTGGTATTCGGTGCGGGTGAGACGGCGCAGCGACTCGGTGCGGCCGGGATTTGGATGATCGGCGGCGTGTGCGTCGAGCGCGGTCTCCAGCAATTCCGTGAGACCCGCATACTCGGCTTCGGAAGGGCGCGTCTTGCCGAGGGGTGGCATGAGGCGGGCCTGGAGTTGGCGCACCGCTTCTTCCCAGAGATCGGATTCGCCGGCCACGGGCTCCTGCAGGGCGGATTCGAAATCGATCCCGCCCTTCGCGCTCGCCGTGTCGTGACAATCGAAGCAATACTTCGAGACCAGCGACCCCCACGGTGGCGGAGCAGCCGACGCGAAACCGCCGGTCACGAGAAAAATCGCGAGACCAGCCAAGGACCCTCTGTGAAGGCTGTCCATCGACAGCCGATCCTAGCCCGCCTCCCCGCCCCCGTCACGCCTTGAACAGCATGGCGCGAACCGCGCACCCGGCGGGCCTGGCCGGCCGAGGACCCATCTCAACGAACCCAGTCCTTCCCTGGCGACTCCGATGCCCCGGCCGATCTCCCCCAGGAATTCATCGAGGAGTTGCGTGAGTTCCGGGCACCCTTGCACGGGAGGTCCGGGCCCTTGAGGAGGCGACCGACAGGTATCCTCGCGCCGAGCAGCTGCTGCTTACGCAGGAATCCCGTAAACAACCGGCAGGCCACCACGCGGGGTCGCAGGTAGCCCGGCAGTCAGCGCTTGTAGCCGCGCGGAGGGGCCAACACTTCTCGGACATCCAGTTTTGCATAATAACCCTCCTTGCGAGACTCGTAGTGCAGATGCAGCGTGTGCCCGTCTTCGTCCAACTCCGCGTCCGGATACATCACTTTCGCGTTCACGTCCAGGATCACGATTTTCGCAAAGGACACGCCCTCGTCATAGGATACAAAGATGGCCAGCGGGGAGCGGTTTTCAAAGACCGGCCTCGAGTTTGGATTACTCAAGCAAATCACTTCTCCGCCAGGCAACTTGCGCACGTGGATGCGCGCGGTGGGATTCGGAACATTGACAGGTTCAAAATCGTTCCAGGTCCTGCCCTCGTCACGGGATTCAGTTGCCTGGATGAGTCCCCAGGAATTCCGCACGAAGATCACCACCGTGCCGTTCTTCCGTTGAAAGGCCCCGGCTTCCCAGCAAAAGGTGTCCTTGTTCCCGTACCCGCTGTTGGAGATTCGTGGGGAGACGCCAACCGCCTTCCATGACGTTCCCCCGTCATTGCTGATCAACGCCCCCACAGATTCGAACCCCCAGTGGTAGGGAATCGGCTTCGTGCCGGGTTGTTTCCCGTTGCGCACCACAACCGGCATCAACCAGATGCCGCTGGCGAGACGGATCGGCTTGTTGTTGAAAAACACGTCGTACTTGCGATCGGGCGCCATCTCGACTGGCTCCGTCCAGCGGAGCTCCTTGCCCTTGGGATCCACACAGGTGCAATGGAAGAACGCCCATTCCCCCACCTGTCGCGATTTGGCTGGATCCCAAACACCGTAGGTCAGGTGGACCGCGCCTTTCTCATCTCGCCATAACACCGGATCGGCCGCCCTTACCGGTCCCGGCGGGTCGGCCACGACCTGGGGCTCCTCCCAGGTCTTGCCGCCGTCAAACGAACGGCTGATCTCAACCCGGTTAGCGGAATGGGGTTCTCCCGGCCCACCGGTGTACAAAATTGATCGATGAACACTCCCTGGCCTGGCAGGTCGCAGGTGTGAAAACTTCAACAAAACCGCACCGGAGAGGTTCGCGATAAGCGTGCCAATCCGGGAAAGATGATATTCCGCCGGAGGAAGGCGCAGGCGTGGCGTTACCTATTCCGTCCAGTGGTCGACCGTCCTGCGGGAATGGTGCGCATCGGCGGCCACGGCAGCGATGGCGGCCGACCTGGGCGACGCGGAACTGGTCCGCGTCTCGGCCATTCCGGCCAGGGTAGCGCCTGCCGGCATCCTTCTGCGGATCCGGGTGACGCACTGACATATTCTCAGGGCGACCATCACCCCCATCCCGCCGTCCGCCAGGCCCTTGGAGTGCCCGCGAAGCGTCTGCCGGCGCCTCAGGCCAATTCGAACGAAAAACCCGAAAAAAGGGTTGTCGAGGCCCCCTGATCCGAGGTTTGAATAGTGTTCATCTAAACACGTTTGCGCGCTGGGGTGTTTCGTCCGCACCCCCGGCTCCTGCTCCCTTCGTAAAATCTAAATTCGTGAACAAGCACTCGCCACCCGAAGCGAAGATCACCCTCTTCCGAGCTCTCTTCCGGGGCCGCAACGACGTCTACCCGCTCCGCTTCGAGAGCCGGAAGACCGGGCGTGCAGGCTACCAGCCCGCCTGTGCCAACGAGTGGGTCCGCGGCGTCTGTGAAAAGCCACGGATCAAGTGCTTCGATTGTCCCAACCGCCGTTTCCTCCCCATCACCGATGACGTGATCCGCTGGCATCTCACTGGCCGAAACGATTCCGGACAGGACTTCGTCATGGGCCTCTATCCCATGCTCCTCGACGAATCCTGCTACCTCCTCGCCGTCGATTTCGATCGCGGGAACTGGCAGGAAGACGCCCTCGCCTTTTTCGAAACCTGCCGCCATTTCGACCTGCCCTGCGCCCTGGAGAGATCCCGCTCCGGTCAGGGCGCGCATGTCTGGTTCTTTTTCGCCGAAGCGGTGCCGGCCCTCCTTGCTCGGCAGCTCGGATCCTACCTTCTCACCGAAACGATGGATCGGCGCCCCGAAATCGGCCTCCGCTCCTACGACCGGCTCTTCCCCAACCAGGACACTTTGCCCAAGGGAGGATTCGGGAACCTCATTGCTCTTCCCCTGCAAGGCCGGGCGCGGGAGGGCGGGAACAGCGTCTTCGTCGACGACCATTTCGCGCCGATGGCAGACCAGTGGGAATTTCTAAACTCCATCGAGAAAATCACCACCGATCACGCCGCACAGCTCACGAGGGAAGCGGGGAGGAAGGGACGTATCGTTGGCGTCCGTTTCGTGCCCGGGGAAGGAGACGATGACCAACCGTGGACCGCCCCTCCCTCCCGCCGGCGCAAAGATCTGCCCATCGACTGCCCACTTCCCGACAAGCTCGAAGTCATTCTCGCCGATCAAGTTTACCTCGCGAAGGACGATCTTCCCCCACCTCTCCGCAATCGGCTCATTCGTCTCGCCGCCTTTCAGAATCCAGAATTCTACCGCGCCCAGGCCATGCGC
>CAUZKZ010000449.1:0-4774 GCA_963580345.1 Verrucomicrobiia bacterium | reverse complement strand
GGTTTGAATTTGCAGCCATGCCCCCGATCATGTCTAGTATGCTAGACATTTACAAGGTCAAATAAAAAGGGATCCCGCGGCTCTTCCTCATATTTTTGTCCTGCACCCCAGTTGAACTGGCCCCCGAGAAATGAGTTGACGATCGAGATAATTCCTCCGTCAAAGTTGATCGTTGCATCGCCGTAGACGAACAGGCTGTTACACTCGAGGGTTCCGTTCCGGATGGTGAGGGAGCCTGCCCCTCCGGGGCTGAGGCCGATATCGCCGCCCACCGCCACGGTCCCGGTGGCGGTCAGCCTCGCCCCGCCCTCCACGTTCACAATCCCCTCGCTCCCGGCCTGCGCGCCGATCTCGACGTTGCCTGACACGTCCAGGATTCGGCCCTGGCCGAGGATCAACTGGCCGCGACGCGCATCGCCCACCCTCAGCTCACTAGTGATATTACTGGTGGTTGGTCCAAATCCCAGGAGCTCCAAGGTGGGGAGGTCGCTCTCGGATTCACCCTCGATCGTAAAGGTTCCCGAGGCGGGGTTCGGCTGGAAATTACCCGCGACTCGAAGCAGGCCGTCGATGAAGTTGAAGACGCCGTCATTGGTGAAGTGGTCGGAGACGTAAATCGACCCACCATCCAGAGTGAGGGTGCCCTGCGGAGTCCCGGCCGGATCGAGGATGCTGAGATCACCTCCCACGTCGAGCTCGCCACCGGAGGAAACGCGCAAGGATCCTTCTCCCGAGTTCGCCACCGTCACGCTACTGGTCGTGGAAATCGTGCTTCCTGTGCCGGCAACCGACGCCACGCCGTTGCTGGAGGCGTTGTTTCCGAGGATAAGGCTTAAGGCCGAAACGGCCCCGCCGTCTGCGACGGTCAAGTCGCCGTCGCCGGACAGTCCGACCACGAAGTTGTTGTTGCAGTCCCATACCGAGCCGTTACCGGTCACGGTGGCGCGCCCGGTGCTCCCGGCGACATTGCCCAGGCGGGTCAGGTTTAGGCTCGAAACCGCTCCGCCATCCGAGACTGTAACGGTCCCCGCCCCAATATTACCGACGTCGAGGATGTTCCCCACATCCCAGCGCGACCCGTGATCAGAGCCACGCCGGTGGAACTGGCTAGATCGCCCAGCTTGGCATCGGTGCCCGAAATCACCAGACCTCCGGCAGCAATGGTGAGGGAAGCGGTGCCCTGGCACCCGATGTCCATATTGCCGCTGCCAATCACTTCCGATCCGGCTCCGCTGACGGTGACGTCACCGGCGACTCCCTCGAATCCCCCCACGGTAAAAAAGGTGCCTGCGGTGAGGGAGGCGCCGCCGAGGACCTGCAGGGTGCCATCTTCGGAGCTACCGACGCCGGTGGAACTATCTACTGTCAGAATCGCGAGGGGACCGGTGAGGGTCATCGATCCCCCCCAGCCACTGACATGACCGAGGGTCAGGTCGACGAGATCGATTCGTCCATTGTTGTCGACTGTCACGCTTGCGCCGCCGGGATCGCCGACGTTCATCTTCGGCTTGAATGTCCCGGAACCGATGTGACCGTTCACGGTGACACGGAGCGAGGATCCGACCGAAATGATGTCTCCGTTAGTGTCCACCTCCAGGTTGCCCTCTCTGAAGATGAAATCGCTGTCGAGGGTGACGGCGCCCGAATCAGTGAGGGTGTAGGTCCCGATATCGTTCAAGTCCAGCGTGACGGTGCCGCTGCGCAGGTTCAGACTGGTGTTGGTGGCGTTGAGGCCGACGCTGGCAAAGACCCTGTAGGTGGCGTTCGAGTCGAAGATTGCGACGTCCGCCGCCCCGGGGATGGTCGCTCCCGCCGCGCCGCCGGAGGTGGTGGACCAGTTGGCGGGGTCCGTGAAGCTGCCTCCGGTGGGGGTGATCCAGAATCGATCGGCGGCGTGAGAGGAGGGGCTCGCCAGGAGGAGGGCCGCTGGTAAGAGTCCGGTACGAAGGCGGGAGTGATGAGAGGGCGCGGTCCGTTTCATCTGGTCGAGAGGCGGGTTGCCCTGCGAATCGATTCGCAGATCGATCAAGGCTGGACAGAATTCGCCCCAGGTGCAACTGGAATCGGGAGTGGGCGACGGGGTGATTGTCAAGCGGGCTTGACCTCGCGCCTGAGAAGCAGCATGACCTTCCCATAGCGCCGGAAATGCCCACGCGAGATGAGCTACGCGATCCAGCCCTATTCGGTTTCGCTTGCCGCGCTTGAGAAGTGCCTGGGATCGCGCAAACGGCGCCTGGTGAAGAAGCTGTGTCGCGAGTTCGGCAACGGGTTTGCCGAGATCGATGAGTTGGATGAGGGGAGCGTTCCGATGGAACGGGCGCTCACCCATCTCGTGATGGGCGAAGGGCTGGATGAGAATTCGGGGTCCAAGTACGGGTACGCCCTGGAGCTCCTGTGCGGACACTTCGGACACGTGCTGAGCAACCGGTGTTGGTCGGCGATGCGATCGGCATGGACCGAGGCCGTCGACGAGGCTCTGGTCGAGGTGGGAGTGGCACCGGAGCAGTTCAGCGTGAATGCTCACCTGGTGAGTCGCGGGTCTCCCATTCCCTTGCCGCCCATCGACGACTTTCCGGCCATCGGCTATCTAGGTGTGGAGGAGATTCCGAGCATAGCGGGCGTTCTGGCGCAGTCGGTGGGGGCCGGGGTGGAGGACGCGGAGATTGGCGACTCCATCACGGAGATTCGCAATTGGCTCTCGCGCTGTGGGCGGGACCACACCGACCTGGTTTGCTTTTATAGTTAGGAGCGGGGCGTTTCTTGGACCACTGATTACACTGATGGCACTGAGGGGTTCTCGGTGGAGGGTTTCCTCGGATCATTCGTGGGCAATTCGTGCGCATTCGTGCGCATTCGTGTTTGAAGGATCGGCGAACACGAATGGCACGAATGTAACACGAATGGGAGCGTGGCGGGGAGTGAATTGCGACGGTCGGCCCTCCAGTCGTCAGTTCGCTTGCGGCGGGAGCTTGGGAATGCGGAGTTTCTTGCCGTTGAGCATGGTTCCGACGACGGTGTAACGAACCGCGAACTCGTAGCTCACGAGCAGGAGGCCATAAGTGACGACGCAGATGGCGAGGAACTTCACTAAACTTGGGAGCTGCCATCGCATGACGAGGACCTGCAGGGCGATGACGAGCGGCCCGAAGGCCACCCACCCCCCACCATGGGCAGCGCGATACGCTTGAGGCGGTGCAGGACCAACGCGCCGAGGCCGCGGCGCCGCCACAGCATGGCGGTGAAGTAGCCGCTGATCAGGAAAAAGAGCGGCATGCGGAAGCCGTGGATGGCGTGCTGTGCAAAGGAGAGAAGACGGGACAGGTTTCTTGCGATGGGGGAAGATCTTATCTAGGTTCGGGAACCGGCCGATCACGGGGCGGCCCCTTCCCGGGCCCGCAGCGCGACCGGCCCCTCTCGACCCCAGAAGAAACGGCATGCCAAAATCCTTCATCGCCCCTCTTTCGGTAGCGGTCCTCGTGGCGCTTCCCGTCATCCTGCTGCAGCGCACCGAGAACACGAAGCTGAAGGAAGAGTCCGAAACGCTGCGCACTTCGCTGGAAGCGGCGAGGCACGCCGAGCGGGAGGACTTCCGCGGTGTCCAGCGCGCACAGGCGGCGAAGAGCCGGACGAAGTTGGAGGGTGGGGGCGCGGAGCGCTACCGGCCTGGCGCACTGAAAGAGATCCTTGCGGAGAGCGATCCCATCCGGCGGGTGAGGGCGTTGCTGGCCTACGCGGAGAGCATCGACTTGGCCGACATACCGGCCGCCCTCCAGGAACTGCGTGAGAGTGCGCCGGAGTGGGACCAGGAAGCCAAGATGTTGGCGCAGCTTCTCCTGACGAAGTGGGCGCAAGAAGATCCCGACGGTGCCCTGGCGAGTTTGCGTGCAGGACAACTCAAGAAGGGTGGAGGAGAGGCGATTGGTATCATCGCCGGTGTGGCGGCCCGGGATCCCAGGCGCGCCGCGGCATGGTTGCACGATCCCGGCAACAAGATCGTGAATCAACCATGGATAGGGCACATGCTGGCGGGAACGATTGCGCGGGCGTGGGTGCGTCAGGATGCGGACGCCGCCCTGGCGTGGGCGGAAACCCTTCCGGAGAAGCAGCGGGCCGGAGCCTACACCGGCGTGCTCGGAACGCTGGCGGTTTCCGATCCTGAAAAAGCGGCGTCGTTGGCCGCCGAGTTGGAACCGGGTGAGGCGCGCCGCCATGTCGTGGGCGAGATTGCGGAAGTGTGGGCCCGCAAGGCACCGCAGGAGGCCGCGACCTGGGCGCAGTCGCTGGAGGGCGAAGATCAACGGCGGGCTCTGCATCAAACCCTGGAGACCTGGGCGCAGAATGAACCGGCAGCTGCCGCGGGATTCCTCGACGGGCGGGATGATGTCGACCGCTACATGACGGCGGTGGCGGGGAGCTGGGCCCGGCAGGAACCGGCCGAGGCGGCGACCTGGCTTGCAGAGCAACCTGACGGAGGGGGCCGCACCGATGCGATGGGACACGTCCTGTGGAACTGGGCGAATCGTGATCTCGATGCGGCCGCGGCGTGGCTGGGCGAGCAACCGGATGGTCCCGCCCGCGACCGTGGCATCGTCGGGTTCAGCAAGGTGGCCTTCGACATCGACGAGGGGTCGACCCTGAGTTGGGCCATTGCGATTTCCGACGAGGAGACCCGAACCCGATCCGTGAATCACGGCTTGCGGGAATGGAATCGGCGGGATCCGGCCGCGGCCCAGGAGTGGGCCCGCACGAACCAGGTCGAGATCCCGGAGGGGGA
>CAUZKZ010000448.1:0-4777 GCA_963580345.1 Verrucomicrobiia bacterium | reverse complement strand
GTCCTTTTTCCTTTCGCTGCACGAATTCCGCGCGTATCTAACTCTCCCCCTCTTCACCTACCCCATGAATTCAGTCGGCGCCTCTCCCCAGGCTACCAAAGACGAAGCCCTGCGGAACGCTGTGATCCGCCTCGCCGGGAATTCGCAGGACGGTATCCAGGCCGTCGGTGGAATGCTCGGCCGGCTGGCCGGACGCACCGCCCAGGATGTCATGACCTACATGACCATCCCTTCCACCATCTCGGGCGGCCCCTCCATCTTCCAGGTCCATCTCGGCTCCGGCGAGGTCCTCCATGCCGGTGATGAAGCCGACGTGCTGGTCGCCTTTTATCAGCACAGTTACGACGACCACATCGCGGCCCTCAAGGACGGAGGGATCTGCCTCTACGATACCGAAAAAGTCGAGAAGACCAGGAACGAACGGGGAATCCATCACATCGGCGTCCCTTTCACAGCCGCCACCGTCGAGGCGATCGGTGGAACCGCCAGGGACCGCGGCAAGAACATCTTCGTGCTCGGCCTCCTCTGCGCCATGTTCCGTCTCGATAAGGTAAACTTGGTCGGCATCATCGAGCGCCAGTTCGGGAAAAAGGGCGAAGACATCCTCCGTAACTGCCTGAACGCCTTCGACGCGGGCTTCGCCTTCCAGACCACCGACCTGCGGCAGTTTCATTTCGCTCCAGGGGAAGCCCGTCACTCCAAGCGGATTTCTTCAGACGGAAACACCATGCTCGGCCTCGGCCTCATCGCGGCCGGCATCCGCTACGGCGCCGGGTACCCGATCACACCCTGGTCCAGCATCATGGAACTCCTCCGCCGGGAACTCCCCAAGTACGGCGGAGTATTCATGCAGGCCGAGGACGAACTCGCAGCCGTTGCGATCGCGCTCGGAGTGGGTTACGCGGGCCATCTCGCTGTGACCGGCAGTTCAGGTCCCGGGCTCTCTCTCAAAGCCGAGACCCTCGGATACGCCTCCATGGCGGAGCTCCCTCTTCTCGTCATCAATGTCCAGCGCGGCGGTCCTTCCACCGGTCTTCCCACTTCGGTGGAACAATCCGACCTCCTGCAGGCCATCTACGGGAGCCATGGCGACAGTCCGCGCATCGTCGTGGCGCCCAAGAACGTGGAAGATTGCTTCTACATCGCCCTGGAAGCAGCCCAACTCGCCAGGCGTTGCAGTTGCCCCGTCATCATTCTCAGCGACCAGGCCCTCGCCACCCGCATCGAGGCCTTCAACGAGCCCAACCTCGAAGAACATTGGATCGAGCCGGAGCTCGACCTGAGCGCGCGCGCGGCGGACTTCAAACCATACCCGGTCGATGGACTTACCCGGCACGCGCCTCCCGGGACACCCATGGAGGAGGGCACCTATCCCAAGGTCACCGGCCTCGAGCACGATGAGATGGGCCACCCCTCCGGTAATCCGGAGAATCACCAGAAGATGACCGACAAGCGGCGCGACAAGCTCATCCAGCTGGCCGCCGAACTCCAGCTCCCCGAAGTCTACCGCGAAGAGGATGGCGAGATCCTGCTCGTCGGTTGGGGCTCCACCTACGGGCCCATCCGCGAGGCCTGCGATCGCCTGCGGGACAAGGGACTCTGCGCCAGCGCCACCCACATCCGACACCTCCACCCCCTCCCCAAAGGACTGGACCAATTGTTGGCGAAGTATGAACGTGTTTTCGTGGTGGAAATGAACGACTCCGGCCTCTATGGAAACGGACAGCTCGCCACCATCCTGCGCGCCGCTTACTGCCTTCCCTCCATCCAATCCATCTGCAAGACCGACGGCCTCGCCTATCGGGTCCGCGAAATCGTGGACGGCATCGAGAAACACCTCGCCTGAGCAACCCGCGAACCGATAACCCCCACCCGCCCATCTCATGTCCGACACGAAAGCCGCCAAACCCGAGGAGAAGCTCACCAAGAAGCAGCTCAAGGCCGATCATCCCACCTGGTGCCCCGCTTGCGGTGATTTCGCGGTCCTGGCCTCCTTCTTCAATGTCATCCAATCCCTCGGCCTCTCCCAGACCGAGTTCGTCTGCGTGGCCGGGATCGGCTGTTCCAGCCGCATTCCCTACTTTGTCAATTCCCACGGCATCCACTTCATCCACGGCCGCGCTCTTCCCCTGGCAACCGGGATCTCTCTCAGCCGGCCCGACCAGCACGTCTTCGTCTTCGGCGGCGATGGTGACGGGTTTTCGATCGGCGGCAACCACCTCAACCACGCCGCGCGCAAGAATATCAACCTGACCTATATCATCATGGACAACTTCGTCTACGGCTTGACGAAGAACCAGACCAGCCCCACTACCCCGATCGGCCGCCGCTCCAAGACCGATCCGGCCGGCTCCGTCGACCGCCCCATCAATCCCATGATGCAACTCCTCGGCAGCGGTGCCACCTTTATCGCCCGCTCTCATGCCACCCACGTCAAGCACATGGACGCGATCTTCGAGCGCGCCATCAAGCACGATGGCTTCTCGGTGGTGGAGGTCCTTTCGGAGTGCACCATGTTCTACCCCGGCGCCTTCGATGCAGCCATTCCGCGCAAGGGCGGTGAATTTAATATCGTCGACGAGGAAATCCACGATACCAATTCCATCAACAAAGCCTTCGAGCTCGCGCAACTCGACTTCCCGGGCAAGTTCGGGGTCTTCTACGAAAAATCCCGACCCTCCAAGAACTCCCTCGAACAAAAATGGATCGAGGAAGTGCAAGCCAATCTGGGCGATCTCTCTCCGCAGGACCTCATGCGGAAAAATTTCGTCGCAATGCACTAGGGATCTCCCGGTGGATCGCGCGGTCCCTCGCGCGATGCCGGAGATGCCGGCCGGGACGCCGTCATCCACCCAAAAAATCTCCCCTCGCCGGCAATAATTCCTCCGCTTCCGCGTTTCCCTTGATAGAAACGAGGACCTGTGACGGATGCAGAACAAATTGAGCGTTACCTCCAGACTGGTGATCCGGCCGCGGCCGAAGCGCTTTTCACCACTCACCAGCAGCCCCTTTTCAATTACCTCCGCACCTTTCTCCCACGGCACCACGACGCCGAAGACGCGCTGCAGGAAACCTTCTACCGCGCCCTCCGCGCCCTCCCGAACTACCGCGAAAAATGTCAGTTCCGTGCCTGGCTTTACCGCATTGCACACAACGTTGCCATCTCGCTGCTTCGGCGCGACCAGCGCCAACAAACCCAGCCCGATTTTGCCGAGCTTCCCGCCCCGCTCGAATCCGTATGGGAGACCGCCGCAAATCGTGACGATCTCGATCACATCGAACGAGCCATCGCCCTCCTGCCTGCTGCCGAGCGCGAAGTCCTCATCCTGCGCCTGCGCTCCGATCTTCCCTTCCGGGAGATCGCCGAACTCACCGGTGCTCCTCTCAACACCGTGCTCGGCCGCATGCACAACGCCCGGCACCGGCTAAAATCCGCTCTGATAGAACCTGCCTCATGAAGCTCACCAATGAAGAGAGGGACCTCCTGCGCTGGAGCGGGGAACTCGAAGGTGAAATCCCGGCCGGCGTGCGCAACGAACTCGAGGAGCTTTCCCGCTCAGTCCGCCGCCTCCCGCAGCATGCCGCCCCCTCTGGCGCTCTCTCGGCGGCCCTGGCCCGAAACGAGCAGGCCGGCCTCTCCTCCCGGCGGCCCGTCCTCCGCCTCATTCTCTATACCGCCGCGGCCGCCATCGTGGTGTTCGCAGTGGCTTCTCTTCTTCTCTCCGACCCGGCCCGTCCGGTCGAGACCGTCGCACCCACTGCAGCCGATACCCTTCGTCCCGCCTCCGCCTTTCCCGCCCGGATCTTTCCGAAGGCCGAAACTTCCAATCTGAAGCGCATCCGCGATGCGCGCGCCCGCATTCTCAGAATCAAGCAACGGAAAGCCCGGAATTTTAGCCGTGACCAGGGCGTCCACCCCGCCTCCCTCCCGACCGTATCCTGATCTATCAAACCACCTGACTTGAAAATAATGAAGCTCCCCAAATTGATCGCTGCACTCATCGCCTCCCTTGGCCTCGTCCTTCCCGGCTTTGCGCAAGACGACGAGGATGAAGAGCGTCTCCATCGCCGCACCAAGTCCGAAATCCGGGCCTTCCTCGAAAAGCATTTCGCTGAACCGCTTCAGTATCTCCGCCATGCCGAGGAAGAAGGTAACAAGGAGGGCGTGGAAGAATTTTGGCGGGAAGCCGGCGAACTTGTCGGCGAGTTCCACCATCTCGGCGAAGAACTGGGCGGGAAGGCCGCCGAAGCCTTCCTGCACGTGCGCCGCACCGGGTTCATTGCGGACCGCCTCACCAAGGAGTTTCACGAATCGGACAACGAAGCACACCGGGCAGAGCTGAAGGCCAAGCTCCACGAGATCATCGGCGCCCACGTCGAACATCGCCTGCACCTCGAGCGGGCCGAGCTCGATCGCGCCAGGCGAGAACTCGAAGAAGCCGCCCACGAACTCCAAGAGGCCTTCGCCCACCATGCGAAAATCGTCGAGGAAGAACTCCACGAGCGCCTCCACAGAGAAGAAGATAAGGAACATGAGGACGAAAAGCGTGAGGGCGACGAGGATGGGGACGATGAGGACGATGAGGACGAGGGCGACGAGGATGGGGACGAGGGGGACGACGAGGACGGGGACGAGGGGGACGACGAGGACGGGGACGAGGGGGACGACGAGGACGACGAGGACGGCGAAAGATAGGAATGCCGTTCTCCTGGTCCCGAGAGCCGAACCTTCCAAGACGCCCGGTCGCCCCGCCGGGCGTTGTGCCTCGAAGCCTTG
>CAUZKZ010000447.1:0-4784 GCA_963580345.1 Verrucomicrobiia bacterium | reverse complement strand
CTTCCTTGCAGCGCACGATCTCGTCAAAAACGGTGTGCAGTTCCCCGTGTAGGAGCTTGCCGCGCGATATCACCATGTCGATCTCGTCTGCCCCTGCGCCCACCGCGTAATGAATCTCGGAGAGGCGCTCCTTCATGCGGCTCTGCCCGCTCGGGAACGCCGTCGCAACACTCGCCACTTGCACGCCGCTGTCCCCCACTGCTTCCTTCGCGACCCGCACCAACCGCGGATAAACACACACCGCCGCGGCGGGACCGATCGACGGATCTTCCGGGAGAGGGTGCATCGCCTTGGCGCACATCTGCCGCACCTTGCCCGGGCTGTCCTTTCCTTCCAGGGTCGTCACGTCCAGCATCGTAACCGCCAGGCGCAGAGCGGAGAGCTTGCTCTCCTTCTTGATGCTGCGCGCCTGGAACCGCCTCGCACGCTCCGCCACTCCGACCCGATCGATCGGCGAAAGATTGCCGAGATCCGGGAAGGTGGGCGTCTCGCTTGGCATGGGCGGATGGGGAATCTAGGTCCAGCCTCTGACGGTGCCAAGCGGTTTGTAAGAGCGCCATGGTTAGATTACAGGCGGCCTCTCGGCTTTCCCAAATCCACGGCCCAATTTCCAGATAAGCTTCAATTCTCAACCCCCAGATTTCAAAAAGGAGCAAAACTGGTAACTGGACTCTGGACCTGAGATTTATCTGGAAATTGGCCGGTCGAATTTTCGCCGCGCCCTGGCTTGCGTTTCTCTCGCCATCCGCGCCGCACACCCGATCCCTCTATCCAACCAAGAAAAAGAGGGTGATCCGAAGACCACCCTCTTTTTATCGCACAACGCACTCGCCTCAGAAATTCGTAATTCCTTGGCTCGTTCCCGTCCCGGCGCGTCAACCGGGAGGTGCACCATCAACCAAGAGTAGTGCTGAAAAATCTGACAGGGCCTCAACCAGATTGCCCTCTCCCCGGCTCCCGCAGGACCCCAAGAAGGTGTTAGGCAATAAAGATTGATATCTCACTCTTCTTAAATATTGCCTCGTCTCCCCCCTCTCCGCAAGAAAAAAGTGGGTAATTTTTTCAGGGGGGAGTGGCGGCTCTCTCCAGGCGCCAGGTCCATTCGCCCCGCCTCCACTCATTTCTCAAACCATCGGTCCGGCCCGAAGAGGGCTACAATCGGGGTGCTGACCGGGAAAATCGCCTCGGCGCCCATCAGCGGAGGCGCCCGATCTCGGCCAGGAGCGGGACGGTCAGGCCAGGGACCCGCGATCCGAACCCGATGGGTCAAATCATATCCTGGAAGGGGGGTGAGGGGGCGTTCAGGACACTAAATGAAGATGGCCTTGACCGGGTTTCCGAGGTCGCGCTCCGCGCCGGCCATGCGGAAGGGGCGCCCGCTCGGGGAGTGGAGAATCTTCTGGGAGTCGATTCCCAGCGCGTAACCGATCGTGGCGTTGAAGTCCTGGACGCTGACCGCATTCTCGGCAGGCCGGTCGCCCGCCTTGTCCGACTTGCCATAGGTGGTGCCGCCCTGGATCCCGGCGCCCGCCATGACCGCGGAGAAACAGGCCGGGTGGTGATCGCGTCCGTTGTTGGCGTCGGCCACGATGTTTGGGGTTCGACCGAACTCGGTGCCGATCACCACCAGGGTGCTCTCGAGCAGGCCCTTCTCCTTGAGATCGTTGATCAGGGCCGAGAAGCCCCGGTCCAGAACCGCGGCGCGCGATTCCACCGACGTAAAGTTGCCATAGTGGGTGTCCCACCCGCCCAGGCCAACCTCGATGAATCGCAGTCCGACTTCGACCAGACGGCGCGCCAGCAGGCAGCCCTGCCCGAATCCATCCTTGCCGTAAAGCTCCCGGGTCTTGCTCGGCTCCAGGCCGATTTCGAAGGCCTTGAGGTCCTCGCTCTTCATTAACTTGGTGGCCTCATCGTAAAGACTGTCATAGGACTTCACCGCCGGGGATTTGTACTTCTCGTGGAAGTCCTTGTTGAGGGCGTCCGCGATGGCGAGACGACGGTTGAAGTCCTCTTCACTTACGGTGTTGGCCCGCTTGGAATCCTTGAGGCCCTCGTCCGGGCGGCCCAGCGGCACGCCCTGGAACTCGGCTCCGAAGAATCCGGCCGAGGCATTCTTGGGATGGGTTCCCACCGTCACAAATCCCGGCAGGGTCATGTTCTTGCGTCCCTTGTGCCGGACCACCCACGCCCCGATGGAGGGATGGACAATCGTGCCTCGCGGCGAGTAGCTGCGGTGCAGGAGGTACTGGCCCTGGCCGTGGGCACCCTGCTTGGACGTCATGGACCGGATGATGCACAGGCGGTCCGCGACCTTGGCGATCTCGGGCAGGAACTGCGAGAGCTGGAAATCGCCGTTGGTGGCGATCGACTCGACCGGCCCCTGGATCTCCTTGTTGCGGGGCTTGGTGTCGAAGGTATCGAGGTGGCTCATTCCGCCCGCCATGTTCAGGAAGATGACGGCTTCGGCGAGCTGGCTGGGTCCGCTCTTCTTCTTGGTGGCCCCGATGGCGCCGGTGGCGAGAGTCCCGCCCAGCAACGGGGCGACCTTCACGCCAAGGTAGGCACGCGCCGCGTTGACCATGATCTGACGCCGGGTCAGCTCATCCTGCTTGTTGAAATCGTGATCGTTCATGTGGTGTTTGCGGTTGAACCGGTGCTACTGGATAAAGATGAACTCGTGGGTGGCGATGAGGGCGGAGGCCAGGTTCCGGTAGCTTTCCTTGCTGCCGTCGATGACGTCCCGCATCAGTATCGCCATCTCCTCCGCGGTGGGTGACCGGCTCAGGATGCTGTAGTAGAGGAAGCGGACCTTGTCGCGGTCGGTGGTCCCCGCCTCCAGCGCCTTGTAAACTGCCGAGCTCTGGTTGCTGACCACCATCTTCTCGACGTAGCCGTTCATGATGGAGAGGACCTGCGCCATGTTGGGCTCCCGCGTGGCGGATTCGATCAGGTCGCGGTCGGATGATCCGAAACTGCGGAGCAGGTGGGCCGCGGGAGCCGGGGCCGGGAGTTCCGAAGCCCGTGCCATGCCGGAGGCCGGGCCGGGCCGCTGCAGTCCCTTCATCGCCATCATCTCCTTCTTGGTGGGCTTGCCGCCGCCGCCCTTGACTTCGCTCAGGAGCTGGTTGACGTAGCTGCGGTATTCGTCCGGCGTCTTGATAGCGAGCACCTCGCGGCTCAGCTGCGCCATGGTCTTCTTACCAACCAGGACCGGGCGGCCCTTGTAATAGATCGCGTTGCTGAATCCCCGCCTGGGCAGCTTGTCGGGGTTGCCCGCCACCAGGGTGACGAGGGAGTCCCATACCTGCTCGGCGCTCAGGCGCTCGATCTGGCGGCCGTTGAAGGCTTGCGGCATGCCCGCTTCGAAGGCCTCCGGATTGGCCGCAAACTGAAAGTTCCTGGTGAGCAGCAGCACGTGCTGGAAGGCGCGCAGGTCGTACTGCAAATCATCGCGCATCAGGCCGATGAGGTAATCCATGAGGTCCGGCGTGATGGTCTTGTCGGCCGGCTTGTATTCGTCCACCGGCTCGTAAATGCCTTTCCCCATGATGCGCTGCCACATGCGGTTCACGATGATGGAGGTGAAGCGGACGTTGTCTTTGCCCACCATCCACTTCGCAAAATCATCACGAGCGCTCTCGTCGTCGCGGCGCTCGGAAGAGCGGATCTTCTTTCCGAAGTGGGTCTTGCCGCCGATCATCTCGCCCGGATCGCCGTCGCGATACTGGTAGTCGTGAGGGAGCTTGATCCGTCCCTTTCCGCCCCCGGCGAGCGTGAAGTAGTGAATATTGTCGCCAAGCCATTCGACCAGGCGGCCGAACTCGGTGCGCCGTTCCTTGGCGTCACGCAGTTCCATCTCGACCTGGTTCCAGGGACCGCGGTTGATCTCCTCCTGGCCGTTCGTGAACGCGGCCAGTTCGTAGAAGTCCATCCGCTCCCACTTGTTGAAGGGGCTGTCGTGGCACTGCGCACACTCCATGCGCTCGCCGGTGAAAATCCGCATCGTGGTGGACAGGTTGTCGAGGGGCATACCCTTGTCGCGGATGAAGTAGCCGACCGCACCGTTGTTGTCGGCCCAGCCGCTTCCCTTGGCGCTCAGCAAGCGCTGGGCGAACTGATCCCACGGCATGTTGTCCTTCATGGCGGTGTGGACGAACTCGACGTAGGGCGCGGCCTGGCCCTCGTTGAAACTGTCGGTGAGGCGCAGCAGGTCGCTCACCCAGTTCACCATGCTGCTGCGGTACCCGTCGTTCTTCTCGCTCATCAGGTATCCGGCCAGCATCTCCCGCTTGTTCGCGTCCTCGATCTCGAGGAACATGCGCGCTTCGTCGAGGGTCGGAATCCGCCCCGCCGCGAGCAGGAAACTGCGGCGCAGGAAGGTGGCATCATCGACCACGGCCGGCACTTTCAGCTTCTTCCGCCGGTACAGGTTCGCGACATGCTTATCGATCGCGAGGGCCGCTTTCTTGAGCTGTGCGATATCGTGGCCCTGCTTTTTCACCTGGGAATAAGCCGGGGCGGCGAGGCACAGGGAAGCCCCCAGCCCGGCCGCCAGAAGACGGTGAGAAGGTGTCATGACAATTTTTATACGGCGGAATATCCGCGCTTCTTAGGCGGCACTCCGCTCGGTAATAAAGAATCCTTCAACGAGAAAGTCAATATGCTAGTGTAGTCCGCCTTACAGATTGATCTTTAATCTGAAACTACTATACTTGTAGTATGAGAGTGGCCCAAGTGATCGAGTTGACCGCCAGTCAGCGTGCCAAACTTCTTCGCATGAG
>CAUZKZ010000446.1:0-4797 GCA_963580345.1 Verrucomicrobiia bacterium | reverse complement strand
TAGGAGCCATCCTGCGCGGCGTCGAGCATCGCGGCGAACTGCTTCGGAGAGGCGATGGGCATAGCGGGGTGATTCTCGGTACCCGCGAGGACGAGTCAAGAAGCGCATTGCGGTCCGTCTGCGGCTCATGGAGAAGCAGTTGACAGCAGAGAGGCCTCGGCCGCAGATTTGTGCACCGTCATGCCAAAGATTGCCTTCCTCACCGCCGGTGGACTCGCGCCCTGCCTCTCAGCCTCCATCGGGGGGCTGATCGAAAAATACAACGAGCTCGCTCCGGATGCCGAATTGATCGGGTATCTCAACGGGTACCAGGGGCTGCTGTGCGGCAGGAGCATGGTCTTCCCGGCTGCAGTGAAGAATCGTGCCTCGGTCCTCTACAAGTTCGGAGGAAGCCCGATCGGAAACAGCCGGGTCAAGCTGACCAATGTGGAGGACTGTGTGAAGCGGAAGCTGGTGAAGGAGGGGGAAGTTCCCCTGGAAGTCGCCGCGGAGCGACTGAAGAGGGACGGCGTCGATATACTGCACACCATTGGCGGAGACGACACCAATACCACCGCGGCCGACCTGGCGAAGTATCTGCATGACAACGGATACGACTTCACCGTGGTCGGTCTGCCCAAGACGGTCGACAACGACGTATTCCCGATCACGCAGACCCTTGGAGCGTGGACCGCGGCGGAACAGGGCGCTCGCTATTTCGAGAACATCGCCAATGAAAACACCACCAGCACCCGGCATCTCATCATCCACGAGGTGATGGGGCGTCGTTGCGGCTGGCTGACCGGCGCGACTGCCGAGGCGTATCGCAAGCGTCTCGATGGCTGGGAGTTTTTCCCCGAGATGCGCCTGGCTCGCGAGTGCTGGGAGGTGCACGCCGTGTGGGTTCCGGAGATGGACCTGGATCTGGATGCGGAAGTGGCGCGGCTCAGCGAGGTGATGGACAAGCACGATGCGGTCAATGTCTTCCTGAGCGAGGGAGCGGGTCTCGAGGCCATCGTGCGCGAGAAGGAGGCGGCGGGAGAAAAAGTGCGGCGCGATGCTTTCGGACACGCCCGGCTGGATGAACTCAATCCCGGCCAGTGGTTTGCAAGCCGACTGAAGGACAAGCTAAAGGCCGATAAGGTGCTGGTGCAGAAGAGCGGGTACTTCGGACGCTCCGCCGCGCCGAATGCGCAGGATCTCGACCTGATCAAGAAGAGTGCCTTCGCGGGCGCAGAGTATGCGTTGAACGGCCGGAGCGGCGTGGCCGGCCTGGATGAGGACCACGGCGACACGATGTCGTGTATCGAATTTCCGCGCATCAGGGGCGGCAAACCATTCGACATCGACCAGCCGTGGTTTGAACGGCTCCTGGGCGAGATCGGGCAGCCGAAGGGCGCCATGGTGGTGGCGCACTGAGTGTCGCGTAACCCTGGGAAGCACCGGGCAGGCGATGCGCCCGCCCTGCCATCATCCGGGTCAGCAGGGCACCGCGTCAACCGTCAAGCGATCGCACAAACTCGGCGTGCTCCTTCTTTAGCGTCTCGTTGTCCGGGACGGGGTAGAAGATTTCCCCTGAATGGGAGGCGATCCAGAAGCCGGTGCGAAGTTTGAGGAAGGAAATCTTTCCGAGAACGGAGTCGAGGCTGATCCCCTTGATCTGTTTTTCCGGATTGGAGCGGAGTTCGAGGATCTGGTCCCGCAGCTTGTGGGGATGGACGTTCGGGATGGGGGAGGTGTGGAACGGGTTGGCTTCGATCTGGGACAGGAAATCTTCGATCGTGAAATCGATCTGGGTGAACACGACCTTGGGAGCGCTCTTGGGCTGATCCGGGTCGGTGATGTACTGACCGAATTCCGGGGGGCTCATGTGGCTGAGAACAATGGTGCTGAAGGGGCAGATTTCCTGGTAGGTCCTGATAAACCCGGGCCCGTGCTTGCGTTCGTAGGGCGCCTGCGGCAGCCTCAGGACCTTGCCGGCCACCGAAGTGACGAAGAGATCCTTGAAAGCGGATAGCGCGATGTGTTCGAGGACCCGGTAGGTCGCGATGAACTTGGTGCGTTTCGGCCGGCCGGCCGGGTTGGGAACGACCTCCTTCAGGAGCCGCTCGATGGGGAAGAAATCGTTGCGATAGTCGTTCTGGATCTCGGCGAAGATAACCTGTCCGTGGTAGTAGCGGGAACTGCCGATGGTGTAGTGCCTGCCGAACTCTTCCGGAGGGAGATTGGAGGCCACCAGGGCGTAGTTCGGCCACATGATGACGTAAAGGTGCTGTTCCACGGAGTCGCTGATGGCGCTATTCTTTCCCTTCCTCGGAGCGTGTCAAGCGAGGCCTTGATCAGGGCGGCTCCTCGCGGAGGGGCGGCTGGGTGGCTGCGAGCGCCGCGACCGCCCAGGAGGTTCCGCAGATCGAGATGAACTGATCTTTGCCGTGGGGGAATCCCGACTCGAAGTGCCGCTGGATGGGCTTGGAGCGGGTCTTAACAAGCCACGACCCGTCTTCCTGCTGGGAATCCAGGAGCAATCTAACACCTCGCTGGTAGGCCGGGTCACTTGTGGCGAGCCCGCTTTCCTGCAGCATCCACAAAGCCTGTCCGGTGGCGTAGGAGTCGCTCGCCATGTCCGGCAGCTGGCTCCACCCGCCATCGTCCTGCTGGGAAGCCAGGACGGCCTTGCGCGCCGCGGCGATGTCCTCGTCGCTGGCGTCGAGAAGGTGCATCCCCCAGAGCTGGGAGTTGCGGTCTTCCTGGCGGTCGGGTTTGTAATCGAAGAGCCAGTGCCGGGCTTTCTCGACACTTTCTTCGGCGGCGGCTTTCTGGGCGTCGGTGGCGAAGCGCTGCAGGAAGTAGGCGGCGATGGTGGCGCTGGTGGCGGGGGAATCCTCGAGGGGAGGCCGGGTGGAATTGGTGAAGAAGCGACCATCTTTTTCCTGGGTCTTGAGGAGGTAGGCTGCCATCGCCTCGGTCGTCTCGTCGGATTTCCATTTTGCGAGATCGAGGGCCCAGAGCGCGAAGCCGACCGTCATGCTCTTGCCGCCGATTCCAGTCCCGCGGCGCAGGGAATCGTGGCGCTCCTTGAAGGATTCATGCGTGAAGCGGGTCTGGTTCTCGAATACCTCTTCATTGATCTTGAAGCCGTGTTTTCGCGCCGTGGCCTGCGCGAGCAACGGGAGGGTCTGATGGTGACAGGTGAAGCAACTGCGTTGTTCGGCGTAGTTGAGGGTGCCCTTTTCCAGGGCCCGGAGACCGCCCGTGACGGCTTTGACGACCCGGGCGGCATCGACGGATTTCTGCTCGGCGTGGAGAGGGGGCGCTGTCAACAAGGCCACCGCGAGGCCAGCTACCCCCAAGGGCCTCCGTTCCATCCATCTCAAGATCATGGCGACAGACTAATCCGGGCGATGGTGGGAGCGGAAGGGCAATTCTCGTGCCGGCGGGGTAGAGGCGGTAAGCATGGGATTGCAATCCCCCGGCGGGACTGAGACCTTCCGGGAGTCGGGGACGCCGGGGGTATTCACGGTCGGGATGGGAAGCGCCTCGGTCATTCATCCGGCGGGCTATCTCCTCACCATTGACCATGTGGTGAGCGGCGCTGCGAACGGTCGGGTACATCTTTCCGGGAAGGCGCCCCTGCCATTCCGGATCATTGCAGGCATGTCGTCGGAAGATCTCGCGTTGATCAAGATTGCGCCCGCCGAGCCTCTCGAGACCGTTTCGCTGGGGAGAAGTGACGACCTGCTGTTGGGGGAACCGGTCCTGGTCATTGGAAGCCCGGGTGGGCTGGCTCACTCGGTATCGAAGTCGATATGTACACGCGGGAGGCCGAAGTGAAGGCGGTGGTGAAGGATTCTCCCGCGGAACGGGTCGGAATAAAGCCTGGTGACCTCGTGGTTCGGATCGACGACTTGGTGGTCCGGAACGGATTCGATTTCCATCTGGGACTGGTCGAAAGGAAAGCGGGTGAGAAGCCGAGGATCCAGCTCAAGCGCGGCGACGAATCGCTCACGGTGCAACCCGAGCTGGCGGTCATGGAATTGGCGGAGCCGGTGAAAGAGGAGGGGATGGTTGCGGGCCTGCGTTTCGAGGCCTTCACGGGAGAGTGGGAGCGGCTTCCGGACTTTGACGCCTTGCAGGCGGTGATTGCCAGGAATTTCGTTTTTCAAGCCGGGTTACTTGGAGGCTCTGGGGTTGGGGTCGGAGGGGGTGCGATTCTGCACCCCTTACCTGTTCAGGTTGGCAAGAAGGTCTCCAAAGGTTCGAACCTTCTCCGCCGAGAGATCGAGGTCGAGCTTGTCCTCGAGTTCTCCGAGCACGTCGAGCAATTCACCGGGAGGAATTTTCAGGTCGTCATGGAATCTCGTCTCCGAGGTGAGCCCCTCCGCCGGGATCCCCAGAAGCCTGGCAATTGCGATGCGTAGATCCTCTTCACGAACGCCTCGATTTCCACCAGCTGCAACTCGATCTTCTCCGTTTCGCCTCGCGACGAGGGCAATCGAAGGGTGCTTCAAGCGATACGCCGCCCACGCCACGCCGGCGATGCTTCCCACCGTCGTGACCGCCCAGATCGCGGACGCTCCTGCCCAGCGCGCAAGGTCGTGGGGAACCCTGACAATGACGGACTTCCCCGCGGCGGCACTGCTCTCCGGCCCGGCCAGCAATCCGAGAAACAGCCCGGCCATGAGGATCAACACCACGCGGATTCAATTTGCTAAAGAATAATCTGGAACCGCAGAACAGGACGGCATTTTTGTTCTGAACGAAGCCCTCCAACCCTTGGAATCACGGGGGTTTGGTCAGAACGAAAATGCGTAAAACGTT
>CAUZKZ010000445.1:0-4804 GCA_963580345.1 Verrucomicrobiia bacterium | reverse complement strand
GGAAACTGGAGCTGGAGGAACAGGAATTCGGGATTCGCGGTTCGCTGGGGGACATCCTCCAGACGCTCTCGCACCGGGCCTCCGACAAGGGCCTGGAACTCGCCTTCCAGGTGGATCCGAAGCTGCCGGACCGGCTGCGGGGTGATCTGGGGCGGCTCCGGCAGGTGATTGTGAACCTGGTGGGAAATGCCATCAAGTTCACGGAGGCAGGGGAGATCGTGGCAAGCGTGATGGCAGGGGAGCAGGAGGACGGTAAATTGGAGCTGCACTTCACGGTGCGCGATACGGGCATCGGGGTGCCGGAATCCCGAAGAGAGGAAATCTTCGAGAGTTTTTCCCAAGCCGACAGTTCCACCACGCGGCAGTACGGGGGGACGGGGCTGGGCTTGGCCATTTCGAAACGAATCTCGGAAAAGATGGGAGGGCGAATCTGGGTGGAGAGCGAGGAAGGCAAGGGGAGCAGTTTCCATGTGACCGGAGTATTCGAGGTGGCTCCGGTGCAGGATTCCGAGATTCCGCCGGCGGGAGGATCCCTGCGCGGAGTGCCGGTGCTGGTCGTCGATGATAACGAGACCAACCTCGAGATCATCGGCGAGATGCTGGAGAGTTGGGAAATGCAGCCGATTCTCTGCCCGAGTGGTGAGGCCGCGCTGGAGAGGCTGGCGGAACTGGAGAAGGAAGATGGCGAACTCAAGCTGGCCGTGATGGACCGCGTCATGCCCGGGATGGATGGACTTAAACTTGCGAAACGGATTCATTCCCGCGAGCGATGGAAGGAGCTCCCGATGCTTTTGTTGAGCTCGGTGGGCGGTGCCTGGAAGGATGTGGAACTGGAGAAGTTCGGAATCGTGCGGACCCTGAACAAACCGATCAAGCACTCCATCTTGCTGGACGCCATCCTGCAGATGATGGGATATGCGACCCGGGAGTCGCCGCCGGAGTGGGAGCATGCCGCGCGCCGTCCGCGAGACGTTCCGGCCTTGCAGATTCTGCTCGCAGAAGACGGGAAGGTGAACCAGGTGGTGGCGGTGCGTCTCCTCGAGAAGCGGGGACACCTGGTCACAGTCGTGGAGAACGGTCAGGAGGCGCTGGACATTCTGAAAACGCGAAAGTTCGACGTGGTCCTGATGGATATGCAGATGCCGGTGATGAACGGGTTCGAGGCGACCTCCGCGATGCGGGAGCACGAGGGCGACCATGGCGGCCACATGCCGGTGATCGCGATGACGGCCCACGCCATGCCGGGCGACCGGGAAGAGTGCCTGGCAGCAGGGATGGACGACTACATCGCCAAGCCGATTGAGTCCCGCATCCTGTACGCGGTGGTGGAACGCGCCGCGGGGGTCGGGAGCGGGGAGCGCCCGGCAGGGGAGGAGGGCAGGTCCGTGGGGGGCGAGTCCGTGGTGTTCGACGCGCATCGATTTCGCGAACGCTTCCGCGATCCGGAGTTGATGCGGGAACTGATCGGAATTTTTGGGGACGATTCGGCCAAGTTGCTGGGCGAGCTCCGGGCGGCGGGAGAGGAGGGGGACGGCGAGAGGCTGCACCGGGCTGCACACGGCTTGCGGGGAGTGGCGGGCAATTACTGTGCGGAGCGCACCGGGGATTTCGCCGCGGAGGTGGATGCGCGGGCGCGGCGGGGAGAGTTCGATGGAATCAACGGGTTGGTGGAGATCCTCTCGCAGGAAGTCGCCTCGCTGGACGCGGCTCTGCGTCAATTCGCTGAATCGCTGGAGGAGTCCGTGGGAGAACCAGCCAACTGAAATGGGAGATGGACCAGCTGACCAAAAGAAGCCATGTTCTACCGATCTCTCTGAAAGGAAAGCGATGAGGATCCTCGTTGCAGAAGACGACCGCGCCACTCGCCTGCGCATTTTGTCCATGTTCAAGGACTGGGGACACGAGACCGAGGCGGCAGCCGACGGGGAGGAGGCCTGGGCCCTGTTCCAGGAAGGGGAATTCGACCTGGTCGTCACAGACTGGCTCATGCCCGGGATGGACGGACTGGAACTCTTGCGGAAAATCCGGACCTGCGGGGAAGGCAACGACTACGTCTACGCGATTGTTCTGACCTCTCGCTCCGAGACGCGCGACGTGGTGGCGGGAATCGAGGCGGGAGCCGATGACTTTGTCTGCAAGCCGTTCGACAAGGACGAACTGCGGGTCCGCATCAAGGCGGCGGCGCGAATCATCGAGGTGGAGCACGCCCTGGCGGAGCAAAACCGCCGGTTGGCTGCGGCCAACAACGTGCTGGTGGAGGCGAACCGCCGGATGAAGGAGAGTTTGCAGGCCGCCGCCAAGATCCAGCAATCGTTTCTGCCGGAGTATCCGCCGGAATCGGCGGCCGCCAAGTTTGCATGGGTGTACGAACCGTGCGACGAACTGGCGGGGGACACCTTGAACATCGTGCCGCTCGACGAGGATCACGTGGGCATCTACATCATCGATGTGAGCGGGCACGGAGTGCCTGCGGCCTTGCTCTCGGTGCACCTGAGCCGGATCCTGACCCGGCTGCACGGGACGGACGCCTTGTTGCGCCGGCCGGTGAGTGGCAACGGAGAATACGAGCTGCGCGCTCCGGCGGAGGTGGCGTCGTCCCTGAACCAGCGCTTCACGTACGATGAAGAGACCGAGCAGTACTTCACGGTCCTTTACGGGATCCTTGACTTGAAGACACTGGAGTTTCGCTACACCTCAGCCGGGCATCCGGGCCCTCTGGTGGTTTCGGACGGGCAGGGAAGTCTGAACAAGGCTCACCCGCCCGCGGTGGGCTTTCTTCCCGACGGCAAATTCACGGAGCAGACCCTGCAGTGTGCGGCGGGGGATCGCCTCTACTTTTATACCGACGGAATCTACGAGGTCACGAATCGAGAGGGCGAGGAACTCGGACAAGATGGGGTTTGCCGGATTCTGGAAGACGCCTCCCGTGCCCCCCTGGAGGAGAGCCTCCGGACCCTGCAGAATGCGGCTCGCGCCTGGCAGGACGGTCGGCCGTTTCAGGACGACTTGTCGCTGATCGCGGTTGAAGTGCGATAACAGGCGGCCGGTTCGCTCCAGTTGCATTGAGGAGGACGATCACGAGGACCTGGCGCATCTCTTCGACCGCAAAGAGAGCGGCGGGAAGATATCAGACCGTGGTCCGGAAGGCGCCGGACTGGGGGAGCAGAATGGTGACCTGCGCTCCTCCGCCTTCTCGGTTGGCGAGCGAGATGAACCCGCCCTGCAGATCGATCAACTTTTTTGCGATAGTTAAGCCAAGGCCTGTAGCAGTTCCGGTGGCTTTGGTTGTGTAGAACGCATCGAAGGCGGTGAGGTGCTTGTCTTCTGGGAGGCCGGGGCCGGTGTCCGCGATGACAATGGCAATCATCTCTTCGCCGCGGCGGGGGACGTTGCCGGAACGCCCGCCAATTTCGGTGGGGAGGGATTCGATGGTGTGCAAGCCGGTGCGGATGATCAGGGTGCCGCCGTCCGGCATGGCTTGCACCGCATTCAGGAGAACGTTGACGAGGACTTGCCGCATCTCTGCGAGTCCGTAACGTGCCGGGGGAACGGCGGAATCGCCCTCGAGAACCACTTCGATGCACTGGGAATCGGCCTGGCCCTGCACCACCACGAGGGCGTCTTCTATGGCGGTGTAGATATCGAAAGATTGAACGTTGGGGCGCGATTCAGCGGCGAGCTTCATCAACTCACCCACGACCTCATCCGCCTTGTCGCAGGCCGCCTTGGTCGAGGTCACGGCCTTGTTCAGCTTCTCATTTGCCCTGACGACCTCGTTGCGCTGGAGGGACTCGAGCCCCATCTGGATGCGGGCCAGGGGATTTCGGATTTCGTGGGCCACCCCGGCCGCGAGGAATCCTATCGACTCGGTCTTGGCGGTTTGAATGAGCGATTCCTGGGCGCTCTTCAGCGCCTGCCGGGCGCTCTTGAGGGAGAGCTGGGTCTCGATGCGGGCCAGGAGGACGGGGAAGTTGATGGGCTTGACGACATAGTCGTTGGCACCGGCCTTGAGGGCTTGCACGAAATCGTCGGTCTGGTCCTTGGCAGTGGCCATCACGATCGGCAGATCGGCCGGCGATTTGCGCTCACGGATCCGGCGGAGCACCTCGAACCCGTCGATCTCGGGCATCATGATATCGAGGAGAACGAGATCGACAGGGTGATGCGCGAGGTTTCCCGCGAGAGTATCCTTGAGCATGGCGAGCGCTTCCGGGCCCCCGGAGGCTGCAACCACTTCGAAACCTTCGCCACCCAGTTGGTGTTCCAAGAGCACGCGGTTGGCTCGGTTGTCATCGACCACCATGAGGCGGGCTCGGGCGCTGGGGGTCATTGAAGAGAACGAGAACGGGGTTTAGCGGTCGTTGCTCCGCAGGAGAGAAGCATAGTGGCGGGTGGCAGGAAAGAAATCGTGGAAAGCACGGTCGAAGGAATGGTAGTGCGCGACGAGGTCGTCGGGGGACTCGCGGATCGGGGTGATTCGCGGCGAGCGGCGGGCGATGCGGTGGAAGGTGAGCGAGAGCCCCTCGATGGTGCCGTAGCTGTGGAGCCAGTTTTCGTCCTTCATGCGGGGCACGATGCGGGCCAGCTGCGGACTGAGCCATTCCGGCCTTCGCAGGAGGGTGGAATAGATCTCTTCGAGGAACTCGGGGAGGGGGTGGTCTGCGAACTTGTCCCAGTGCACGGTAAGGAAATGATCGAAGAAGATATCGATCACGATGCCGGCGAAACGGCGGCGCTCCGGGGCGAGGAGTTGACGGGCCTTGAGGAACGCCTCGTGATCGTCGGTAAAGCGGTCGAGCCGGCG
>CAUZKZ010000444.1:0-4820 GCA_963580345.1 Verrucomicrobiia bacterium | reverse complement strand
CTTGAAATCACATCGTAGGCCGAATCCGTAGGTGCAGACCTTCATGCGGCTCCCGTAGTCGCGGGCCAGGACCTCGCCGTAACGATCGTCCCGGTTCAGCACCGCGGTCGGTTTCTTGCCGGCGGAATCCCCCGCGATCTGGTCGAAGAGAATCCGCTTCGAGGCGAAGTAGCGCTCCATCGTCCCGTGGTAGTCGAGGTGATCCTGGGTCAAATTGGTGAAAACCGCCGCGTCGAACGCGATGGAAGAAGCCCGTCCCTGCTCCAGCCCCTGCGAGGAGACTTCCATCGCTACCGCCGGACATCCGTTCTCGCGCATGCGGTCCAGCAACTCCTGCATCTCGAGCGTCCCGGGCGTCGTGTAGGTCGCCACTCGTTCCTTCGCTCCGTCATCGACGAGGACCGTCCCAATCAACCCGGCCCGCTGGTAGGTCCGCTTCAGGATGCGGTGCAGAAGGAAGGCGGTGGTGGTCTTGCCGTTCGTCCCGGTAACCCCCGCCACGCGCAGGTCTTCCGACGGCTTTCCGTACCAGGTGCTGGAGAGGATTCCGAGCGCTTCCCGCGTGTCGGGAACCAGCACCCAGCAGATTCCCTCCGGCAGATCGGCCCGGGCCGGCGTCTCCGCCACGATCGCCCCGGCTCCCGCCTCGATCGCCTTCGCGATGAATTCGTGCCCGTCCACCGTGGCGCCACGCACCGCCACGAACACATCGCCTTGACCCACGGCGCGGCTGTCATCGTGCACCCCCGTCACAACCCCTTCTCCCGGCCCGGTCAGGGCGGCGCGCGGAAGCGGGTCAATCAGTTCGTGCAGGGTCATCATCAGGTGCCGTTCGTGGCGAGGGCTTTGTCGTCTTTGATCGGTTCGGTCGGGGTGAGATTCAGGTAAGCTGCGGTGCGGGTCGCAATGCGCCGGAAGACGGGAGCCGCAACCGAACCACCGCCGATCTTCAGCTTCCGGGTGCGCGGATCGTCGATGACCACCACACAGACGAACGCGGGATCGAGAGCCGGAAGCATTCCGACGAAAGACACCGCGTAGCGGTTCGACAGGTAGCGCCCCGAGGCCGAGAGCTTGCGGGCCGTCCCGGTTTTTCCTCCTACCCGGAATCCCGGCACCGACGACCGGCGCCCGGTTCCCCGTCCCTTCGGGTCGCAAACCGTGGCCAGCGCCTTCCGCAACTTGCGCGCGGTGTTGGCCGATACCACCCGCCGGACCTCGTCCGGCTCGTAGCTCTTCACCACCGTGCCGTCGTTCGCCAGGAGGGCCTGCACCAGGCGCGGCTTCATGAGCACCCCGTCGTTCGCAATCGCAGCATAGGCACTCGCCACCTGCAAGGGCGTGACGGCCACCCCATACCCGTACGTCATGCGGGAAAAATCCACCTTGTTGTCCGGATCCGCCAGGAGGCCCTGCTGCTCGCCCGAGAGCTGGATACCCGTCTTCTCGAGAAATCCGAAAGCCTTGAGATACTTCATGAACCGCTTGGAGTTGACGCTACGGCCGATCTTGAATGCGCCGATGTTGCTCGATTTCGAAAGCACCTGCTCCAGGCTGAGGGTCCCGAATGCCTTGTAGTCCCTCACGAAGGTGTACCCCAGGTCCAGGTGCCCCATGTGGCAATAGACCTTGCTGTTCGGACTCATGATGCCCAGATCGAGAGCCGCCGCGGCGGCCACCAACTTGAAGGTGGATCCCGGCTCGTAGACCGCCTGCACCGCGTAGTGCACGCCCTTCTCCTCGATGTCTTCCCTCAGATTCAGGTCGAAGTGGGGCCGGCTCGCGATCGCCAGCACGTCGCCCGTCTTGGGGTCCAGCATGACGACCGCTCCGCGTTGCGCCTCGAACTCGCGCAGCCCCTCATCCAGTTCCTCCTCCACGATGGCCTGGATCGAGAGATCCAGGGCCAATTTCACGTCGAACCCCGAGCGTGGAGGCATCAACTTCCCGCCCCCCGTCAGCAAGACCAGGCCGGTCTGGTCTTTGCGCGTGATGCGATAGCCATCCTTCCCGCGAAGGAATATCCCGAGTTCGCGCTCGATGCCGCACTGCCCGACCCCCTCGTGATTGACGTATCCCGTCGTGTGCGTCGCAAGGTGCGCGGCCGTGTACCAGCGTTTCACGCTCTTCTCGAAACGAAAGCCGTGGATGTGGTTTTCCTTGAGGACCGCTTCGATTTCATCCGCCTCGTCTTCCCGCAGATCCTTCGCAATCGTGACGTACTCCAGGTCGTTCTCCACCAACTTCTCTTCCAGGTCCCGCGAACCCAATCCAAGCGCCCGGGCTGCGATCGGGATCACGTGGTCGATGTAGCGTTCGAGCAATTCGCCAACCGGCATCTCTTCCCGCAGTTGCCGCTGCCGGCGACGCAGCATCCGCTCACGCTCCTGCTCCGTCCCGTGAATCCACTCCTCCTCGTCAACCAGCGTCCCGTAGGCCACTCCTCGCGCTGCCACATCCGGGTCTCGCAGGTGATACTTGTCCGCCACGATGGTGGTGGCCGGAAAGTTGCGCGCCATGATCTCTTCCTTGCGATCCACGATGTTTCCGAACCACCCGGGTATGATGTCTTTGTTGGTACGCGAGATTTCCGCCTTCCGCACCGACAACTCGCGATCGAGCCACTGCAGGTGAATCAAGCGCGCCGAGAGAACGCTGAACCCGGCCACGAGGACCAGGCAGATTAGCAGGGCGCGGGAGTGAACAGCAGACTTCACGGGCTCAGGGCGTGCCTGTCACGGCGTAGCCATCAGGTGGTGCCGGACGTGCCACGGCGGAGGGCCTCGGCGGCGCCGGACTACGCGCCAGGCCTGCCACCGCGGAGCCGCCAGGCACACGGTCGGGTGAGGAATCGGAAGAGGCGCCTGCCACCGCGGGGGCATCACGCGAGGCCGGGCCGACTTCCCGGATCGCCTTGCCAGGAATCGGCCGGAGATCCGACGAGAATTCCCTCAAGCGGTCCCGGATCAGGAATCGGTTCAGTTGCTCGCCGAGCCGCATGTTGTCGGTCTTGATGTCCAGCTCGTGCTGGGAAATGAGGTTTTCCAAGGTTTGTATCTCCCGCGCCACGTTGACCTGGCGATTCTTGACGGAGGCGTGGAAAACCCCAACCGAGGCAATCACCACCGCCGCGATCACCAGGAGCAGGATGCTGCCGAATCCCAAGTCGCGTTTGACTGTCCGCCTGCGGTTCACGCTTCCTTCTCGTCCAGCTTCTCGGCCACTCTCAATTTCGCACTGCGCGCCCGGGGGTTGTTCTTCACCTCCGGGCCTGCCGGCACCACCGGACGCCGCGTCAAGACCCGCAGCGTCCAGTCCGGATTGGCCCGAGGAGCCGGCCATTCCGGCCGGTCCAGCTCCCGCGCACTGCGCGCCCTGAAAAACCGCTTCACGAGGCGGTCCTCCAAACTGTGAAAGGTGATCACCGCCAGCCGGCCCCCGGGCTTGAGAAGCGCCGGAGCCGCCTCCAGGGCAGACTCCAGCGCCTCAAGCTCACGGTTCACGGTCATTCGCAGGGCTTGAAAAACTCGCGTCGCCGGGTGAGTGCGGCCCCCTTGGCCCACCACACCCGCGACGCAATCGGCAAGGTCAAGGGTCCCGGTAAACGGCTTGTCGGCACGGCGGCGCACGATCGCTCTGGCTACGGCCCTCGCTCTCCGCTCTTCACCCAATTCACGGAATATCCGCGCCAGTTCCGCTTCTTCCCACTCGTTGACGATCTGCGCCGCCGTGAGTTGCTCGTTGGGATCCATCCGCATGTCGAGCGGCCCCCCGGATCTCAACGAGAACCCACGTTCGGCACAATCCAATTGGTGGGATGACACACCCAGGTCCAGCAAAATTCCATCCACCATCCCCGCTTCCATTTCCTGCACTACGGTACGCAGTCCGGAAAAATTCGCCCGCCGCGATACAAAGGCCTCGCCGTATCCGCCCAGTCTCGCTTCAGCATGCGCGAGGGCCTCCGGATCGCGGTCGAGACCGATCACCCGTGCGCCCTTCTCCAAGATCGCAGCGGAATGACCGGCTCCACCCAACGTCGCATCAATAATTGTCATCCCCGCCGCCGGGGCGAGGTAGTGAATCACCTCCTTCATCAACACCGGAACATGATGATACCCGGCCGACTCTCCCCCCTGATCCCGCCCCTCCGTGCAAAAAAGGGACTCCAACCCCGGCACCGTCAATAGAGATGTTGAACAGTCAGCTAGGCACCACGCCATCGACGGGACCGGGGTTGGAGAAGGCAGGAGGAACATCAGCAGTTTATCAGTCAGTGTGTTTTCGAGGAAAGGGGTTACGAGAAGTCCACGGATTCATAAAGGTCACCCAGCAATGCCTCTTCGGCGCTTTGCATCGCGGCGTGATCCCGCGGACTCACAATGTCGAAATTCGTCCCGCGGCCGTACAGGTGCACCGTCCCGCCCGCCTCCAGTCCGTGCTCTTCCGCCAGCTTCTTCGGAATCAGTAGCTTTCCCTGGTCGTTGATCGTGACCGGCGTGTTGCGGCTGTACACCAGCCCCTTGCGCTGGCTCTTCACCCCAGCCGCCAACTCCGACCCGTCGATCGAGGCAATCAACGCTTCGAAGGCCTCGTCCGTCAGCGCTTTCAAGACCGGAACCTGGTAGGCCTGCCACTTCAAAAGCCGCAGCGGGAGTGCCTCCCCTCGCCCCGGCCGCCACTCCGACGGAACCGAAACCCGGAATTTCGCGTCCAGCTTGAAGTCGTAGACTCCCTCGAAACTGTTGATTGGTACACCCACCGTGCATTTTGCGGTTCGCGGATTCAATTTGCTAAAGAATAATCTGGAACCGCAGAAC
>CAUZKZ010000443.1:0-4832 GCA_963580345.1 Verrucomicrobiia bacterium | reverse complement strand
CGCTGACTGGCGGTCAACTCGATCACTTGGGCCACTCTCATACTACAAGTATAGCAGTTTCAGATTAAAGGTCAATCTGTAAGGCGGACTACACTAGCAGGGAAGCTGCGGTGGAAGGCAGATATGGCGACGATCCCTCCCGGGATCATTCCTTAATAGGCATTGCCCCTGGCAGCTGCTACGGCAGTGTCACTCTCAAGCGAAGCGCCCGTCGCGCCGCTCCCGAAATGGGCACGGTCCCGCGCCAGGTTTCCTCCGCAGCCGTTTCAGAGATCTTGAGAAGCGTGACTCCACCGTCGCTCCATGACAGGTAATCGTCCGTAACCTGCACGAGATAGCACAGGCCCAAGGCTGCCTTCGGCCGGGTGAAGGTCAGTTGAAGTTCGCTGGCGGTCAGGGAGGGCGTCGGCATTCTCTGTTGCGGGTCGAACTCCCCGCCGGCGCGTCCCAGGGCGTAATCGAGGAGATTCGAAATTCCGTTGGCGTCGGGGTCGTCGCTCGGCGCCTCGAGGCCGGCGGGAAACCCCTGGAGGGAGGCCCAGCTCTCGTAGTGATTCGCCCTGGCAAAGACATAGAGCCCGTTCGGCTCCGAGACGACGTATACTTTCCCGGTGGAATCCATGGTAATGCCCTCCGGTTTCGCGATCGGGACTGGAATGACCAGGCGGCTTAGTTCGGATCCGTGCAGAGTGGTCTCCACGATGGTTTTGGAAACATCGCTGAGAACCAGGAGGCTCCCGGATGGCTCATCATAGTGGAGTCCCGCCAGGTCCCCGAGACCGAGTGGCACGGGATCGTAGAGCGACGCCGCCGATACGGAGGTGTCGAGCGTTCCGGGTGGGGTGGGAAATCTGTAGAGAAACTGGGCGCTTTGCTCCTTGGTGACGAAGAAGGTTCCTGAACCGGACTCATAGGCGAGCCCTTCCAGTCCGCTGTTGTCGTTCCCCGGGACGTTGTCGAGGTGGATGACTCTCGAGGCGTCGTAGTCCACGGTGGTGGTGTCGGCCGCGATGGTCGCGATCACGATGTTTCTCCGCCGCTCCTCGGTAAGCGCGAACTGGTCCCCGCCCAGGTGCACGATGCCTTCCGTGTCCTCGAAGGAGGGGTGCAACTGGATGCTGCGCACCAGGGTTCCGTCGAGATTGAGTTCCACGATCCCCTCGAGCAGGTCGCTGAGAACGAAGAGCGTATTCCGGGCGGCATGATAAGCGGTTCCGGATGCATTGGCGTTCAAGCCGGGGATGGTGATGGGTCCCGACTCGAGTTCGTATCCGCTGATCCCGACCCCGCCCGCGTGAAGTGCGATCGGGGGAGCGCCCGGTGCGATGGCGAGAACCAGGAGGAGCGGCTTCCAGGTCCGGAAAATGTAAGCGCGCACGGGGGAAGCCTAACTCGCGGAGACGGGAGAGAGAAGCCCCTCGGCCGGCAATCCCGGGAGATCAGTCGTTGTTTTCCACCACCTGGTAAAATGTCTTCGAATTCGAGGTGGCGAGCGGGTCGGTGAAAGTGGTGGTGGGCCCGTTGCTCCCGTTGATCGGGGCCGACTCGCTCCACTCGATGAAATTCGGGGTGCGGCGGACGAGGTAGGTGGCTTCGCGATGGCTGGTCCATTCCAGGCGAAACCCGGTGGCGGGATCGTACTCAAAGCTCACGAGACGCGGCTTGGTCGAGATGTTGGTGACGCGGCGGATGTAGCCGTCGTCGTGCTCGATGATGAGGAGGTCGCCGTTCGGGGCGAGGGTGATATTGCGGGGTTCGCTGATCTGGACGCCGGGATTGGTGGCCGGGAGTCCGTCCCCGGCGTGTCCCTTGATTCCGTTCGGGTTGATGAATTCCCAGATATAGCCGGCGGTATCCACGTACCAGACCTGGTGGCCGCGGTGGGTGCAGAGGAAGTAGCCGCCGGTGTCGACCACCGCGACTCCACGAACCTGGTTGAGTCCGGTGCTGACCGCCAGGTTTCCGTGGCCGCCGCCGCTCGTGCCGCCCGTGCCCGCCACGGCGGATTTCGTGCCGTCGGGCTGGACCCGCCAAACCCTGTTCCCCAGGCGATCGGTCACGAGAAAATTTCCGGAGACTTCCCGGTCGATATTTCCGAGACCAACGAAGCCGGTGGCGATGGAAACAACCCCTCCGGTGCTCGTCCACCTCTTGAAAGTGGTTTCCGAGCAATAGTAGATGGTGCTCTCATCGGGCGTGACGTAGAGACCGCGGCCGGTGGTGAGGGCGGCATCCTCGACAAGGGTGGTCATGGCGCCGTCCGGAGTGACTTTGTGGATTTTGCCACCGGGGAGGACCGTATTGGTGGGGCAACAGTCGTTGACGGTCAGAAAATAGAACGTGCCGTCGGGAAAGACCTGCAGCCCGTTGGGCGCCCAGATATTCTGCTCCGTGGCAGTTCCCGGAGTGACGGGGATGCCGAAGGTGCCCGTCCCGGCCACAGTGTGGATGCGGCCGGCCAGGTCGACCTTGCGGATGGCGTTCCCTTCCTTGTCCGCGATGTAAAAATTGCCGGCCGCATCCGCGGCCGCGGTGTGCGGGCGGGAGAGATCGGTACTGGTGGCGAACCCGCCTTCGTTGGTGGGAATCCAGTCGTTGCAACTGTCGCTGGCACCGGAACCGGCGATGGTGTGGATCAGTCCATAGCGGGCCGCCACCGCGTTGAACTCCGCGGAGCCCTGGGCCAGGGCGGTGGAGGGAGCGGGAAGGGCAAGCGCCAGCGCGAGGAAGAAGGAGGTCCTGGAAGCCATCGGGGGGGGGAATGCGTATCGAAAGGAAGAAATATCCCCGGAGAGGTGGCAGATCAAGCTCCGGGGTCCGGACCGTCGCGGAGCCCGCTAGTCTGCGCGCACCACTCATTGGTGCGGTCCGTACAAGTCGACGAACCGCGCTAATATGTTGGGTTGTAGGGCAAGCGCTCCGCTTGCCGGACATTGCTCGGAAATATGGCAGCCGGAGCGGCCGCCCTACAAATCTGCCCATCAAATCAGGGCGGCCAGTGCACTAGTGGTCCGTCAGATCAAGGTTGATGGACTACTCGCCCTTCGGGGCTGCGAAGCAAACCGTGCTTCCATCCAGGAGCGTCACGATCACCTGTCCGTCGCGGTCCACGAGGAGGCCTCCCGGCAGGGGCTCTCCCTTCAACTCCTGGCTGGTCAGCACCTTCCCGTCCTCGGCAGCGAGGGAGAGCAGGGTCCAGGCCGGCTTGGCACGGTACTGGTCCTGGAACTTCGCCACGGCCACCACGGCGTTGGGAGTGACGGCGAGCGAGACCGCTTCGAATTTGCCGGAGTCTCCGAGCTTGCTCCGCCAGCGCTCCTCGGCACGGGTCTTCATGGACTTGACGATGTTCCCGCCGAAGCGATTGCGCGGGGCGTTGGGCTTTTCGAGGGCCCCGGCGAGGCCATCTAACAGTTTGGCGCGGTCGATGGCGAAGACCGGACTGTACTTGGAGTCCGCCACCGCGAGCGTCGCCTCGTTCCAGGCGGGCGGAATGCCGCCGAAGCTCAGGGTCTGGGAGCGCCGGCCCGGGGACCAAACCGCGAAGGAACCCTTGGTCGAAACGTTGCGGGGCGAAGAGTAGAGAATTCGTCCCCCCGCGATGGCAAAGTCCTTGTGGAAAGCGCCCACGAACTTGCCGCCGTTGTTCTGCGGCTGGCCCTGTGGGCGCGGCTCGTCGAGGCACTTGCCGGTCTTCAGATCGAACGACGCGGGCGAGACCACGTTTCCGCCGGCGAGGAGGAGGCGATCGCCCAGGATGGTCAGGTTTCCCTGCGCGCTGACGCCCTTGCGCAACTCCTTGTTGAGGTGGCCGGAAGAGTTGTTCTGCCACACGATCGCACCCGTCTTGGCCTCGAGGGCGTAGACGTAGGTGCCGTCGTGATCGACGATCCCGGCCGCGAAGTAGGCCACGCCCTCGTGCACCAGGACGCCGGTGTTGACCGGCCAGGTCGAGCTGAGCGCTCCGTAGATCATGATATGCCGCTCGACCGGCGAGGCGCGGAAGCGCCACAGGAGTTTGCCGGTTTTTGCATCGAGGCAATAGGCCCAGCCGTCGCCGCTCCCGAAATAGGCTCGGCCCTCCGCGATGGTGGGCGGATACTTCACAACCCCGCCGGATTGGTATGACCAGCGCGGATTCCCGTTGGCGGCCACGAGGGCGCGCACCTTCCCGTCGTCGCCACCGAAGAAGACCAACCCGCCGGCGGCAGTGGCTTCGCTGGGAACGAAGGGACGCGGCGGTTTGGCACGCCAGTGCTCGCGATGGCCCCCGCGCAGTTTCACGGCGGAGCCGGCACTGCGCTGGACATTGCCCCGGTAAGTCGGCCAGTCCTTCGCGGTGACGGTGAGAGGATCCGGGGCGAGTTCCTCCCGGTGGCGCTCGAGGCGCTCGTCGATCTTTGCTTCGTAATCGAAACGGAACTCGCCGGCCGAGCAACGCGCCACGTTGCCGATGAGGGAGAGGTTGCAATCGCAAGCCCAGGGACCGAGGTAGAGCAGGCCGTTGGCGGGAATCACGCCGTCGTTGCAGGCCGGCCGCACCGCGCCGTCGATCATGACTTCCTTGCTCTTGCGGTCGTAGCGCAGCATGCCCTCCCCACGCACGAAGAGGGAATCGGTGCTCGCGGTGAGACGCGTGCAGGACACCTTCTGGAAGCCGAGGTACTCCACCGCCTCGCCGGTCACCGGATTGAGGGCGACGTGCTTGCCTTGCGGACCGACGCCGACGATCACGTTGCCATCGAGGAAGAGGGCGTTCGGATTGTTGGTGACCTTTTTCTTTTGCCAGAGGAGTTTTCCGTCGCCGGAAGAAACTCCGATCACGTTCATGC
>CAUZKZ010000442.1:0-4832 GCA_963580345.1 Verrucomicrobiia bacterium | reverse complement strand
GCCGAGCTGCCACCCCGGAAGCGAAGGGCCGCATGAGATCTTGCCAACCGCTCAGCCGATGCTAGATATTGAGCCAGATCTTCTCACTCTGAGTGGGCCACAAACTGGAAGCAGGTCACTTTGATTGTCAAACGGCCGAGAGGATGTAAAGAATGGAAAGCCCGGTCGAAAGATGGGCTTTGCACAACGCAGCCCAGTCTATCGTCAGGCAGCGGGCCTTTCCCTACCGTCGGGGTCGATGCGCTGATTCGATTGTTTTGAATTTGCGTGAGGTAAGCCGGCGATTGAGTGACACAGGCGACAGTCCTTTTCGAGTGCAGCCGTTGTGCCTGCTCAGCAAAATGGCGGCGGATCTCCTGGGCAATTCCGTGCGCAAATGGGCGCTGGTCACCCCGGGAAAGTATAATTGCGGCGAGGATGTTGGCGTCCCACTCGTCCGCTCCGAGTGCGCGTCGAACTGCCCTGATGAATTCTTCTCGCGTTGACGCCGGCGTTCGATCTGCCCAAGGTCGTCGTATGAACTCGATGTGCTCTTCCCGCGGTTCGAGCCGCCGCCGGATCGCTCTCTGGCTCTCGGTCACGGTCCATTTCATGATCCCATGTGCTCCGGGCGCTGAACTTGCACTGAACTTGCAGTCCCGCGACCGGGAATCCGGGAAAGTCATCTCGACCCTGCAGGAGTTTGACTCTTCGAAAACCGCGATGGTGGTCATCGATATGTGGAACTGGCATTGGTGCAAAACGGCAACCGAAAGGGTCGGGTCCATGGTGCCTCGCATGGAACGCTGCCTCACCGAGGCGCGCAAACTCGGCATCCAGGTCTTCTATTGCCCGACCGACTCGGTGGACGCCTATGTGGGCACCCCGCAGCGCGAGCGCATCTTCGCTCTTCCTTCGCACCAGCTGCCGCCACTTGTGAAAGTCGATTGTCCCACCCCGCCCAATGGTCCCGGATGTGGCTGCGGGGCGGAGAAATGTGCCGGCAATTTCGGATGGGATGCCATGCACCCGGGACTGTCCATCGGCAAGGACGACCTGATGCCGAACAGCTTCGAGTCGCTCTACTCGATCTGCAAAGAGCGCGAGATCGACAACCTCATTTACATGGGCGTGCACACCCAGGTTTGTTTGTTGGGGAAATCCGTCGGGCTCGCCAACATGAAAAGCGCCGGGTTCAACTGCATCCTCGCCCGGGACCTGACCGATTCGCACCCGGACTATGTCCCGGGCAAGATCGATCCCGACGACTTGACCGCCCGCACCGTCGCCCACTTTGAGCGTTACCTTTGCGCTACCGTGAACTTGGCCGACGACCTGCGAAGCAAATCTCGATGGCCCGACAAGGTGCCGGTCGATCCGGTGCGGCTCGCGCCGTGGGGCACGCCGGCGCGTCCTCACCTCTTCGAGAATCCCGTCATGCTGACACTGAGCGCACCGTTCCAAAAGGATGCGTCGATCCACTTCACCACCGACGGATCCGCCCCGACCGCGACTTCTCCCCGCTATGAACGCCCCCTGACGATCACGGAGACGACCCGCCTGCGGGCGCAGGCCTTCCAGGGCGGAGTCCCGGTGTGCCTCGAAACGGTCGGACACTTCGCCAAGCTCCCCGCGAAACCGACCATGCCGGACGTCTTCATCGGCGATCTATCCCCGGTGCGCGCCGTCGGACCCGGACACTCCCCCGAAGATGCCCGTCACCGCTGGTCGCCCCACGTGAAGCCTCCTCAAAAGGACCTCAGCAATCAGGGCAAGCCCTTACGCTTGCGCAAGGTCAACTACCAGCACGGTCTGGGCGTCCACGCCCCCAATCAAGTGATCTATGCACTCAGGCCTGAGTTTCAGCGATTCGTTGCTCTTGCCGGCGTCGACGAAGCGATCCTCGACACAGCCCACGGCTCGAACCTGGCCAAGCATCCCAGCGTGATCTTCCGCGTCTTCATCGACGGAGAACTCGCCGCCGAGAGCCCGTTCATGCGCATCTCCTTTGAGCCCTGGAGATTTGATGTCAAAATCCCGAAGGGTGCCAAGATCATCAGCCTGTGCGCCACCGATGCCGGCGACGGAAGCAAACAGGATCTCGCCAACTGGGTGAACGCGGGATTTGTGGTTGAGTGACCCCAATCCACTTGCGATGAAAATCAAAACCCGGACTCCACCTGTGTGAGAAATTGCCGAAACTTCGGGGCTGTGCCGACAAGTTCTCCCTGATTCGCTCCATGTATTCCTACAGCAACAAGCACGGTCAAGGCGATGTCGAGATCATGTGTGGGAGCCCGGAAAACAAGAGCCTGCAAGCGCCGGGCATGGGCGCGGTCCTCAGCCGGCAGCAGAAGCAGCAAGCCCCCATCCCACAGTTTATGCACCTTGGTGATATGAAGCACCCTGCCCACAGCGCTCCCGGCTATGGCGGATATCTCGGCCCGTCCCACGATCCCTTTCTGATCAAACAAGATCCGAATTCCCCGAGCTTCTTCATCAAAACATTTGAGGCCGCAGATGACGTGGACGGCAGTCGATTAAGCGATCGGGCGAACCTGCTCCGATCGCTCGATCGCTGCCAGGCCGATCAGGAAAAGCAGCTCGAGTTTTCCCGTGTGCACGACGGGTTCAGGGAACAAGCTCTCGGCCTGTCGACCTCGTCCCAAGCCAAGGCGGCGTTCGACCTGTCAAAGGAACCGGACAAGCTCCGTGATGCTTATGGCCGCAACCGGGTCGGACAGGAAATGCTTCTGGCACGCCGTCTGATCGAGGCGGGCGTCCGATTCGTCACCGTGCAAGGATACGTGGATACGGGCATCTATGCATGGGACCACCACTGGGGCATCTTTCCTCATCTGGACCGGCAATTGCCTATCTACGATAGCAGTTATTCCGCGCTCCTGAACGATCTCCACGAGCGAGGTTTGCTCGAGACGACCCTTGTCATCACAGCGGGTGAATTCGGGCGGACGCCGAAGCTCAACAAGCACGGTCGAGGTCCGGGACGCGACCATTGGGGAGGATGTGTCAGTTTGACCATGGGCGGCGGCGGTGTTAAAACCGGGAGAGTCATCGGAGCCAGCGACAACTATGGCGCCGCCCCCGCCGAGCGCCCCGTCTCCGTCGCCGACTTTGCAGCCACCGTCTACCACGCCCTCGGGCTCGACCGAAAAGCGGAGTTCCTGGCTCAGGGCCGCAAGATGACCATGCTGCCGGAGGGCTCCATCATCAAGGAGCTGATCTAACGATTGGTTTCAAACCTCTGCAAGAATGTGACAGACAAGAATGGCACGTAGATTGGCGAGGGCGATCATTGAGATCCGAATCGTCCTCGTCCTTTGTCCCTCCTGCTTGGATCGGAGCCCTTCCCCATTTCATGCAAAGACTCGCAATAGTTGCAGGCGTGGCGCTCTTGGTGCTCGCGCTATTCGTTGGAATCGCCTCGCGTGGAAAAGACTCCGAGGAAGCCAAAGAGGTCGAACCACGAACCAATCTTGCCCCAGCCTCGAAGGCAAACCGCGCGGCGGCGGCGGAGCGTTCGGGAAAGTCGTCGCGCTCCCGGAACTCCCGAGAGCCCGTCGCGCCCATCTACTCCGGACCAAGCGGCATTGCGGGGTGGCTCCCGGCTCGCCCCCCGAAGGACAATTCCGAGCCACCCTGGCGTTTCCTTGACGGAAAGTTGGTCTCCAGCCGCCGCGGAGGGATCGCCCGGGAGATTGCCACTCCGTCTCGTTCCAAGCTCAGCTTTCACCTCGAATGGAGCAATGGCCTCCGCTTCCGCATCCTCTGGGGTTCCGATGACGGCGACACCACTCAGCCCAACAACGCCTACGACCTCGTGGCGCAGCGGAGGTTCGTCTATCTCCGAAAGCGCTGGATGACCAAGGAATCGGGAGGGTCCCGCATTGTGGGCCAGGCCACCGTGGCCGCCCTGGCGGAGAACGAAGAGGCCTTCTTCGAGTTCTACCTCGACCGCGAATCCGGGCTCATCACACTCTATGTGAATGGCGAGCGCGCCCACGCCTGGACCGACGCCGACCCCGAGGTCGGAATGTTCGGCGACTGGCTGCATTTCATTTCGGAAGATTTCTATCCCCTTCAGGTTTCGCAATTGAAGGTGGAGTCCTGGAACGGCTTCTTACCGGATGGGAGCAGTGGCGAGGAACTCGTGGAGGAACAGGAGGCACGCAGGGAGTGGGTGCAGACTCTCAAGCCGGTGGCTCCCTGGGCTCCCGAGTCCGACTATCGCGAAGCTGCCGGCCTCGCCCACCGTCTGCGGAGTCGAGCCGCGAGAACCAACGAACCGGTGGATCAAGCCGCAGCCGCCGAGGCCGCGCAGGCTTCCGCCGAAGCCAAGATACGTTACGATCAGGCCAAGAGAGAGCTTCCAGTGGCGGAAGCCGATCCGCAACGCCCCGGCCACGTCATCAATCCCTACACCGGGCAGTCTCTCGATCGGCGCGGGGTGCGCCCCGGCATCCGCATCCGCGACCCGAACGATTCCGAAGGAGAGCGCACCTTCTTTGTTCCGTGAGATGGGCAGAGAAGCGGGAAAACTTACCCGCCCGTGTGGGAATCTTGTTCATGATAATCATATTTTCAGGTTACTCTTACACTGTGCCTGAGACGATCACGATCACGGTGACGGAAGCTGCGCGGAAAGGAGTTCTCCCGCATTGCGATGTTGCAGCTGATTGATGTGACCCGTGGGTCATTGCAGGGTAGCGATCGCACCCGTTATACTTCTCGGCGCTATATTTTCGGAATATCATTTCCTGTGAGATATACGTGTCTGAGTAGTGCCGTATTCTTCTCCGATGATCACACTTGAGCTATCCGATCAGGATTGG
>CAUZKZ010000441.1:0-4901 GCA_963580345.1 Verrucomicrobiia bacterium | reverse complement strand
TCCTTACTGGCGACCCCCGACACTCCCGGTTTCGCCGTTTCCCGCTATGTCGAAACCTTGCTGGAAGCCTCACCCGATTGCCGGTCTCCCGTAATCGACCTTTGCGGTTGGGAAGGCGCTCTCGCCCTCGTCTTGCATTCGCGGCGGCCCGAGCTTGGCGGAGTCTGCGCCAATTTCACCCTTCCGGCTGTCCGCGCGGCAGTCCACAACCTCGCCGGCACGAATTGGACCGTCGTTCCATGCTTTGGCGCGCCCACCGGACAGTCCGGCACCTACAACACCGCGTTCTTGCGCGCCCCCTTTTGGCTGGGTAACGATGCTGTGCGAGCCCTCATCGGCGTTGCGTCCCGCGTTCTTCGCCCGGGTGGGGAGCTCTGGCTGGCCGGCGAACGCCGCCGGGGCAGTGAGACCTATCGGCGTTTCATGGAGCTCCACTTCAATAATGTACGCACCGTCCTGGCCAAACGGCACACCCGCGTATTCCGGGCGGTCAAACGCGAAGATGTTCCGGAATATCGGATGAAACAGCCGGAAACCGTCCGGGTCGAGGCCGCCGATCACACCCTGACTCTGGCGCGGAACCCGGCCGTCTACTCAGATGGCCAGCTCGATTCCGCGACCGCGTTGCTCACCAATTCGCTACCCGCGATCGAAGGCCGCCTACTCGATTTCGGCTCGGGCAGCGGTCTCGTCAGCGCCGTTCTCGCGCGACGCTCTCCGAACTCGGAAATCACCGCAATTGATTCCAACCTCGAAGCCGTCTCCACCACGCGCAAGACCTTGCAACTCAACGGCATCTCGGGAGTCGACGTCCGGGCCTCATATTTCGGTGAGGATATTCCCGATCGCAAGTTCAACCTCATAGCCTGCTACCCGCCCTTCCACGTCGGACCGACAGTGTCCCACGAGGTCGCCCGGCGAATGCTCTCCGAGGCCGCGCGCATGCTCAAGCTCGGCGGGGCATTTTACGTCGTGCTGTCACCGGCCCAGGCGTACGAAGGCGCGCTCCACAGACTGTTTGGCCGTGTGTTGCCGGTCGTTTCCACTCCCCGGCACCGCGTACTGGTCGCCGAACGTCCCCGTTAGTTCGGGTTTTCACCGCCAACCTCGAACAGAACCTTCAACGCCTCCCCAGCCTTGCACATCCGGATGCCTTCCACCGCTTCCGTCAGCGGGATCGTATGCGTGGCGATCTTCTCCAGTCCCAAACTTGGCATCAGCCGCAGGCAACTTTCCATGTTGTCCACCAGAAGCCATGACGTCTTGATGGTTCTCTCCGCGGTCACGATGTCCCACGGGTTGATCTCCAACTTTGTCCCCGGGCGCGGGACGCCCATCAGAACCGCCGTTCCGCCCGGTCGAATCACGCCTATGCATGCCATCGAAGTAACCGCCAGGCCGACTGCCTCAAACGAGACATCCACGCCGAGATCCGCAGTCTCCGTCGCCACGATCGCCTCCAGATCCTCGTTCGCCGGATCGATCGTCCTGGTCACTCCCATTGCCTTCGCCAGCGCCCGCCGCCGCGCCTGCGGTTCCGACAGAATGATCTTGTTGGCGCCCCGCGCCCGCGCTAGCCGCGCCAGGAGCAGCCCGATCGTCCCGCCTCCGGCGACAAACACATTGTCACCTGGATCCAATTCCGCAAGCTCCACCGCACGCATCGCGCATCCCAGCGGCTCCGTCATCGCCGCCAGGTTCATCGGCACCTCAGCGGGCACCGCGTGCAGGGTGCGTTCGTTCACCACCATGTACTCCGCCCAAGCTCCGCCCTTTGTCATCTTGGTCTTATTGAGGCACATGTTCGGACTGCCTCGCTGGCACATCGTGCAATCCCCGCAATACACCTGCGGCTGCACCGTCACCCGATCGCCGGACTTCCAGCGTGTTACTCCCGGTCCCACTTCTTCAACCTCCGCCGACAGCTCGTGGCCAATGATTGCCGGCATTGGCGGGAGAGTGACCGCTCCGCTCATCTCCCAGCCGTCGTACAGGTGCAGATCCGTGCCACATATCCCCGCGAACGCGATCCGAAGCTGCACCTCGTTTCCTTCAGCCGTGGGAATTGAGACCTCATCCACCCGCAAGTCTTCCTTACCGTGAAGACGTACCGCCCGCATCGTTCCGCTCGCCATCATTGGACCTGCTTACTCCAGCACAATTGGTATCAGATTCGAGTCGCAGGCTGGCGAATGGCATCATCTCCGCCTTGCGTTCGTTCGATGGGACATCTCGTCCTAGGGCCGACTACTATACTCGTCTTGACCGGGTGGCTTCGTGGTTGCCCCCGGTACCCGTGAAGGACCCGGGCTTATGAATGATCAACGTGTGAAGGCGCTCGATTCCGCGATCGCGCAGATCGAGAAAAAATTCGGCAAGGGGTCCATCCTCCGCATGGACTCGGACGATCTCCCCGAGGTCGGCGTCATTTCCACAGGTTCCATCGCCTTGGACCTCGCCCTCGGTGTGGGTGGGCTGCCGCGTGGTCGCGTGGTGGAGCTCTTTGGCCCCGAGGGCTCAGGCAAAACCACGCTGGCTCAGCACATCATCGCCGAGGCCCAGAAGGTCGGCGGCGCCGCTTCCCTCATCGACGCCGAGCACGCGTTCGATCCTGCCTACGCCGCGAAGTGCGGGGTGAACGTCGACGAACTCTTGATCTCCCAGCCCGGGGTTGGTGAGGAAGCGCTTGAAATCGCCGAAGTGCTCGTCCGCAGCGACGCCGTGGATGTCGTCGTCGTAGATTCCGTCGCCGCTCTCGTCCCGCGGGCCGAGATCGAGGGGGATATGGGCGATGCCCACGTCGGCTTGCAAGCGCGCCTGATGTCGCAGGCGCTACGAAAACTGACCGGGAGCATCAGTCGCTCACGCTGCCTCGTCGTATTCGTAAACCAATTGCGCGAAAAAATCGGCGTGATGTTCGGAAATCCGGAAGTTACTCCCGGCGGCCGGGCTCTCAAGTTCTACTCCTCCGTCCGGCTCGACATCCGGCGAATCGGTCAGATCAAGCGCGGGACGGAAGTCACCGGCAATCGAACCCGCGTCCGGGTCGTCAAAAATAAGGTCGCCGCGCCGTTCCGCGTGTGCGAGTTCGACCTCATGTACAACGAGGGAATTTCCCATGAGGGTGGGCTCCTGGACCTCGGGCTGGAGATGGACATTCTCAGCAAGAGTGGGGCTCATCTCTCCTACGGCGACGTGCGCCTCGGGATGGGCCGGGAGGTGGCCAAGCAATTTCTGCGTGAAAACTCGGACATTTCCGGGAATCTTGAAAATGAAATCAGAAATCCCCCCGAAGAAAACGGAGAAGCCGACGCAGACAGCCAGGATGGCGCCGACAGCCAGGACGGCGACTAGCCTCATCCACTGCAATGGCTCGGTATGCGCGATGAGCGTCGGACCCGCCTGGCGCTTCCTTGGCTGAAGGTCCCATCCTGGCGGCCGTCGACGGCCGCCGAAACGACGCCCACGTCCTCGAAATCGCCGCCGCCGAGGCCCTCAAGGCCGATTGCGAACTGGTTGCGCTCCACGTCATAGTCATCGCCTGGGACCGGGCCCTGGAAGATGCCGACGAGGATCTAGTCTTCAAAAATGGGAAAATTCTGGAGCGTGCCGCCGCTACGGTGAAAAAGCATCCCCCTGCCAGCTATCGCGGCCTTTGTCTTCAGTCCCGATCCGCCGGCGGAGCCATCGTTGAGGCTGCGGTGGATCTCGACGCCAGGCTCATAGTTATGGGTTGTAGACGCCTGCTCGACGATGAGGTCCTTGATCTCGGCCCCGCCGCGTCCTTCGTGCTTCCCAACGCTCCCTGTCCGGTGCTTGTCTGGCGAAATCCCTCCTAGTCATTCCCCTCACCGACGGGAACTGTCTGCACTGTAATCGGAATCAACTCCTCGATACCGCGCCACCTCTGCCATAATCTCCCCCCAACTTGCCGCGCCCCGTTCGCCGGACGGCAGGGGTTGGACGCCTTCGTTCGTGGAGCGGGCCCGCAATGGCTACCTCGTCAAAACTGAACCTCTACAAGTCTGAAGCTATCGGGGGCCGCGGCATGCTGGCCACCAAGCACCCCCTCGCCAGCGACGCCGGAGTGGCGATGCTGGAGGCCGGGGGAAACGCGGTCGACGCCGCCGTTGCCGCCTGCCTCGCCGTCGGCGTCGTGGAACCCGGTTCCAGCGGCATTGGAGGAGGCGGCTACATGGTCGCGGCCATCGGGCGAGAGACCGACATATTCGCTTTTCAGATGCAGGCGCCGGCCGCCGCCGCTCCCCCGATGTTCACCCTCACCGGCGAGCCTTCTACCGGCGTATTTGAATGGGCCGCCGTGGAGGATGACGCAAATCTGATCGGGCCGCTATCGGTGGCCAATCCTGGAACCGTCGCTGGCCTGGCCCTGGCACTCGAGCGCCGCGGCTCCCTGCCCTGGAGAGAAGTCATCCAGCCGGCAATCCGCCTCGCCCGCGACGGGTTCGAGATGGACTGGCACGACCTGTACGTCATCGGTGCCGACATCAGCCGAATTCGTCCCAACGCCGAAGCGGCCCGCATCTTCCTGCGCGACGGCGTCCCGCCCGCCGGCGATGGAGTCGCCCCGGTCGCATTCACGCAACCCGATCTGGCCGGGACCCTCGAGCGACTCGCGGAGGCTGGCCCCGGCGATTTTTACGATGGCGATATATCCCGCTCAATCGTTGCCGGCCTGCGAGAGTTGGGCTCCGTATTCACTGATGAGGATCTGGCTCAATACCGTGCGGAGATTCTCCCGCCTCAGCGGTCCGCCTATCGAGACGTGACCGTCTGCGTACCCCCGTTCGCCTGTGCCGGTCCGACTACCGCCGCTACCCTGAACATTTATGAGCACTTCGACGTAGCCTCCCTGGGGCACGAATCCCCAGAACGACTGC
>CAUZKZ010000440.1:0-4907 GCA_963580345.1 Verrucomicrobiia bacterium | reverse complement strand
CTGCTTGGTATTCAGGAGTTTTCCGAACTTCGCGACCCCCGGCGAGATCGACCTCGCAGGTGCCAGCCTCGCTGTTCCCCGCACCCTCCACGCCGCATAAGCGGCCCTAGTTTCGGACACCGATGTGCCTAGTAGAACGGGTCAGTAGAACGCTGCGCGGACAGACCGCTGGTTTGGGACGGCGTGGAGGTCGCCCGGTGCTGGCTGCGTCGCCCCCATTTTCTCCCATTCGCTCCGGATCCGTCTTATCAACGCGGCCGTAGGACACCGTTCCGCTCGTCCTCGACCTCAGCGAGCCGGGTGTAAACACCAGCGCCCAGACCTTTTCGAAGGCCAGTTCCCATGCCAGAGGCCCGTTTCCCATGCCACGCACCCAGTCATTTCACATTCACCAGAGAAAATACCGAAAATACCAGACACCCACGAAACTGGCTGGGCGAGACCCACAGACGAAAATACAGACGAAAATACCGGAAGACGAAAATACCGGACACCCACGGATCTTCCCGCGGAGCTGGCTGGTCTCGACTCACGGGAAAATGTGGGTGTCCCATGTTCCGTCAAAGACAGTTGCTGTCCCTTAATTGCCTTTATTCGCTCCTGGATGACAAACGGAACCTTGCCAAAGGAGATCGCTTTCACTGGACCAGGCCCGCCTATCAACTGCTAGCCAGGATCGTCGTCGATTCGATTCTCCGCGAGCTCAAGGCCCCTGGAGGCTGAAGGGGTTGGCACGCGAGGGCGTGCCGCTACGATTCTCGCCCTTCGCGCTGCATGCCGCGGAAAGTCGTTCGCGCCGATCACCCAAAGAGCTCCATCACCGGCTTGGCGGTGCCGTCGGGGGTGACGTAGAAGGGGCGCTGTTCGACCGTGTAGTGGTGGTCGTGGGGGATGCCGAGGGCGCGGTAGATGGTGGCGTGCAATTGCTCGGTGTTGACGGGGTTCTTCACGGTGGTGCAAGGACGTTCCTCGGCGGTTTCGCCGTAGACGAATCCCTTTTTCACACCGCCGCCGAAGAGCAGCACGCTTCCGGCTCCGGTGAAGTGCCGGTGCATGCCGTAAAACTGGGGGGCGTCAATTTTGGGCGGAACCTTGACCTGATCTTTCACTTTCTTCTCCGGTTTGCCCTCCGTCATCATGTCGCGGCTGAACTCGCTGGCGACCACGATGAGGGTGCGGTCGAGCAACTTGCGGGCCTCGAGGTCGAGGACGAGCTGGGCGATGGGCGAGTCGATCATCTGCTTGAGTTCTTTCATGCGGGTGTGGCCGTTGTCGTGGGTGTCCCAGTATTTGAACGGGTAGTAGCCGTGGGTGACCTCGATGAAGCGGGCTCCGGCCTCGGCGAGGCGCCGGGCCAGCAGGCAGCCCAGGCCGAAGCGGCCGCCCACCTTGTAGGTCTCGTAGCTCTCCTTCGGTTCCAGGGTCAGGTCGAAGGCCTGGCGCGCCTTGGGGCTGGAGAGGAGCCGGTGGGCACTGTCCACGGATTTCAACAGGGAATCCCGCTGATGCTCGGAGCCGTGCCGGGTGATGGGGCTGTCGGCGAGCAATTTCTTGTAGGCCCGGTAGCGCTCGGCAAAGCGCGCATCGGTCATGCCCTTGGGAGGCTTGACGGCTTCGATGGCCTGGTCCGGTTCAACGAGGAAGAACGGTCCGAATTCGCTGCCGAGGAAGCCCGCGGTATGGAAGGCCTGGAGGGCCTCTTTCTCGCCGCCGTCGAATGTCTGCCCGATGTCGATGAAGGCGGGCAGGTCCGGATTGAGAGGCCCCACGGTGCGGGAAATCCACGAACCGAGGTGCGGGGCGGCCACGGTGATCGGCGGCTCGTAGGCGGTGTGCCAGTGAAACTGGTGGCGGCTGTGCAGGATGAAACCGAGGTCGGCGGCGCGGTAGGTTTTAATAAGCGTCCCGCGGTCCATCACGGCGGCGGTTTTCTCGAGGCCCTTGGTGAACTTGAGCCCATCGACCGCGGTGTCGATGGCGGGGAAAGTGGAGAGGACCTTCTTCGGATCGAGGCCCTTCTCGTAGGGTGTGTAGCGCTTCGGATCAAAAGTATCCGTGCTGGCCATCCCGCCCGCGAGCCAGAGCACGATCACGGTATCGGCGGTGGCGTTGAGCGATGCCGCCCTGGCTTTTGCCGCGGCAGAGGTGGTTGGATACCCGGCGGCCAGCGCTCCGAGGGTTGCGGCCGAGGCAGAGGTCAGGAAATCTCGGCGATTGGTTGGATTCTTCATGGTGTGTATTTGTGGGAACCGCGAAATACGCTAAACACGCGAAAGAATACTGAGATTCAGTCAGGTCGTGAATTCCGTTTCCGCATTTTGCGTATTTCGCGTATATCGCGGTTAGTGGATGAGTTGAAATTCGGGATGCATGGCCAGCATCCACAAGAGGTCTTCGATTCCCTGCGCGGTCGCCGGACTGCCGACGACTTCCCGTGCGGATTGGCTCTCGCGGTCTGAAGGCGTGCGCCCTAGCGCATTTGCGAACAGGGCATGGACGAGCGGCTTCGGTTTGTGTTTCGACTCCAGCCAGGCTTCGCCCCCTCGGGCCATAATCCCGGCCAAGGGTTTGCCGTTGGACAACTCGATGAGTTGCGCGGTGGTGGCAGTCGATTCGCGCCGGGTCACGACAACATCGCGCTTCGTCCGTCCGAGAATGCGTATTAGGTGATTGAGCTTGCGGAGCCCGGCTCGCTTTTGCCCGGTGCCGCGCATTACCGTGCTAGAGTCATCGCCTCCGACTCCGTAGACGAGGAACTCGAGGTCGGCCCAGCCCTCGGGATCTTCGGTGGCGCTCTCGTCGGCGCCCACCGTGGCGGTGAAGCGGGTGAAGCCCTTTCCGGAAATGTCGAAGGCAATGACCGAGTGGGCGTGCGTGCCGAGGCCATGGGGATAGGCGGTGCCCGCGATGCGCAGCGGAGTCTCCATCACGGACTTATCCTTCTGGACCTTGCCGTAGCCGGTGGTGGCCTTGAACCAATCCAATTCGCTCAACTTCACTTTCCGGCCGTCCGGCCCGTGCAGGACCGGTTCGGCCCAGTTGGCATGGTCCCAACTGATGCCCCTCTTGCCCTGCTCTACGACCAACACCAGGAGGGCCGCCTTTGAGATCTCCACCTCGACCGGCTTGGCGCCGCCCGTCACCACGCCGCTGTCGAAGAGGGCGGTTTTGCGATCGAATTGTTCGGGCACCTGTTCTTGTTGTTTCGCGGTGCCGCCGCCCGCGGCGAAAATGACCTGGTCCAGACCGTCGAGGAATTGTTCCGCGGACATCCGCCGCACCACCGGTCCCTGGAAGACATATTCGTCGGCATCCGGGTCGAGCGGCACCGAGGGCCGCTGGTAGGCTCGCGAGGTGAGGAGCAGATTCATGGTGTGTTTCAAATCGTAGCCGTGCTCGGCGAAATCGACCGCGAGCCAGTCCAGGAGGTCCTGGTTCCAGGCCGGGTTGTCCAGTTCGTCCACCGGCTCGACCAGTCCTCGGCCGAAGAAGATGGCCCAGAGGCGGTTCACGATGGTGCGGTTCAGGCGTCCGTTTTTCGGAGAGGTCATGACTTCCGCCAACTTCTTGACGCGTTCGCCCTTGGGGGCGGCGGGATCGATGGAACCGAGCTCCGGATAGAGAAAAGCGGGCGCGGCCTTTTCCCCGATCGGCTTGTTACACCGGTGCACGTCCATGGGGCCGTCGGCGAAGATCGAAGCGAGAGCGTAGGTCTGCTTGAGAGTCCAGTCGTTGATGAATGAATCGTGGCACGAGGCGCACTTGATATTGAGCCCGAGGAAGACCTGCGCGACGTTCTGGGCAGCCTGCATTTCGGTCACCTGGGAGGCGTTCACGGTTCCGCGCCAGGCCACGCCCTTGATAAATCCATCGGAGCCTCCCACCGGATTGATCAACTCGCGCACGAACTGGTCGTAGGGTTTGTTTTCCGCCAGCGAGTTCTTCAACCAGCCGGTAATCTGCTTCCCACCCCCGCCATGGTAGGAGCGCGACATGCTGTTGCGCAGGCAATCGCTCCAGAAGGTGACCCAGTGTGCGGCGTAGTTTTGCTTGTCGGCCAACAGGTCCGCCACGAGGCGGGCGCGCTGGTCGGAACGATCGTCGGCAACAAATGTCTCGAGTTCGGCCGGAGTGGGCAACAGCCCGATGGTGTCGAGGAAGACCCGGCGCGCATAGACCGCGTCGGAGACGCGGGCGTTCGGATCAATCTTGTGCTTGGTGTAGTAGGGTGCGAGCAGACGGTCGACCGGGTTGGGCTGCGGTCCCGGAGGGAGCGCGACCTGGCGAGGCGCTACCGGGGCATTGCGGAACTCCGCGAAGGTGAATCCTTTCTCCCATTTAACGCCCTGGTCGATCCAGGCCCGCAGGATGGCGATCTCGTCCAGGGTCAGCGCGTCGCCCTTGGCCGGCATGCGCTCGTCGGGATCGCTGCTGAGCACGAGCTCGATGAGGAGGCTCTCGGCGCTTTTGCCGGGCACCACTGCCGCCCCGCTGTCGCCGCCGCCCAGGAAGGCGTGAATGTGGTTGATGTTGAATCCTCCCTTGCGCTTCCCATTGGCGTGACACTTTGTGCAGCTCCGCTCGAGCATCGGTTTGATGTCGGCCGCAAAGTCGATCTTCCGGCTCACCGCGGCGGGCACCGGGCGCGGGGCGGGCTTGGCGGCGTGGGCGGGCCAGACCGCGGCCAGGGTGGTCGCCAGAGCCAGGAGGCGAAAAAAGTGAAGCGGACGCATGAGGACGGTAATCGGTCGGGATCTCCGGTAGAATACGGCGGGCATCGGCCGAAATCGAACATTGATTTTAACTGATTTTGTGTGGGCCGGGGCCGGGAGGAGCCTATCGGAGTGCGGAAGCCCTGCTTCCGCCTTGCGGAGGGGTCGAGCCTTGCTCGACGCGGGCGGGAAGGC
>CAUZKZ010000439.1:0-4920 GCA_963580345.1 Verrucomicrobiia bacterium | reverse complement strand
CTGTCGGAGTGCGGAAGCCTTGCTTCCGCTTTTTGTGGTAGACGAAGCTTGCTTCGTGGGGTCGGGGCGGTGAGGTGTGGCGGATCGGAGGGTTGACGCCTCGCATCGGTTTGGGGCCCCGCCCCGCCCGCGTCGAGCAAGGCTCGACCGCTCCGCAAAGCGGAAGCAGGGCTTCCGCACTCCGAAAAAAGGCGCGGGAACGAGTCCCGCGCCTTGGAAAATCGCTAATAGAAGAGGGGGTCTCAGACTTTCTTTGGATTGGGCACCTCGAAGCCGGGGTTGTTGTTGTCCTTGAGGAGGGCGTTGGCATCGGCGGCGTGCTCGCCGGTGTGGCGCTCGGTCTTGGGGTCGAAGGTGAGCCACGGACCGACCGTGTACTGGGCCTTGTCGACCGGAACTCCCACGCCTTTCTCCATGATGTCATGGATGCGGCCGAAGTGCTCGGCGGCGTCCTTGTTGTCGCCGAACTGGCCGGCCTTCTTGTTGAAGGGGACCTTCTTGCCGAGGCGGTAGGAATTGTTCATGAGGTGGCCGAGGACGCAACCGTAGTGGGCGTCGTAGACATTTCCGTTGGCCATCTCGGGCTTGTTGGCGCGGCAGGCCGTCACGAAGCTGGCCCAGTTCCCGCCGGGGGTGACCTTGCCTGCGGGGACGTTGACTTTTTCGCCCTTGTCGCTGCCCTTCTTGTAGTACTGGTCGCGAATGATGCGCCCGCCGTCTTCGAAGTAGTACTCGTTTTCGACCTGCCGCGGGTAGCCATTGTAGTTGACGTTGCGGACGTTGAAGAAGCAGTACTGGCCGTTCGGATACTGGGCGATTCCGAACATGGTGTTGGGCGTCTCCCCCTGGTCGTCCCACTGGAAACGGCCGCCGATCGCCATGGCGCGAACCGGGTGGGTCTGGTCGTTGTCGATCGCCCAGCGGGCCCGGTCGAGTTGGTGGGTGCCCTGGTTGTTGAGGTCGCCGTTCCCGGTCTTCCAGAACCAGTGCCAGTTGTAGTGCACGTAGTTGCCGTGGAACTGGTCGATGACGGCGGGGCCCTTCCAGATATTCCAGTCGAGATTTTCGGGAGGGGAAGAAATGGGTTTGTGCCCGATACCGCCGCGCGGCTTGCAGCAGTACCCGTAGGAGATCTTGAGTTTGCCCCACTTGCCGGACTTGATGGCCTCGTTCAGGCCGGCGACTCCGGCGCTGCTGCGTTGCTGGGTGCCGTGCTGGATGACGACGCCGTATTTCCTGGCGGCTTCCACCGCGACGCGGCCTTCCACCACATCGTGGCTCATGGGCTTCTCGACGTAGACGTGCTTGCCGGACTGCGCGCCCCAGATCGTCATGAGGGAGTGCCAGTGGTTCGGGGTGGCGATCGAGATGGCGTCGACGTCGGGATCCTTGAGTGCTTCGCGGATATCGACGATGCCCTTGCAGTTCTTGTGGCCCTTGTCGTGGACGTTCTTGAGGCGATTCGCGAGGACATTCTTGTCGGGGTCGGCCACGTAGGCGATCTCGACGCCGGGCACGCCACTGAAGCCGTCGATGTGGGAACCGCCCCGGCCGTTGAGTCCGGCCACCGCGATGCGGAAGCGATCATTGGCTCCCTTGACTTGGGCTGAAGATTTCGTACCGAAGATCAGCGGGGAGGCCCCGGCGGCGGCGGCAGTTTGCTTGAGGAAGCGGCGTCTGTTCGAATTGCTCATAACGGATTAGGTTTAACCCCAAGTAAACGGGTCTTGCACCCTAAATTTATCGGGATTTGCACCCGGAAAGCACCGGGAAGAGGCCGACCTGTGAAGAAGGACCCGGGGTGGGAGAGCAAGCGGATCGATGAAAACCGCCCAGAGGCTGGAGGATTATATTACGGACCGCTGGACAATGGCCCCCTGAAGGTCGTGTCCTTTGATAACGTGATCGTTGCGAAGAATTACATGGGGCCCAGCAGAGGGTAAGAATCGCGGGGAGATCAGATTCCCGCTTGCGCCCCTGTTGGTGGCCTCGCTAGCGTGCCAGCATGAAGCACAGCATTTTATCAGCCGTCATGGCAATCGCCGGGCTCGCGTTGCCGGGGCTGCCTGCTCTGGCGCAGGAAGCGGGCAAGACCATCATCGTTCTCGACGCCTCGGGCAGCATGTGGGGGCAAATCGAGGGCAAGGCCAAGATCGACATTGCGAAAGAAACGATCGAAGGATTGCTGCAGTCGCTCGATCCGAAACTGCAGTTGGGACTGATGGCTTACGGCCACCGGCGCAAAGGAGATTGCGAGGACATCGAATTGCTGATCCAACCCGGCAAGGTGGATCGCAAGGCCTTCCTCGAGGTGGTGATGAACATCCTGCCGAAAGGAAAGACCCCTCTGACCGATGCGGTCAACCAGGCAGCCCAGGCCCTGGCCTACACCGAGGCGAAGTCCAATGTCATCCTGGTAAGCGACGGGATCGAGAACTGCGATGGCGATGTCTGCGCTCTGGCCAAAAAACTCGAGCAGGAAGGAATTAATTTCACGGCTCACGTGGTGGCCTTCGACCTCGTGGCGAAAGATGCCAAAACAATCGAGTGCCTATCAAAGGAAACGGGAGGACAGTTCCTCGCCGCGCAGGACGCGGCGGGATTGAAGGACGCCCTCGCGATGGTCGTGAAGGTTGTGACGGCGGCGGCCGAGCCGGTGAAGCCGAAAGTCGAGAAGCGGCTTCCCGCCACCCTGATCGTTCCTGCCAAGGTGACGGCCGGGACACGCTTTCCGGTCAAGTGGAAGTGCGATCCCACTCACGAGAACGACTACATCACAATTGTGCCGAAAGGGACGAAGGAACGCGAATGGGAGAATTCCACGTACGTGAGCCGCGGCAATCCTCTCGAACTTCTGGCGCCCATCAAGGCCGGCAAGTGTGAGGTGCGCTACCTGGCGGACCGGACTCGCGAGACGCTGGGACGCGCCGAGATCCTGGTGGAGCCGATCAGTGCGACCGTGTCGGGTCCGGCCGAGGTGGGAGCGGGATCGGAATTCGCGGTGAACTGGACCGGACCCGATAACAAAGGCGACTACGTCACGATTGTGGCGAAAGGAGCGGAGGAGGGAACCTACGGGAAATACGTGTACTCCCGCAATGGGAGTCCCGCCAAGCTGCGCGCCCCGGTGGGACCTGGCGCGTATGAACTCCGCTACGTGACCGGCCCAAAATCGATCACGCTCGCCCGGGCGGCCCTCAAGGTGACCCCGACGTCCGCTACCGTGAAGCCTCCGGTCGAAGTCATTGCGGGATCGAAGATGTCGATAGAATGGACCGGTCCGGGAAACCAGGGCGACTACATCACGATTGTTCCCAAGGGGGCGGCTGTGAAAGCCTACAAGTCCTACGCCTACCCCAAGAAAGTGAAGGGTCCCGTGACGATCAACGCGCTGGAGAAGGCCGGTGTTTGTGAAGTGCGCTACGTCGGGAGTCCGGGCGGCAAGACCCTCGCCAGCGCGGAGATCAAGGTCATCGAGGCGAAAGTCGAGTTGACGGCACCGGCCGAGATCGTCGCGGGCGGGACGGCCAAGGTGGCGTGGACCAAATCGATCAATCCGCGAGATTTCATCACGATTGTGATGAAAGGGGAGGCGGGGAGCAAATACGGGGCCTACTCCTACGCTTCGAAGGAGAGTCCGCAGGAACTCACCGCGCCGGAGACGGCGGGGGATGGCGAGGTCAGGTATGTCAGCGCGAAAAAGAAGAAGATCCTGGCGTCCCGCCCGATTCGAATTCTCGAGGCGAAGGCTGCCATCACGGTGGCGGCCAAGGTGGTGGCCCGGGAGAAGTTCGAGGTGGAATGGACCGGGCCGAACAATAAGCGGGACTTCGTTGCAATCGTGAAGAAGGGGGCTGGTGCGAGAGCGTCGGGAACATATGTCTACGCCCGGAACGGTAGCCCCGGGACGATCAGGGCCCCGAAGGAAGCGGGCGAGTAGGAGGTGCGCTACGTGACGGGCAAATTGCGGAAAATCCTGGCGGTGAAGCCGGTGACGGTCGTCGCGGAGTGATGGCCCAGACCGCCGATATAGATTCAGACCATGAAGAGCATGAAATTCGTGACGGTGCCGCTCCTGGCGGCGGCCTGGAGCCTCCCAATGCCGAGCCACGCGCAGAAGTTCGTTCCGAACTACGATGAGGCCAAGATTCGGGAGTATAGGCTGCCCGATCCCCTCCTAGTGCACGGGGGCACCAGGATCGAAACTTCCGAGGAGTGGAGGGAAAAGGGGCGGCCTGCGACCTTGAAGCTCTTCGCGGAGCAGATGTTCGGGAAGGCTCCGGTCGGGAAACCGGAGGAGATGGCGTTCAAACTCGACAAGGAAGTCGAGGACGCCTTGAACGGAAAGGCGATCCGGCGCGAGTACGTGGTGACCTTTGCGAAGGACAAGGGGCCGAAAGTGCGGCTCCTGCTCTACCTTCCGAAAGGAGCCGACGGTCCGGTGCCCGCCTTTCTGGGACTGAACTTTCGCGGGAACCAGACGGTGGAGGCCGATCCACGCATCACGTTGAACGAGGGCTTCGTGCTGGGCGGGAAAAAGGAGGGCGACAACAAGGAGTTGGCGGAGAAGATTCGCGGCAGCGCGGCCGGGCGCTGGTCGGCGGAGATGGTCGTCTCGCGGGGATACGCCCTGGCGACGGCCTGCTGCGGAAACATCGATCCGGATTACGACGATGGATTCAAGAACGGGGTGCACCCGCTCTTTACGGAGGGAAAGCCCAAGCCGGACGAGTGGGGAACCGTCGCGGCATGGGCCTGGGGACTGAGTCGGCTGTTGGATGTTCTGGAAGAAGTGGAAGAAGTCGACGGGAAACGCGTGGGCGTGCTTGGTCACTCGCGGCTCGGCAAGACCTCGCTGTGGGCCGGGGCGACGGACGAGCGCTTCGTTTTCGCGATCTCCAACAACTCGGGGTGTGGTGG
>CAUZKZ010000438.1:0-4925 GCA_963580345.1 Verrucomicrobiia bacterium | reverse complement strand
ATAAGCGCCCCTCGCTCGCAGCCTGAGCCCGCAGCCGTCCCAGTCCCAGTCCCAGCTCTAAAACTCGAAGGCTTCCACGAGACGCGGTTCTCACGCGCCGACTTTTTCAGGAAGCCCTAATTGAATTCGCGCTTTCGGTATGGATAATGTATATCCAGTTGTTATGGTGCCGAGGCAGGAAGATTTTCGAGTACCGCAATCCGCGGTACGAGATGCGGGAGGCGGGTTCTCGCTGGTCTCTACCATCTCGCTCCTGGCCCTCCTGACCGTGGTCATGCTGGGAATGCTCTCCCTCTCCGTCATCACGGTACGGTCCTCGTCGCAGTCGAGTCACGATCTGGAGGCCAGGACCAATGCCCGGCTCGCCATGATGATGGCCTTGGGTGAATTGCAGAAGCATCTCGGTCCCGACCAGCGGGTTTCCGCGCCCGCCGCGCTGCTGGACTCCGATCCCGATTCTCCATCCATCGACGGGGTGCGCCATCCGCACTGGGTCGGGGTCTGGAGTCACCTCGACGAAGACGGCAACTCGCTTTGGGTGCGCGACGACATCAACGGGGGATTGAAGGACCGGAGGGACCTCGAGAATTGGGACCGCGAGAAGGAGTCGATCTCCTACCTGGTGAGCGGAAACGAAGGCGGCCGTAAGTCGGCCTCGAACTTTCGTCAACCACTCGGCCCCGACTCCGATTTGAGCAAGCCCGTCAGGATGGTCGGTCCGGGTTCCCTGGGTGACGACCAGGAGCGCCTCCGGGAAGGTGGGGTAGACGTCGAGCGGGTCCCGGTCGCTTCCGATGGAAAAGGCGGGCACTACGCCTACTGGGTCGGCGATCTCGGAACGCGCGCCAACATCGCCACCCCAAACCGGCACGAGACCAGTCCCGATGACGAGCTGGGGGACCTCTTCGAGGTGATGACCTCGCAAGAGGCTAACTCCGAGGTGATGTCGGCCGGAGGGGAACCGCCCCAGCGGATCGAGGAAAATCGGAAGGACGCACTGGTCTCGGCCAGACAGGTCGATCTCCTGGACCGCAGTGCCAAGACGTGGCGGGAAGCGCACTTCCACGATCTCACCGTGCATTCCCGTTCCGTGCTGGCCGACGTGAAGAACGGAGGCCTGAAGCGCGACCTCACCGCCTATTTTCAGAGCAACGGGGCCATCAACGGCGAGGGGACGAAATGGACGCAGGGGATTTCCGACGAAGACAATATCATTGGTCCTGCCAACCCGGAAGCGGCCCGGTCCGAGGAACTGGTCTGGGCGAACACCCGCCACCGCTTCACCTCACCGAAATTCGGGCTGCTCCGCAAGTGGGCTCTTCTCAGCCAGGGGGTGCCCCAGGGCGACGCCGGCGTCCAAGCCATCGTTCCCAAGCCCGAACCGAGGCCACGAAATATCGACCTGGAGGGGCAGGCCTCGGCGAACCTGAAACCCGCCAGCATTGCCTCCCTCGATGCACCGAACCTCATGCCGGTCCTGGTGGAGGGTTCCATGTACTCGGTGGTGAGTTGGCACCGCAACCCCCCGGGTTCGATCTTTCTCTTCAACATTCGCCTGCATGCCTACCCGCGCGTAGTCCTGTGGAATTGTTACAACGTCGAGCTGACAGTGGAGGACCTGATGGTCCTACTGCACGTGAATGGACGAAAGGAGATGGCCACCGAGGGTATCCGGGTCGACCGTTTCACGGGCCGCCCGATCTCAGCCGGATTGTGGTACTGGATCTGGTTCGTGGGCGGGCGAAGTAACGAGCTTCATCCCGGGCAGTCGATTCTCGACAGCAACCTCTACAAGGATCCCTATATCGGGAGTTTCTACTTCGCCCTCGAAAAGACCACCCTGGGACCCGGGGAGTGCCTGGTGTTCACTCCCGACAAGGCCGCGGAATATGACAACAACGCCCTCGAAAAAAACACCCTCAGCGCCTCGGTCGCTCCCGATCCGGATCTAAATTACTACTTCACCGCGTCAGAACTCGACGGCGGCATGAATTTTTACCCGACCACCTACTGGTTCGTGGGCACCGACGCCGAGAACGAGCGCGGCTGGAACATCAAGAACCAGGCCGACGACTTCCGCATGATGCTCAAGGATCGCGGAAGCGAGTCCGGAATCACGCCGCAGAGCTTCGACCTCCTGCCGCAGGTCTCCTACGTGTCCTGCTCGATGCAGTTCGGGGCCGGCCGCGAGCCACGATTTGCCTGGAGCCGCAACAGCCGCGAAACCATGTACGAAACCGACCTGGCCACGGCGCGGTGGCTCCCGCGTCTGGGACAACCCTCCCGACCGATCCCCAACGTCCGGACCCGGGATGGCTACCGGCTCCGGTGGTTCCAGGAGCACCCCTCGAACCTCCTCAACTCCGGAGAACTCAAGGACGAGCCGCACTTCGACACGGCCCACCTCGCGAACTGGAATCCGCGCGCTTCCTACTCGTTTCGAACCCCGTGGGACAACCTCGCCGGCGAGATCGCCCGGACCGGGAGTGGCCCCTGGTTCTTCGGATCCTACACACGGGATCTCTTCGACCAGGCCGTGTCCTGGAATGACATGATGCCCGTCCCGCGCGACGGCCGCTTCCACGGCAATCCCTTCGGACAACCCATCGAGGGCCGGCAACGGAATATCCTTTTCGACGTTCCCCGCCGCGGGACCGGGGTGATGTCGCTCGCCCAACTCCAGCATGCCAAGCTCTCGGAGTTCTCATGGCACCCCGCCTATGCGGTGGGACAATCCCTCGTCGATCCCCGGGTCGGCACTGCGTCCTCCGCTCCGGAGTTCGAGTCCGAAAGCGAGGAAGCCGTCACGGGTTGGGACTCCGCGCACCTCGGCTGGTCACCCGACGGGGAGCGCTCCGGCGGGCGCGAACAGTGGGCCAGGTTCGGCCGCGCCCTCGCACAGAACTACGCCGAGACCGATCACCTCGTCTACGATCTCTCCTACGAGGCGAACCACAACCTTTGGGACAGCTTCTTCCTCTCTACCGGATCGAAAACCGAGAAGCGGAGGTTCCTGGACGATCCCGTCAACGAGGCGCTTCCGAACGGGCGGCATGTGCTGGCCGACCGGACCCGGGACCTGGCGGGGCCGGAGGAACTCAGCGACTTCCATCGCGCCGCCTATCACCTCCTTCTGCACGGGGGCTTCAATGTCAATTCCACCAGCGTGGAGGCCTGGAAGGCTCTTCTCGCCGCGACCAGGAACAGCGGATACGCCTCGCCGGATCACACCCCGTTCCCGCGCGTGATCAATCCCCCGGATGGGGAACTGCTCGATGGAGCGGCCGACGACCCGGCCGCCTGGTCCGGCTTCCGATCCCTCTCCGACCCGGAACTGGAACTCCTCGCCTCCGAAATTGTGCGCGAGGTCAAGGCACGTGGTCCCTTCCTCACCCTGGCCGATTTCGTCAACCGGCGGTTGGTGAAAAGGAAGTCCGATCAGGCCGGTCATCAGGGGGCTCTGCAGGCCGCCATCGAGGCCGCCGGGCTCAATGCCGATTTCGAAATCGTCTATCCTCTCGAGAACGAGGAATCCCTGGACGACTACCAGCACCCCGACAATATCAAGGATCCCACCCGCCTGGAGCAGAGCCTCAAGCCGGCCTCCAAGGCGTGGGGTGCCCCGGGATATCTGACGCAGGGCGATCTCCTGCAGGTGGTGGGACCGGCCCTCACGGCCCGTTCTGATACCTTCATGATCCGCGCCTACGGAGATTCGGTCGACGAGAACGGTGCGATCCTGGCCCGGGCCTGGTGTGAGGTGGTGGTGCAGCGCACCCCCGTTCCGGTTAATCCCACCAGATTAGGCCTGAATCCCGATCTTACGGACGAGAAAAATGATTTTGGAAGGCGCTTTGCAATTCAGTCCTTCCGGTGGTTGAATCCAGGCGAAATCTGATGAAAGGACATCCTTCCCTCCATCGGCCCGTCGGGCTGCTCGTGCTGCTCTCACTCTGCGCCGGGCCGGTCGTCGCGCAGGATGACGACGAAAAGCCGACCCGCATGTTACGGATCCTCGCGGTGGGTGAAACTCCCCCGTTTATCCAAAAGATCATTAACGGAGTGCGGGTGGAACAGGAAGCGCCCGCCGGCAGCATCCCGCCGCGGCGCGTCGTGCAGCTGAATTCAGAAGGGGAGGAGAAGGGCAATGCAGTGCGTCTGCAACTCGACAACGTCAGTGCCGCCATTCCCGCCGGGGCCGGGACGGTGAGCCTTCACTCCGCCGAGGACGGAGCCCCGAACTCCCAGGCCTGGCACGGGGTGAAGATGCCCAAGTCTACCCACGCCCTCGCCCTGCTGTGGCGCGATCCGAGGGAAAAGAAGTGGACGAAGGCCATGAGCCTGACCCTCCCCGACGATCTCTCTGCATTCCCGCCGGGCACAGTGCGCATCGTCAACGTCTCTCCCTGGACGGTCGGCGTTCAGTTCAACGGTAAGAATATCAAGTTGCCGAAGGGGAGATCCCTCCTGCAGGGACAGCGGGGCACCGCCATCAACGACGCTCCCCTCGTGGTGGCCCTCAAGGATGGCAATGGCAAGTGGCACAAGATCTTCGATTCGGTCGTTACCCACACCGCCCGGGAGCGGACCAACGTCATCATCTACCGCGCCGATGGCGAAAAGCCGCGGCGTCCCGCCAAGGTGTATCTCATGCGCGAAGCGGCCTCGCTGGCGCCTGTTCCCAAGCGCCGCAACCGGTAACTCCCTCATCTTCTCCGGCCGCCGGTGCTGACCCGTGGAGAGGCAGGCGATGGAGCGGCGCGGCACCACCAGGGAGAGGCTTCGAGCCCCCTCCTCGCCAGGGTGATTGGCCAAAAATGCTGCGAAGCTGATAGAATCTTCGATTGAGCGTTTCTGCTAGACAAGAGCCTCCGGATTTGCAGGATAGGTTCGTGATGCCAGCTCTTGAACCTTGCGTATTCCAA
>CAUZKZ010000437.1:0-4960 GCA_963580345.1 Verrucomicrobiia bacterium | reverse complement strand
TGACCGCTTCGGTCTCCATCATCTTGCGGGTCCGGACATTCGGGGGAAGCAACTCGTGATCGAAGTGCCCGATCACCTCGTGCCGGAACTCATTGCGATAGTGCTCGACTGACTTCTCGTAATCAGCAATCGACTTGGTGTTGAGCTTCGACATGTACGACTTGCGCACCCACTGGCTCTCGCGCAGGACCGCCTGAGTGTGCCGGTCGATCTCGCGCATCTGGCGTTCGAGCCTGGCATCGGGTGGAGTCGGTTCACCCCTTGGCTTCGGAGGATCGACCGCGGGGGCCGCCCAGTTCGCTCCTGGTGCCAGGGCGGCAAACAGCGCGCGCGCGGTGTCCTCTCGGCCGAAGGCGCCCTTGCCGTCGCCGGTCAGAGTCAGCCAGCTTTTCGCCTCGGCCCAGTCCTTCAGCAGCGCCCTGGCCCGGTCCGCCTCATTCCGGATGTCTTGAGGATCGGGCGTCACAAGTTTTGCCGGGCCGCCTCCTCCTGTCCCTGGTGGAAGTTCATAGGCCGGGTGGTCCCCTGCTTCGACGATCAACTTGCGCGGTGCTACCATGGCGGCAAGCTCGGCGTCCCCAAATTGCTCAAAGAGGCCGAACACGTTCCGGTCAAGCGGCTGCCTCCAAAGCGTATTGCGATTTTGAAAATGTCCGCTCACAACCGCGGCATCGATGCGGGGGTCCAACGCCCCGGCATAGAGTGCCAGCATGCCTCCTTCTCCGAAGCCGTACACCCCGATTCCAGGGGCTTTCTCTTCACCGGCGCTCTGCGCTTTGAAGTAATCGACCACGGCGAGGACCTTGTGTAGTTCATAACCAATCAGGTGCCGGCCGAGTTCATAAGCCGTCCGGTAAAGGAATTCGCGATGGGTCAGACCGTGTTTTCTGCCGTGCCACGAGAACTGTCCGCGCGCGCGGCTGACCAGCATGGGAACTACGACCTGGCAGCCGTTTTCGGCCAACTGGCGCGGGAACTGAGAGTGCGGAGCCACCCCTTCAGCCATACCGCAGAGTTGCTCCGGGGTCTGGTCCGCATCGGGAATGGCGACGATGTAGGCCACCGGCTTGCGCCCCCGCGGCGCGAGCAACAATCCTTCGCCATGCATGTTGCCCGCGGCCGGCCAGCGGACTGCGAAGACATCGTAGTTCCCGGCCTTGGCCACCACCGCGTCCCTCGTCGTCGAACTCACGTACTGCAGGGCGTCGACCTTTTGCCGCCCATCGCGCATTCCGAGAATGTCAGACAGCCGCGCCCGATTCGGCGCGATCGATTTGTCATAGGCTTCGCCCGACGAAAAATCTCGCTTCCAGTGCGCTTCCCGTTTCGCCACCGAGGCCTCGATCTCACGCAGAAGAAACCGGTCCGCACCGTCAACCAACTGCGAGGCGATATCGCCTCGCATGGTCAAGGCCTTGGTTCCGGGAAGCAGTTCATATTTGACCGGTTTCCCGAGGTCCGAAGCGGAGAGGCCCACAAAAGCGTGCGCCAGTTTTCGCGCTCCCGCCGGATCGCCCGCCGGCCACTTGGCAAAGTTCGGATCGTCGTCGATGCGAAACTGCCAGTTTCCATTCAGTTGCAGAGCGGAATTCTCATCGTCGCCGCCAGGGGTGAACATCGCCATCGAGGTTCCGCCGAATCCGCCGGCCCCCCCGTGGTCGAAAACGCGGACTGCGATCAAGTTGTAGGCACCCGCCCGCACATGTTTCGGATCGACCTGGTAACGACGAGGCACCCCCGAAGCAGTCTTGAACGGCTCCCTCGTCCCCAGGCCACCGACTTGGACCCCATTGAAAAATGTCTCGTCGCAGTCATCGATCGGTCCAAGTTCCAGGGTGAGGGTCTTGCCTCTCCAAGTGGAGGGAACTTTCACGAAGCAGCGATACCACGCGTAACCGTCGTGCGATTCGATGGTACCGCCAAACTCCTTCTCCCAGAATCCCGGCGCGCGCAATAGTTGCCAGCCCTCATGCCCCGGCTCCGCAGAGACCGAGGGCGGAAACAAGGCCCATGCCAATGCCAGCAAGATTCCAATCAGCGGAGAATTGGCGCCAAGGTGGCCAGAGCTGGCTGTCATTCCGCAATTTCAGCCTGCGCGGCCCGTGGAGTCGATCCTGATTTCTTGCGGTGCCGCCACGCGAACCCACGCCGTCTGTTTTTCCCGCTCCAGTCGAGTCCCCGAGCTTGCTCTTGCCATCATGGCCGTTGCTCCGGCCAGTCGAGGTGCCTGTGAAGAAACCGGAAGGTTTCCACCCCGTAGATCTCGTGTCCGCCGTCAAACCAATCGATGGCGCATCGGTCGGGAAGCTTCAGGCGGCCCGCGTACAGGTGGCGGACCTTGGCAAATTCGAGCCCAACCCAATCGTCGGTCCCCACGAGATCCTGATGTCCGCGCTCGACCATGAAGGGCCGCGGCGCAATGAGGGCCGCCATCTCCGCATACCCGTAAGTGGTGCCCAGGTTCCACTCGAAAATGTAAGGTTCAGGTTGGAAGACGTAACTCACTTCATCCCGGCTCGAAGCGGTCTTCGCGATCCATTCGTTGAAGTCTGCCGAGCAGATCGTGAGGGAAAAATCGGGGACCAGGATCGGCAGCCGCATGGCCGTCTTCCCGCCCCAACTCAACCCGTACAAACCGATCCGGTCCGGGTTGACCGAGGGCAACGACTTCAACCAGCGAATGACCTGTTGATACTGGGCGGCGATGACGGAGTATTGCGTCTTCCCGATCACGTTGCACCGTCGCACGATGGCGTCGGCGTAGAGGCTCGAGGGCGCATAGGTAATAAAGCCGCGCTCCGCCAGTTTGCCGGCGAATCCGTGATAGGTGGGGTCGTCGCCCACGGTCACAGTGCGCGGATTCCCACCTCCGCCATGTTGGCAAAATACCACCGGCCGGCGATCTCCAGGCTTGAGATCGTTGGGGAGGTTCAAGTAGCCGTAGCTGTGCGTCCCTTGAAAGACATCCAGGACCAATTCATAGGCTGTCCACGTCGGCGCCTTGTGTACCACCCGGGTCCGAGGGCGCGGCGCGACAAAACGCTCATCCGGAAAGACACCCAGGATCTCGCGACGACAATGTTCGCGATGCGGTTCGACCGACTTCACATAGGCATCAATGGATTCCGTGTTGAGGTCCTTCATGAACGCCCGCCGCAGGTGGGGACTCTCCCGCAGCAGCCACTGGTAATAGCGATCGATTTGCTGATGGTGAATGGCCTGGCGCGTGGCCGCGTCCCAACCTCGACGCTGATAAGTGGGGACCTGGCCCGAGTCGGGTGGTTTCACGTCCAGGCCCAGGGCGCCGAGGAAGGCGGTGAGTAGTGCGTTGCCTCCCGGCTGGTCCGAGTCGAAAAACTCGAGGCGGGGACGGGGCTGCAAACCCTCCGAGAGGGCGACCGCGCGATCGAACTCATCGCGAACCTCCTCGGGTGGCGGCGAAGACAGGACCCCGTTGGCCCCGCCGGGGCTGGCGACCACGCCTTCCGGACCGGGTGCCGCTTCGATGAGGAGGGTCCGCGGTGTGATCAAGGACGCAATCTCGGCGTCGCCAAACCAGCGTACCAGGTTGAAGACGTTCCGGTCCAGGGGTTCCCGCCACAAAAGGCGGTCTTTCCTGAAGTAGCCACTCACGCCGGCGACCTTGAAACGCGGCTCCAGCGCCGCGGAGTAAAGCGCCAGCAAACCTCCTTCGGCCCAGCCAAAAATGCCCACTGCGGAGCTGCCATCGGCATCCAGCCAGGCCGCGGCTGCGGAAATCATACTTATCTCCGTCCCAATCAGATGGCGTCCAAGCTGGAACCCCGGCCGATACAGGAATTCACGATTGGTCAGCTCTTGCCGCGAATAGGACCTCCATCCTTCACGCCCCCGTCGCTGCACGCCTCGATCGACGAGGCGTGGGACGAGCACCGTCGCTCCTGCTTCAGCGCACTTCCGGGCCACCTGAGATGCGGGCGGAACCCCCGGGTCGAGCCCCACGCATTGTTCAGGAGTCTGCGCCGCGTCCGGAATCACCATGACTCGCGCCGACGATGTTTTCCCGGCCGGGACCAGGAGCAGGCCCTCGCCAAACAGGTCACCTTCCACCGGCCAACGCACCGCACGGATGGTGTATCCAGCTCCCGCTCCCACCATCGGCTTCTCGCCAAGCCGGACGATTTCTTCGGGGGGATCACTCCCGAACCTTGCCACAGGAATTCCGAGGAGCGCCGCGAAGCGGGAACGCATGGGCGCTACTGACTTGAGGTAATGTTCATGGGAAGAGGTGTCATGGGCCCATTTCGAAGGCCGCTCTTCGACAACTCGCCCGATCTCCTTGTCGAGCCAGGCGGTCCACTCGGGGAAGAGCGCGGGCGGATTTTGGAGTCGCTCCGTCGCCGGGAGCACCTCCGGAGGCGCGGCCTCCGTGGTGGGAGCGGACCAGGCCGGCCCTGCCCAGAAGAAAGCGATCCCGATGGCCAGCCCAACCAGTGCGGGTTTGAAAACCCTGGCGCGCCGCGTCAACTTGGAGTCTCTCTTTGACGAAAGCGCGGCGTTGCCGGCCGGATCGGCCGGTGACATCGGTGAAAAAGACCGCGAACTCAGCACCGTGGCGTCAGCGAAGTTTTCCAATCTCATAAAGCCAGCTGTATGATATTTCCGCAAGGTTGCACCAGGTTCAGGAAACGACTGGAAACTATTGGTTGTCCGCGTGTCAACCCAAATTCCCGAATTGGCCCCGCGCCACATCCATGCGCAAGGTTCCGTCCCTGTCTCTCGTGCCGGTGGACCTGTCGGTTTTAGCCGGCGAGAACAGAGCGACAGAACAGAGCAGAACAGAGGGACGAGCAGACATCGGTGTCCGAAACTCAGGATCAATAATCGGCGTAAAGGGCGCGTAGCTGGTCGAGAGACTCTTCCCAGCAAGTGGCTTGGTAGAGTGCGAGTCGTAGCCAACGGTAGTATTTCACTCCGAGCT
>CAUZKZ010000436.1:0-4970 GCA_963580345.1 Verrucomicrobiia bacterium | reverse complement strand
GTGGTGGGGCCGGGGGGGGGGGGTGGGGGTGGGGCGGGCCGCGCTTCGCGAAGGAGGGGAAGGGCGCACGGTGCGGAGCGCCAAACGGCAGATAGGTCGGCGGGTGGGAGAGGGGGCGGAGAAATCCCCGCCATGGCAGGCGGGGGAGGACGGAAAGGTGCGTTTCGGGCTGGAGGGTGGCGGGTCGGTGGCGCCGGAGGAGGCGGGGGCGGAGGTGCTGCAAGAGCTGAAGCGGATCGCGGAATACCGGCTCGAAAGGGAGGTGCGCCGGGCGGTCATCACGGTGCCGGCCTACTTCAACAACGCGCAGCGGGAGGCGACCAAACGGGCCGGGGAGCTGGCGGGGCTGGAAGTGGTGCGGCTGGTGGCGGAACCGACCGCGGCGGCGCTGGCGTACGGGATGGACAAGCTGGGGGAGCGCGGCCGGGTGGCGGTCTTCGACCTGGGCGGGGGGACCTTCGACGTGTCGGTGCTGGAGCTCCGGGAGGGCGTCTTCGAGGTGCTGGCGACGGGGGGGGACACGCAGCTGGGAGGAGACGATTTCGATGCGAAGCTGGTGGGCGAGATGTGCCGGCGGGCCGGGCTGGAGGAGAGGCCGGAGGCCCACGATTTCCGGTTTTCCAGGGAGGCGGAGCGGGTGAAATGCGAGCTTTCCGACCGGGAGCGAGCCACCTTCCGGGTGCCATTCTACGAGGGATCTAGTAGTTTGGAGGAAGAAATTCGCCGGGAGGAATTCGAGGCGCTCCTGGAGGCGGAACTGGCCCTGATGGGAAGGCTTTGCCGGGAGGTGATGAGCGCTGCGGCCCTGCAACCCGCCGAGATCGGGGCGGTGGTCCTGGTGGGGGGGAGCACGAGGATGCCGGTTGTGCAGCGCCTGGCGGCGGCGGTCTTCGAGCGGGAGCCGGATTGTTCCCAGCATCCCGACGAAGCGGTGGCGCTGGGGGCGGCCATCCAGGCGGGAATCCTGGCGGGCACCTACCGGCGGGTTCTGCTGCTGGACGTCACGCCGTTGAGCCTCGGCATCGAGACGCTGGGGGGATTGATGAATGTCCTGATTCCCCGCAACACGACTATCCCGTGCAAGGCGGGAGAGATGTTTACCAACGCGCGGGACGGCCAGGAGGGCATGCGGGTGCGGGTTTTGCAGGGCGAGCGGGAACTGGCTACGGACAACTGGGAGCTGGGGCGTTTCGAGGTTCGATTTTCTTCGGCCCCGCGGGGCAAGGCCCGGGTGGGAGTGCAATTCTCGCTGGACGAGAACGGGATCCTCGAAGTGCTGGCGCGGGACGTGGAGACGGGGCGCGACGTGGTGGTGAAGATCGAGAGTGCGGCGGTGGACGTGAGCGATGAGGCGGTGGAGCAGATGGTGAGCGAGAGCGTGGAGCACGCCTTCGAAGACATGAAGGCGCGCGTCTTCACGGAGGCGCGCCTGAAGGCGGAGGAGTTGTTGCCGGCGGTGCAGGAAGCCCTGGAAGAGTTCGGGGCAGGCCTGAATCCCGGGGAGCGAGAGGAGATCGAGCAGGCGCGCCGGGCGGTGCGGGAGGGGCTGGAGGGCGGGTCGGCGGCGAGCCTGAAGGCTGCGGTGGAGAGGCTGGACGGGGCCACCGAGGCGCTGGCAGCCCGGTTGGTAGAGGAGGCTCTGGCCGCGCAGCTGGAGGGGCGCGCGGCTGCGAAGGATGAGGTGAATAATTAGCTTGGCGCGCACCATCAAGCGGGCGTTAATTCCGTTCGTGGCAGATGGAAAATCAGGCCGCCGGGATGATTCATTCGGGGAGGATTCCTCCCGGCGTGCGCGGAGGGCGCGGGCCCAGGAGGCGCGTCAGCGGGGGCAGGTCCCGGACCCGAGGCAACCGAAGAGCTCGGGGCTGGTTCGGCGGCAGGTGGTGGTGGGGAAAAAAGCGAAGCGGACCCGAGAGGAGCCTCCCGGACCGCATCCGAAGCCGGCGCCGGCCCGTCCCGAGATCCGGGAACGGGCCCTCGAAGAGGAGTCGGGGCCGCCGCAGGTGAGCGAGGAGTGGGATGAGGTCCTCTCGGACGATGTCCCGCTGACGCCGGTCACTCCGGCTTCTTCGGGCGCCACTTCCGCGCCTCGTGGGGGGCGCGCGCAAAAGTCGGAGCGACGGCGGCACCGGAAAAAGCTCCAGGGACTGCAGGGAGAAGAGGCGTGGTCGGGGGTCCAGAGCATGTCGCTGTGGTGGGTGCTGGCGGGAATTCTGTGCGTGGCGGTGGTGGCCTACTTCCTGGCGATGAACTTCAACGACCGGGAGCAGGTCAGGAAAATCAAAACGCCCCAGCGGACCCTCGTGAAGAAAGACTTCGAGCCAAGTGAAGTTTCGGAATTCGTGGCAGCCGCCGAGGACCTCCTCCCGGTCATGGCGGAAGTCCTGGAGGCGTTCAAGGCCGCCGAGGGTGAGGATCTCGTTCCCCTCATGCCGGAAGGAGCGGAGTCGCTGGCCCGCTTCCAGGAGTGGCGGGCGCGCCAGGCGGTCCCGGCGCGATACGATGTCGCCAGCGCGCGCGAATTGCATGCCGCGGCGCTCGGGAAGAAGGCCTACCTGGTCCTGACCGGGCTGGATAAGGAACACCTCGCGGCGGCCGCGTATTTCATAAGGCGGGACGGAAAGTTCCTGTACGACTGGGAGGCGAGCGAGGGGTACAGCGAGTTGCTGCCCGGCGAGGCGGAAGAACTGGACGACGAGGAGCCGCGGCTGATGCGGGCGGTGGTGTCGGTCTCCGGGTTCTACACCCCCCAGTTTCCGGAGAAGGAGTACCGGTGCTACGCCCTTCATCACCGGGATCCGGGCGTCTACATCTGGGCCTTCGCCAAGCGAAACACGGTCCTGGATACGAAAATGCTCGCCACCTACTATGGGCGCGATGTCCCCGGGACCAGTGGGAGGGTGACGGTGCGGGTGCGCAAGGGGCCGGAAGGGGCGCGATTCAACCAGTTTGAAATCGTAGAATTCGTTCAAAACGACTGGATTAATCTGAAGTAGGGATCGGCTGGGTAGAGGCTTGAACGGCTGGGCGCCATGGGCGATTGTGAATATCTCGTCCGGCCGCGGATCACCGGGGGCCGATTCCCATCCACTCCCAAGTCATGCCTGAATCTTCGCAGGAAGTTCTTCATTGTCCCTCCTGTGGGGCACTTGCCCCGGTGGAATCCGGGGGAGAGGACGAGCGGCGGTGCGGGGAGTGCGGATACGATTTTGGCCACTCGGTTCGCCTCACTCCGCGGGAGGTTGGTCTGGCCTCCCGGGCGACGAGCACCTTCATCCAGCGGGATGTGAGTTCGCGTCGACGGGCGGCGGAGCGGGTGGAAGTGGTGATAAACACGGAGGCCCGTGCCTCCGCGACGGTGGTGGAAGCTGAAACCGAGGAGGGGGGCGACGGGAAGAGGCAAGACGAGGTGATTTCCGATGATGGAAGAAAAAAAGTGGTTCGGCGGCGCAAGAAGCGGAGACGCACCCGCATGACCCCGCTGCTCTTTCTGTGCGGTTGGGCGGTGGTGGTGATGGTCATGTTGATCTTCCTGAAGAACGAGGGGAAGGAGCTGGCCACGGATGAAGAGGAGGCGCGGGAACTCGAAGAGCAGAAACTACGCATCAAGCAGGAGCAAATCTCGATGTATCTCATTGAGCAGTTTCCCGAATGCCGGCATGCGCTCGACGGATTCCTCGCTGCCAAGACCGCGATTGCGCGGACCCAGTTTGTACGTGATCCCAATCGCCTGGCGCCGGTCATGGCCGCCTACTACGGCGCCAATCTGCCCTGGTCGCTTCCGGAAGGAGCTCAGGTGGCTTTGAAGAGGATGGACGTTTACCTTGGGGGTGGTCCCACCGTGATCGAGACCATCTGGAAGATTAACGATAAATCGGAGCACGAAGAGGACCGGGAAGAGCGGACCGAGCCGGAAAAGAAAGAGGGATCGGAGGTGTCCAAGCCTGGCAAGGACGAGGAGTTGACGGGTTCCCGGGAGGGATACCCCGACCGGGAAGTTGCCTTCGCAAAGCAAGGCGGCCGGTGGGTGCTGGAGTGGAAAGCGTTCGTGAGATATGGGACGGGATTGTGGGACCGCTTCCTGAGCGGGTCCGGAGCTTCGGAGGGAATATTTCGAGTCTACATGCAGATCGGCAAGGATACCGATCTTGCCGGTCCGGCGACGTTCACGGTCCGGTTTCTTCCGGCCCGGAGCGATGGACTCCGCTGGACGCAGAAATCGGAATGGGTGAGTGTTCCGCTCAACTCCGAGAATGGCCGCCGGATTGAGTCGATCATGGCCCAGGATAAGAAGAAGTGGGAGTTGGGGAATTCGATTTTTGGACAAAGCGATCCCAAGGATTTACACCGGGTGCGGGTTGCTTTGCGGTGGGCGACGGGTGAAGGCGATCGGAAGTACCTGCAACTGAGCGAAGTTCAGGCCGGAAACTGGTATGGGGAAGGGATTGGAGGGGACTTTACCGATCCGGAGGAGGAGAAAGCGGACGGAGCGGAACCCGGGGAGGAAAAAGACGGTGGGCAAAAGGGCGAAGACGCTCCGGGCAAGGATTCGCCTGGTAAAGATACTCCGAATGAGGAGGGGTCTTCAGCGCGGATTAAGGGAAAGGCGGCCCCTTTCGGCGAAAAGAACGGATGATTTGCCCGTTGCGGAGGGGTGGTTTATTCTGTTCCCTGACCAGACAAGATGCCTGAAGACGAAACGAACACCACCCCCGAGGCACCCGATTCCGCGGACGAGGGATCGGATTCGTCCTCGAAGCAAATGCCGGAGGGAATGCGGGTGGTGCGGAAGCGCCGCAAGAAGCGGGGGACCGGTTCGCGGGAGACCCTTTTCCTGAAGAAGCGCGAGATCCTGCGCGACATGGAGGAAGAGGGGGCCGGCGTGGTGGGCGTGAAAGAGCAGGTCGCGCGCCTGAAATCGGTGCGCCGGGGTGAGGAAACCGACAAGCCGGTGGAAGAACGCTGGGGCG
>CAUZKZ010000435.1:0-4997 GCA_963580345.1 Verrucomicrobiia bacterium | reverse complement strand
TTACGCTCATCTTCAGTCGTGCGTCGGTAAGACATGGCCGCGAGCATAGGCCAGGCCTCTCGCCGGGGTAGAAACTCCGCAACGGGTTGGCCGGACGCTTACCTTCAATCACCATGAGAGCTCTCACAATTCTGCCGGCCCTCGTCGGCTTCTTTGCCAACTCCCCGCTCCTGGCCCAAGGTCCTCTTTCGCCGCCACCCGGTGTTCCTGCGCCCAACATGAAGACGCTCCAGGAAATCTACGACAAGATCTGCGAGCTGGAGACCAAGGCCGATCTTCTGGAGGTCGGTATCATCGAGCAGGACAACCAAATCGTGCAACTAGGGCTCATCAACAACCTCTTCGTCGAGGCCGGACTAATCCAAATGGTGTGGAGTTGGGAAGACCTCCCGGTCGGCTCGTTCGATGGAGTCAGTATTCCAGCCGCGCTGGCCTATACGCCGTCCGGCCAACCCGCCATTGCGCACTACGTCACGGGTCCGGAAGTCAAATACTCCGTTTTTGACGGCAGCTCATGGACTACTTCCCACGTCGCGTCGCTGGCCGGAGGCGGCTTTTCCGGAAATGAAGTCGAAATCTCACTCGCCTTCACTCCACAGGGGCATCCTGCCATCGCCTTCCATGATCCGGGGGATGAATCGCTCAAGTATGCCGCCTTCAATCCCTCCGTCGGTTGGCAGGTGAGCACGGTGCGCACGGCGCCATTTCCCGGTCTCCCCGCGGGCCTCTTCGCCTCCATGGCGTTCTCCCCGGCGGGTCAACCGTGGATCTTCTATACGCGAATCGATCTTAGCAACCACTTCCTGTCGTACTCCGAGTTCAACGGCACCATCTGGGTTCACCAAGACCTGGAGACGACGTCTCATCCGAACTACTCCGGCAAGTTCTGTGCGTTCAAGTTTAACAGCGACGGGAGACCGGTGGTGGCTTACGAAGACAGCTCGAGCGGGCAAAGTCACCTCAGAATTGCTGAACACAACGGGACCAGCTGGCAATTCACGACCGTTGACGCAACCAACGGAACCGGCTCCGCGGCTTCCCTGGGATTCACACCACAGCGCTGGCCGGCCATCAGTTACTTCAATGACTCGACCAACGAGCTCATGTACGCGAGTTTCAATGGCCTCACCTGGAGCAAAACCGCTGTCGCGCCGGTAGCGGACGACATCGAACACACCTCCCTCGCATTCTCAGCGGCCGGGCGTCCCGCGATTGCCTACTCCATGGACAGTAACAATGCCCCGATAAACTACGCCACCTTCGATGGGACGCTCTGGAAAGTTGAACTGGTGGCAGATGAACTTTTCACCACGCTCGGCGGAAACTCTGCCCTGCAGTTTTCCCCGACCGGGCAGCCGCAACTAATCTTCTCAAACGACGCGCCTCTGGCCTTCGCGAAGCGCGGCCCCTTCACCAATCCCTGACGCGGAGGTTCGAACCGCCATGAGAATTCATCTCGCCATGGCCGGACTCTCGGCGCTCTCGGCATCTATCGGCCTTGCCCAGGGCCCCCTCACCCCACCCGGCCCTCCCGCGCCGGCATTCAAGACCTATCAGGAAGTCTGGGACAAGCTCAGCGAAGTGGAATCGAAGTACGAGGCGCTCCAAAGCAAGTACCAGGGAAACCAGCTGAGCATCGCCTCGCTGATAAATCTGAATAATCTCGCCCTCGAGAATCTCGTCCCGGGTGCCCTCAGTTGGGAGATCGCGAACGTCTCGAGTGGCAACTCGCCGGGCTGGTGCTCCCTCGCCTTCAACGCAACGGGACAACCCGCCATCAGCTTCTACGACAGCTGGCCCGGCAAGGATCTCAAGTTCGCCGTGCTGACCGGCGACCCACTTCCCGCTACCATCCAGACCGTCGATACCGCCCTCGAAGTCGGCCAATACAATTCCCTCTCCTTCAGTCCCCGCAGCGGCAATCCGGCCATCGCCTACTATTCCTACAACGACAACACGGTCAGTGCCGACCTGAAGTTCGCGGTCTACGACGGAGCGAACTGGCAGACAGAGATCGTCGACGACCAGGGAAACGGCGACACCGGGCTCTATCCCTCCCTCAAGTTCAATTCCTCGGGCAACCCGGCCATCGCCTATCAGCAGTTCGTGGATGCCACCCTCAGCGGAACCAACAGCCTCAAGTTCGCCGAATGGGATGGAGCCGCCTGGCAGATCACCACCATCGAAACCGCTCCCTTCACGGGCCACTGGTCCTCCCTGGCCTTCACCCCCGGCGGTCATCCTGCCATCGCCTATCATAGCAACACGAACTTGAAGTACGCCGAGTTTGACGGCGCAAACTGGCAGATCTCCACCCCAGTCTCGAGCACCAATGGCATCAGCGGCAATTCGCTCGCCTTCACTCCGGCAGGACAGCCTGCCATCAGTTTCGGAATCACGCGTGCCGATTTTTCATCCCGCGACCTCGGCTACACCAGGTTCGACGGTTCCACCTGGCATACGAGCCTGGTCGATACGACCGTCAACGTGGGTCAACAGACTTGCCTCACCTTTGGTCCGACCGGAAATCCCGCCATCTGCTATTCCAGTTTCAACGGACTTGACTCCGCTCTCCGCTTCATTGAATACAACGGATCCGCATGGAACTTCACCGAAGTCGACGCGAACGGTGATGTCGGCTGGCAGAGTTCCCTTGCCTTTACCGGATACGCGTGGAGCGCCAACACGGGTTGGATCAACCTCGGAGAGCTTGGCGTGCAGGTGATCACCACTTCCATAGCACCTGGCACGGACTTCGATCGCGACGGACTCGCGGACGCCTACGAGGCCATCCACGCGCCGGGCGGAAGTCTCGGGGTTATGAATGGATTCAGCGACTCGGACGGCGACGGTCGCCTCGACCTCGATGAAGCCAATGCCGACACCGACCCCTTCGATCCCGAGGACTTCTTCAAGATCACGTTGGTGGAGCAGGGAGCAGGACCGACCTTCACCGTCAACCTCGCCTGGAACAGCAAGGCCACCCGCCTCTACCAGGTGCAGGACAATCCCGGTTTCGACACTGCCACTTTCGTCGACCTGGGCTCCGTCGTCCCGGGAGAGAACGGCAGCACCACTGTCAACCTCACCCCTCCGGCCGGAAAGGCCCGCCACATTTATCGGGTCGGCGTGAATCTCCCGCTCACCGGAGGCGGGGGCGGTCGCTGACGGCTCCCCCCAATTGCATCGCGCCCATGCCGGGCACACACTGGTCGCCGGACGCCATGACCCGCCTCGAGTCAAAGGTGAGATGACAATTCAAGATCTTACCATTCAATCAAAACCCATGAAAGTTAACCGCCTTTAGCCCTTGGCGCGGTCCCAAAAGCGCTGAAGCAAATCCACCGCGAACGGCGCGGAAGCGGAGCGCGGAGGAAACTTCCTGATGATTCCGTTGTCCGCTTGCGTTCACTTTGCTACATCATTGTTCGGCAGCAAAATGGCGAAACTGATACTCTGGATTTTGATCGTGTCGAACTGCGGATTGTGCGTTCGGGCCTCCGCGGATGCCCTGGCGGTGGTTGGCTATCTTCCCGACTATCGAATCGACGAGGTCAGACCGGTCCAATTGTCGGGGCTGACCGATTTGGTCTATTTCAGTCTCCAGACGATGAGCCGTGATCGGCACCCTCGTCGCGACACGCTGCCCCGGTGGACTCCGAGGCAGGGTCTCCGGGGCGTCCGGCCGGAATTCGCCGGCAGGGCTACGAGGGCGTGGCGGTGAGGGTGTGGCGGCGAGGTCCGGGGAGGCCGGGGGACGGGGCGCACTTCCTGATTGCGGTGGGGAGTCGCGCTCTCTAACTTGGGGAAGTGAAAGCGTCCTCCCGAATTTGCCCTGCAGCTCTTATCGCGTTTACTCTGGGCTTGCCCACCGGACTGATGGCTGAGGAAGAACTGAACCTGACTCTGCGCTCGCGCGCGAAGGACGCGGCGGGCAAGGCGGAGGAGAAGAAAGTAGGGTGGGACGCCTCCAGGACGGCCCTCATCATCTGCGACATGTGGGACGACCACTGGTGCAAGTCTGCCGCCCGCCGGGTGGGTGAGATGGCGGGCCCGCTGAACGAGATCGTCAAGAAGGCGAGGGAGAGGGGAGTTTTCATCATCCACGCTCCCAGCAGCGTGGTGGAGTACTACAAGGGGACTCCCCAGCGCGCGGTTGCGCAAGAGGCTCCCTTTGCCAAGGCCCCGGTGAAGCTGAGCACCAAGGACCGCTGGGGGACGAAGTGGTGCTGGCCGGACCCGTCGTTCGAGGGCGTGCTGCCGATCGACGACTCGGACATGGGGTGCAGTTGCCCGGAGCCGAAGTGCGAGATCCGTGAGGCGTGGACGCGGCAGATCAAGACCATCGAGGTGAGGAAGGGGGACGCCATCACCGACAACGGCCAGGAAACCTACAACCTGCTCGCTTCCCGGAAGATCGACAACGTGATCCTGTGCGGAGTGCATCTCAACATGTGCGTGCTGGGACGGCCATTCGGGATCCGCCAGATGGTGAAGGTGGGGAAGAAGGTGGCCCTCATGCGCGACCTGACCGACACGATGTACAACCCGCAGCGTCCGCCCGGGGTGGATCACTTCACGGGAACCGACCTGGTGGTGAAACACGTCGAGAAGTTCTGGTGCCCGACCTTCACGAGCGCCGACCTGGTGGGAGGCAAGCCGTTTCGCTTCGCGGAGGACAAGCGCTAGCAGGGGCGGGAACGGGAGCAGGGAGCAGGAAACTTGATTCGGGGAGCCAAACCGATTTCCGGGTTCGCTCCGGTTGGAAAAGGCTGGAATTGGAGCGAAAATCGTCCGCTGGGCTGTCTCAAGTCTCGACTTTTCAGACGAGTTGAGTCAGACAGTGCGCGGCATAATTTAAGTCACCCAAACACAGCCATCCCATAGGGTCTGTCGGAGCTTCTGGAAGTCCTGATTTTGCGTTGATTTAGAGTGGTTCTGGGGTTTTGGAATTTTCGAATTTCCGCGGACTGCACTATACTTCCAGTAATTTCACC
>CAUZKZ010000434.1:0-4998 GCA_963580345.1 Verrucomicrobiia bacterium | reverse complement strand
CCTGTCCCTCTAATAATAAATGACCTGTCCCTCTAATAATATGTCCCTCTAATAATAACGACCACCTCACTTCGACTGCGGCAGGGCGAAGGCCATGAGCATGCCGCCGCGGGGGCGGCCGGACTTGCCACCTCCGGCGGAGATGACGACGTATTGGCGGCCATCGACCATGTAGGTGCTGGGGGTGGCGTTGCCGCCGAAGGGCAGGGTTGTATTCCAGAGCAACTTGCCGGTGTCCTTGTCGAAGGCGCGGAAGGTTTCGTCGGCGGTGGCACCGATAAAGAGGACGCCGCCTGCCGTCACGACCGGACCACCGTAGTTCTCCGTGCCGGTTGGGGGAATCCCGCGCTTGGTCAAGGCGGGATACTCGCCGAGAACGACCTTCCACTTGATCTCGCCGGTATTCAGATCCACGGCATTGAGCGTGCCCCAGGGTGGTTTGATGGCGGGGTAACCTTCCGGATCGAGCCAGCGGCGAAAGCCGCCGAAGGCGTAGGTCGGCTGCTGCGCATCTTTGCCAGGAGCCTCGTCCTTTTTGTTCGCGTCGCGGGTGTTGCTATTGAGCACGTAGTCGAGGATGGCCTTGCGTTTGTCATCCGACATGGAGGCGTAGCCGGGCATGCGGCCTCCGCCCAGGCGTGTGACCTTCTCGATCTCGTCGCGGGGCTTGCGTTTGGCAAGATCAAGGAGGGGAGGAAAGCCCGCCGGGACATTGCCCTTGCGATCGATTCCGTGACAGGCGCTGCAATTGATCAGGTAGTCCCGTTCGCCCGGGGCGGGTTTTGAGCCGTCCGCACGCTTGGTTTCCACCATTTGCAGGAGCCAGGGCATCTCGTTGATGTTGACGTAGTAGACGCCGTCGGGATCGGCAGCACCGCCGCCCCATTCCATGCCGCCGTCGTATCCCGGAAACATCACCGTTTCCTTCAAGCTGGGTGCCGGGAAGGGGCCGAAGTTCGGAGAGGCGCGGATGCGATCCAGGGTGAGCTGATGGGTGGTGGGGGAGATGTTGGACGCGTCGGCCTCGGTGTAGCGCTGGCGCATGAGCGGCGCTGGTTTGGTGGGGAAGGGTTGGGTGGGCCAGGCCTTCTCGCCGACCAGGTCGGATCGCGGAACAGGCCGTTCTTCAATGGGCCAAAGCGGTTTTCCGGTGACGCGATCGAAGACAAAGAGGAGCCCGTGCTTGGTCCCCTGGGCGACGGCATCGATCTTTTTGCCGTCATGATTCACGGTCAGGAGAACCGGTGGGCAGGGGAGGTCCTTGTCGAGGAGGTCATGATGGACAATTTGGAAGTGCCAGAGGCGATTGCCGGTGGCGGCATCGAGAGCCAGGAGGCAGTTGGCAAAGAGGTTCATGCCGTGACGTTTTCCACCATAGAAATCGGGCTCCGCGGTCTTGGTCGAGATGTAGACGATGCCGCGTTTCTCATCGAGCGACTGGCCGCACCAGGGCATGACGCCGGTGGCAGTCTTGTAGGCCTCCTTGGGCCAGGTGTCGTACCCGAATTCGGCCGGGCGCGGGATGAGATTGAAGATCCAGCGGCGCTTTCCGGTTCGGACGTCGTAGGCGCGCACCGCTCCGACGCCGCCAGCCCCGCCCACGATGACGAGATCCTTGTAGATGACACCGGGTGTATTCAGACCGGATCCCAATGAGATCGATCCGTTCTCGCCGAACTCGCGAATGGTCTTGCCGGTCTCGGGATCGACCGCGAAGAGATGGCCCTTCAGGCCGGTAAGAAGGCGGCGCTCACCACCCTTCTCGTTCTCCCAGTAGACCAATCCGCGTTGGCGTTGACCGCCCCGACCGGTCTTCTCGTTCGCGGGATCCCATCTCCAAAGTGGTTTTCCGGTTGCGGCGTTGAGCGCGTCGATCTGGCGGGCAGCGGTCGGAGTGTAGAGGACCCCTCGAACAATGAGATTGTTGGCCTGGTATTCGGCCTTGTGACCGGTGTCGTAACTCCAGGCGAGCTCGAGTTGCTTCACGTTCTCACGATTGATCTGCTTCAGCGGCGAGTAAAGGTTGCGCTCCTTGCCGCCAAGGTAAACCGGCCAGTCTGTTGAGGCCGGTTCGGCGCTGACGAAGTCGGTCCAGCTCTGGGCAGTAACGATCGAGATGAGGGCGACAGCTGTAAAACGGCTCATGGCAGGTGAATTGTAGACCCGCATCCTTGCCACGTCGCGGTTGAGGTCAAGGATACAGGGCGTTGGCCGGGTCAGTGTTGGAGCAACGAGCGGCACTCGACTGGCTACGCACGGGCTTTCGGCCCTCGAGAATGCTAAAAGCCGTCACTTTCGATTGCGTTCGACATTGTCGGAGAGCAGAGTCGTGGTCTGAAATTCCCCCCCCTGCTCCACGTGCTCTCCGGACTCGTCGTCCTGCCTTCCCCGCTGCTGGGCGAGGAAGTTCGCGACGAACTGAGCCGCGAATTTGAAAAGACCATCGTTCCGTTTGTGAGCACTTACTGTCTCGCTTGTCATGGGGGAGAAAAACCCAAGGCCAAGTTTGATCTGAGTCTTTACCGCTCTCTCGATGCGGTGGCCTCCGACTTCGGTCACTGGGACATCGTCATGGAACGCCTGCATGCAAACGAAATGCCCCCGGAGGAGGCGGACAAACATCCCGACAAAAATCTTCGAAAACACGTCACGAGCTGGATCGAGCGCTTGCGCCGCTACGAAGCGGATCGAACGGCCGGCGATCCCGGTCCAGTTCTGGCGCGGCGGTTGAGCAATGCCGAATACGACTACTCCATCCACGATCTCACCGGGGTCGAGATCCGGCCTACGCGGGAGTTCCCCGTCGACCCGGCCAACGAGGCTGGCTTCGACAATTCGGGGGAGTCGCTCGCGCTCACGCCGGCGCTTCTCCAGAAGTATCTCGGAGCCGCCCGCCATGTTGCGGACCATCTGCTCTTCCTCCCTGACGGACTCGCCTTTGCGCCGCATCCCGTTGTCATCTATTCCGACCGGGACAAGTACTGTGTCCATCGCATCATCGACTTCTACCGGAGTCAGCCTACGGACTTCGCCCACTACTTTCTCGCCGCCTGGCACTTCCGTCATCGGGCCGTCCTGGATCATCCGGCGCTGTCGCTTGAGGAGGTCGCTCGGGCGGAGAAGGTCAGTTCCAAGTATCTCGGCACGGTCTGGACAATCCTCACCGATACCGGCGACGAAGCCGGGCCGATCGCGGAGTTGCGGAAGCGCTGGAACGCGCTTCCTGTTCCGGGCACGGGGGCGATCGAGGATTCCCTTCGCACCGAGGTCCGCGTTGCCTGTGAACGCCTCCGCGCCTTCGTCATCGACGAGCGTCGCAAACTTATCCCGATTTCGAACGCCCCTTCCCGTGTGGAGGGCCTCCATTCCAGCCACCAGGCTATCATCCTCTCGAAGAACCGCGACCTGGCCTCTCTCCGCAGGCTCGGAAAGTTGCCCGAGCCGGACGGATCAATCGAGACCACAAGAATTCGCGATGCGATTACGCGCTTTTGCAGCATCTTTCCCGATGGCTTCTACGTCTCGGAGCGCGGACGCATGTTCCTGCCGCCCAAGGATCGCAACAAGGGCCGGCTCCTGAGTGCCGGATTCCACATGATGCTCGGCTACTTTCGCGACGACGCGCCGCTTTACGATCTGATCCTGGATGCAGAGGACCAGAAGATGCTCGATGGCATGTGGCACGAACTGGAGTTTGTGCCCCGCACGCCCGTGCGGCAGTTCGCCGATTTCGTCTTCCTGGAACGGGGGGAGGCTCCTGCCTTTTTGCAGTCGGAGGAATTCGCCTTCGCCCGGCAGGACAGCGACGTCACTTCGGAGGCCAAGATGCAGAAACTGTCCAGGCTTTACCTCGCCAAAGTTCGGGAGGCGCGCATTGACGAGAAGGTCCACCCGATCATCGTCGGCTACTTTGCAGACATGTCGGAACGGGTTCGGCGTCTTGAAAAGGATGAGCGTGAAGCAGAACCGCACCACCTGGAGGCGTTGCTGGGGCTGGCCGCGCGTGCCTGGCAGCAGCCTCTCTCCGAAAAGGACCGCGACGAGATGCTCGATTTCTACGGTGCGCTGGTGAAGGAAGGCCTGAGTCACCATGACGCCCTGCGCGATACATTTGTCAGTGTCCTCGTCTCGCCTCGGTTCTTCTTTCGGAGCACGGTGGTTGAAGCAGGGCCGGCAGCCACGCCGCTCTCGGGTCGTGAACTGGCGAGCCGGCTGAGCTACTTTCTCTGGTCCAGTCTGCCGGACGACGAACTCGCGCGTCATGCTGACGCCGGGGACCTTCGCAAGGCGCAGGTTCTTCTCCAACAGACGCGACGAATGTTGAAGGACGCGCGCATTCGCCGACTGGCGGTCGAGTTTGGCGGCAACTGGCTGGATTTTCGCCGTTTCGATTCGCACAACGGCGTGAATCGTGAGCGCTTCCCGGCGTTTAACGATGAACTCCGCCAGGCCATGTTCGAAGAGCCGGTGCGCTTCTTGACCGACCTTGCGCAACGCAACGGTTCGATCATGGAATTGGTGGAAGGGACTCACACCTTCGTCAATCCGGTCCTGGCGCGGCACTACGGGATCCCGGAAGGGAACCGAGGAAGGCGAGCGTGGCGCCGGGTGGATAATGCCCACCAGGCGGGCCGGGGCGGACTCCTGCCGATGGCGGTCTTTCTTACCGCAAACTCGCCCGGTCTGCGCACCAGTCCGGTAAAGCGGGGGTACTGGGTGGTCCGGCGCGTGCTGGGCGAGCGTATTCCGCCGCCTCCGCCGCAGGTCCCCGAGCTGCCGGACGACGAAGCGCAGCTGGGCGATCTCAGTCTGCGGGAGATGCTGGCCCAGCACCGCGAGGAGGAAAGCTGCGCGACCTGTCATGAGCGCTTCGACTCGATCGGGTTGGTCTTTGAAGGCTATGGCCCGATTGGGGAGCGGCGACAGAAGGATCTCGGCGGCCGGCCGGTCGACGCGACGGCTGTATTTCCCGATGGCAGCGAAGGCGAAGGACTTGAG